>NZFU01000058.1 GCA_002689345.1 Methanobacteriota archaeon | reverse complement strand
GTTGTCTCACTCTCACTCTCTCGTCCAGCGAGGACCCATTACCGACCACATTGTCCATCGGTTTGCATCAGAGGTCATTCTCCGGAGAGTCACCCTGGTCTTCGTCGATGGCACGCGACCGCATACATTGGTATCGCAGTTCACAGAGCGGACGCTCTCCGTGCGATGTTGCATGTGCGGTCAAGTGGGTCTGGTCGGACCTCATTGTTGAAATCGACGGTGGAGAGCAAGATGTATTTCTTGGTTGAAATTTGTTTCCAAAGTAGGTAGAGGTGTTTTTTCTTGGAATAGCCATCCTGCATAAGGATGAGTTCTCCCCTTCGATGGAGGACGCCCTTCTTCTGCAGAAGTTAAACCATCTAACACATCTAACAATGAATCCTTTCCAACACCATCTGGCATGTGGTGAACTAAAACTAAATCTTCAGATTTCAATTGTTGCTCATAGACAATAGCGGGCCATGGTAAGTCGAGCATCATAAGTGCAGAACGACCTAAGGATGATGAAAGACAAACCGATAACCAAGTGGCCGATTGATGTTGCCAAAGTGAATAATGTACATCTTCCATAATAGCTAACATCCACTCCCTTTCTAAATTGATATTTTCGAATAATAACTTATGATGAGGGCATGAGTCAACTAGTCTATCGATATTGGGCTGATCCCAGTTTAATCTTAGGACTTCAGAAACTCGAAGTGGATAGGAAAGCCAAACCTCGGTCACATCAACGTCCTCATCAATCCATTCTCTACTCAGGAGCACAGCGGTTGCAATTGCAGGTTCTGTTATTTTCTTCGAAAGGATTCTCAATGGATTTTTTCTAACTCTGTCAATTAATATCGTGAGAGCTCCTTCATCAACTAGCGCAAGTTCTGCAAGAGCCTTATCATCAAAATCTTCTAAATCTGCTAGATTTACCCAAATGGGATTTAGTAGTTCTCCAATTCTTCTCCATCGTGCTGCTTGATTTTGTTTAGTTGTGGCTAACCAAGATGCTAGTGGAAATTGTTTTTCATGCCGATCGGCCCAGGCGTCATCTCCACTTTCTAGCCTACATGCTTGCCACAGGGCTTCGAGTTCATTATCTGCATCAGATATTGAATCTGACTTTCCGCGAATTATTTCGTCGGGAGTAGTAGGTGCAATCCAATCACTAGGAACTGAAATTTCTTCACTCAAACTAATTGGTAAGTACAATCTCCCTGGCATTTCTAATTTGAATTTCCCATTACTTCCAGCTGAGGTCAATTTGAAGGGTAACTCAATTTCTGAATTCTCGCAGATGATTAATCGACAACGGCTATCACCGGCTAGCCGTCCTAGTAAATCAGAATCATATTTCCATCGCCAATCGATTACTATTGGCTTATCACTAATTTCTAATGCAAATCGTAATACAGCCTCACCGCCTCGTTGTGAGATATATCTAGTGTCGATTATATCGCATATTTCTTCACTCCAATTCCTTCCTGGAAAATCATTCAGAACTTTTCTAGTAAGTGCGTTAGAAGAACCGGAATTCACGTCTGACTTCAAACGCTTGAATCTGTCATGAATAGAAGAAGTGCTCAATCTAGGATGGATGATTTCCAACCAATGTCGAAGAATTTCGAATGGCAGTGAGGACTCCGATTTGGATAATAAATCCGAATCAATTATTGTCAAAGCATTATTTGATGTCCAATTTGCAACTAGGGAACGATCAATTCTCCTTCCGATTCTCGCATGAATTCCACCCCTAGGGCTTACGAAAGGTCCGGAATTCCCAGCCCTACCAATTACAGAATCACCATCCCTCAACACCTGTGGCAGTTCGGGCCAATGTCCATTTGGCAATGATGTGAACCAACTTCCCACTCCCAATGGCCATAACTTCGATTCGTCGAGGATTCTAGCCCGGACTACGCCCATGACTTTTGGACGCTCCATCCATGCGGTTAGGGTCATAGGGCTTGATTCGCTTGGGGGTTGTGCACGACGCATCGTGCTCATATCCCACCACACTGGACCTTCTCCTCTTTGTACAGCCCATCTCCATGACTCAGACTCCCCTTCATTTCCATTGGAAGAAGTAACCACCCCACTTTCTTCATCCATCGGCCTTTCAGGCAGTCCAAGCAAGGGTCCTGCAGGCATTGAGACGTAACCAAGTAACAGCATTGGTCCATCTCTCGATAGAACAATTCCCGCTGCTCCTGGCGGTGGAGGCCAGCGAACTAATTCGCTCATACGAGCTAAACCATCTGATTCTAAACGGGCTAAACCCTGGGATGATAATCGATATCTTGAACCTCGGATACTGAGGTCATCTTTAGCGACGTCCCCTGTTTCTCTTAATTTCTTCAAAGCCGCAGAAGCGTGAGGAACTCGAATGTTTAATGCCTGAGAAACCTCGGTTACAGTCCCACCGCCATCGGCTAACCAATCAAGTATTCTTCTTTGGTATGTAGATCGAATACGATTACTACGCACCATTGTCACCAAATTTCTCGAATTGTCAATCACATATCAATATTTTCACTTACATTAGACTAATTTGTTACATTTAGTTACACATTTCCACTGGAGTATGGATTATTTAAACTCGGTTTAACAATAAAACCGCTTTTTGAATGCTGAATCGGGTTAGTTAATGTAACTTCAAACCATTTGTTGGCAGAACGGTTATATGGGCTGCTTCGCTCCTTGGGTTTAGCGGCCCACCCGACACACAGGATTCGGCCGAATGACAAGGAGGAGATGACTAATGAAGACAGTAAGAATACGTGAGAAAATCAAGAAGTTTCTGGGTGACCGCCCGCGCAACACAGCAGAAATTCTTGAACATATTAACAGCACCATGAGACATGGTACAACTAGTCAACAACTCGGCAATGTTCTCTCCAAAGACAAAGACATTGTCAAAGTAGGTTACATCAAGCGAAGTGGAATCCTTTCTGGCGGATATGACATCTGCGAATGGGCCACTCGAACATGGGTTTCCGACAACTGCCCAGGATGGGTAGAAGGACAACCACTAATCGTTGATTCTGAAGGAAATGTTCAGACTAACGATTTGATCAGGCGTAACTGATACTGAAACATGCCACAAGTTGGTCGCATTACTGACACTGGGCTATGCATTTTTTGCGGTGGCCTAGTTGTAGGAAGTATCTGCACTTCTTGTGGAATGGTACAATGATTACTGTCCATTGTATATTGCAAGCGCTTCTTCGATTCCAGCACCATCACAAATTACAGCTTTACAAGCTGCGGTCATTCTTACAGCATCTTCTGTTGTTTTCTGATGGATATTTCTTCCAGTTGCTGCACCGCGACATCCTGACACTTGCATTTGGTCTACAAGTCTTCCAAGGAACTCATCTGGTGGAAGTGTACCTCCGCCAGAACAAATGATACCACATCTTCCTGCTGCTTCTGCTGCAATTCCAAGACTTTCTGGCTGAGTCATTCCTTCGAATGCCCTCGGATAGTTAACTTTGGCAAAATCTGCACCAATACAAGCTGCAACACCTGCTGCTCCAGAAATCAACTGAGGATCTTTTTCATCAGTAACCGCTTTCCCTCTAGGGTACATCCAAACTACTGCAATCATTCCCATTTCATGTGCTTGGCGGATAAAGGTGGCTGCTTCAGTCAACATCTCATGTTCATATTCTGAACCGATGTAGACCGTATATCCGATACCAACCACATTTATTCCATTGTGCAGAAGTGATGATACATCATCAATATCCCACATTGCTTGTGATATTGGATCTCTTTGAGATGTTTTAACCATGTGTGATTTTGAATTTAATTTTACCAAATAAGGAATATCTGGGTAATCTCTTGCATACTGTGCAATCAATCCGAGTTGACCTGCTAAAACCCCGATGGTTCCTTGCTCATGAGCCATAGCCCCAATCTCGAAAAGATGTCCAGGGTCGTTAGACGAAAGTGGAATTGAATTTCCACCATCGTAGAAATCATCGTTTAGATGCTCGATTTTTTGGTCACAGGCGAAAAGATTCATCTTTCCGGTACCGCAAGTAGCTGCATCCATATTATCAATAAAGGTCTCAATGAGTTCATCTGGGACATCTGCCGGAACAGGGTACTTGGTTGCCATTGAACGGGCGAACTAATTCAAGGACTTGAAAACATCGTTCACAAAATAGCAATAGAAAAAATAATTTCCATTCTTTATTGAATTAATAATAAAGCAAATATACACCCCTTTTCTATTTTCTAGCCATGCAGGGCCTTGTATCAGATGTGGCTCAGATTTGCATTCAACTGAAAATTGTATATTGAAACCTAATCGGAGAAGTAAAATGAAGAGAAAGGTGGAAATTAGAGTATGCTCTTTGTGCAAAAAGGCAGGGCATAATTCACGTACATGTATTATCTCCAACCCTGAAAAAGCAGCACTAAGAGAAGCGAGTAATTCTGCCCTTACCTTGCGCCAATGCACATTTTGTGGAAGAAGAGGCCATAACAAAAGAACCTGTAATCTACTATTCCCTGAAAAACACAAACATGCAAAGCGAGATGAAAGAAGAAGATGCTCCCACTGCAATAAACCAGGTCACAATATGAGAACTTGTCCAATATTATACCCTGAGAGAATTTCATCAAAGAGAAATAAGGGTTGGAGGAGTTGTTCTATCTGTAATAAGGATGGACATAATTCTAGAACTTGTCCTGAATTGTTTCCTGAAAGGGCCATGAGGGCAAAACTTCGATCGAAGGGTGCAAGATTGTGTAAACAATGCTTTCTTCCTGGCCACAATAAAGCAACATGTCCCGAATTAAATCCTGAAGCCGCAAGATTACGAAGTCAGAAAATTGCTAGGAAAAAGGCCTTGCGTAGATGCAGTATCTGCAATAGTATGGAGCACAATGCTCGCACATGCAAAAGGTGAATCACTTACCTTCGAAACTAGGAACTCTCTTGTCCACATAAGCAGCGATTCCTTCCTTAGCATCACTGCTACCGAATAGAGCCGCCTGGAGTTCACGCTCAAGTGCCAAGTGGTACTCGAAAGGAATCTCAGGTCCTGTCTGGCAGGAACGCTTGATGTTTCCAACAGCCTTTGTTGCCTTGTTAGGTAGAGTGAATTGGCTAGCCCAGTCAAGAACGTCTCGACGGAAATCGTCTGCATCGCCTTCCCAAATGTGATTGATTAGATTGCAATCTTTTGCATCTTCGAATGACATTAATTCGCCAGTGACCATCATCTCTAATGCCTTAGCCTTACCAATAAGACGAGTTAGGCGAGCGGTACCACCAGTTCCAGCAAGAACACCAAGATTAATCTCTGGAAGACCAACCTTTCCTGCATTCTTTCTAGCAATTCTGATATCTGCAGCCATTGCGATTTCAAGACCGCCCCCCACAGCATGCCCGTTCATAGCACAAATTACCAGCTTGGTAGTCTGTTCGAATCGAGACAGAGTCTCGTTTGCGTGAAGACAGAAATTATACTTGAAGCCTGGTGTGACGCTGTTAAGCATCTGAATAGATGCACCTGCAGAGAAGAATTTTGATCCGTTTCCTGTAATAACAATCACAGTAACATCATCATCGAATCTAGCTTTGATAATCGCAGTATCAATATCACACATCATTCCATGAGTGTAGGTGTTAGGACCCATTGCATCTCCTTCTAGAGGAGCTCCAGCAGAGTCTGATGCTAGTTCGATAACTGCGATACCGTTGTCGGTTGTACCGTAGTTAACTAGACGGTTAGGCATTGGTTCAAATGTGAGTCCGTATAGGTCGCTCATATCATCTGCCAAAAGGGTCCGCTTAATGAGTCAATCGCTATTCTCACTAAACGAGGTATTTCCACCAGAGCGGCGGATTTTATCCCACCTTTGACCAACCTTTACCGCAGATTCCGATGCTTCCCACAAATCTCTTTTCTTTGCTTTGCGGAATGGTAAACGGCGTACCCCTCTCCCCATTGCTTTAGGATCCTTCCTCAAAATGAAAGGACTAATCATGTAAAACAATATGGTTTTGTACCATTTTGGGCGGAATAACTTTCCAATCCAGATTAATCCATCTCCATTCTTTGCTTGATGCTTCATCCATGATTTACACATTCTTTTGAACGTTCTATTCCCTACCCTATTCATCAAAAATCGATTTGTAACCGATGTTCGAACATACGGCATTAACTGCTTTCTGACTTCTTTTTCATAACTACAATTTCCAAGAATATCCTGTGCGGCTAGGTGGCCTGACCAAACAGCCATCCTCATTCCAAATCCCCACATAAAATCCTGTAAACCACCTGATTCACCAGTATAGTAACGTCCATCTTGGAAGTAGTTCTTGTTAATTGTGAAATCGCCCTTGCCTCCAACTCGTTTAATCGGCTCCATATCGATGTCCGGATAATGATGCTGATACCAAGCAATGGTCTCATTTAGGAATCTATCACTTCCTTTTTGTTTTCGCCATAAGCAAGTGCAAATCAGTCCAATACCATCGATGATAATTAGATATGAGTAGGAGCCGGGGGCCAATTTATCATTTAATTGAAATGCAATATGGTTAGGGTGCTTAGTACGGAAAATCTCCCCGTATGCTACCGCACTAGTACCTTTAGGGCCGCATGCAATGATTTGACAATCCTCTTCTTTGACTCTACTTTTGTAATGTAAATTTGCACCAGCAGCAATAGCCATTCTTTTGAAACCTTGATCGATAGTGTGCTCCGAAGTGCCCCTTTCTACAATTCTGTATGCAACACTAGGAGTATGAGTTTTTGAAATCTCATCATCTGGATGGATTAGGTCAACTACACTAAATTCTGTGGCTTTAAATTCACTTGGGTCATATCCCCAGGAACGTAATTGATCAAAGAAATCTGAATCCATAGACCAATTCTCTAGTGCTTGAAAATCACCATCAAATCTCTTTCCAGAATCTTCACGGATATCATGAACATGAACCTCAATTCCTGCTTTAGCCAAAGTAGTGGCTGCTGCAAGGCCAGATAACCCTGCTCCCATAATATGGATGGGGCCTACCTCCGCCATGACTACCTTATGGCCGAGGATGGTTTCAAGGATGCGGCTGGTTTGGACTACAATATGCAGGGGCACATTTTCATTCAAGATGCTCCAAAAAATCTCGATGTAGATGGATTGCGCCAACAACTCCTCACTGAAGGGTGTGGTGCGATTGTATCTTTTATTGGAATAACTAGAGGCTATGATGAAGGTGAAGAAGTACTTCGACTAGAATTTGATGCCTGGCAAGAAAAGTTATCTGAAACTCTTTATTCGATTGCAGAAGAAGCGATTTCGAAATACTCACTGCGCTCGATTGCTATGGCACACAGAACAGGAAATGTAGGACCGGGAGAGAATATTGTGGCAATACATGTTGCAAGCCCTCATCGCAAAGAAGCATTTGAAGGATGTTCTTGGCTCATCGATGAACTGAAACGACAAGCCCCCCTGTGGAAAAAAGAAGTCAAGCCGAGTGGGGCATCATGGAAAGCAGGGTTGGGGTGAAATAATGGAGAAAAGTATCCAAGGAGTTGTAGATATTGGTAACAAACCAATTGTTCACAGAAGAGCAATCGCCACTGGAATATTACATCTTACAGCTAATTCAAAAATAGCGATAGTACAGGGTAATGTCAAGAAAGGAGATGTGCTTGAAGCTTCAACTATTGCCGCTATTCAAGCTGTAAAGGAAACACCACGCATAATCCCTCATTGTCATCCAATTCCTCTAGAAGGATGTAAGGTAGATTGGACGTGGCAAGACAATGCCCTGAGATGTACTGTTGAAGTTAACGCTCATTACAAAACTGGAATCGAAATGGAAGCATTAACTGGAGTTTCGGCTGGCCTTCTATGCGCACTTGATATGGTGAAATCACTTGAGAAAGATGAGGGTGGGCAATACCCTGATACTCGAATTTCTGACATAATGGTGGTTGAGAAACATAAGGCGGATTGACCCGCTTGATTGATGGAGGGGACGCGTATCGCACACAACATGGCGCGTACTGCAGACCTAGCACACCACTTCCTAGAGGCTGTCGACCAGGCAGCAATAGCAAGCGCTGAGTGGCGTGGTTTAGGCGACAAAAATGCGGCTGATGCAGCCGCAGTAGAAGCCATGCGTCGAACCTTCGACAAAGTTCCTTTCGATGGAAGGGTTGCTATTGGTGAAGGTGAAAGAGATGAAGCGCCTATGTTATTCATTGGTGAAGAACTTGGAAATCAAGTTGGTGTTGAAGGGGCATTACAAATCGACATTGCTGTTGACCCGCTAGAATGCACTAACAACTGCGCTGATAATTCCCCTAATTCTATTGCCGTCTTAGCAGCGGCGCCAAGAGGAACGCTGCTACATGCTCCTGATTGCTACATGGACAAAATTGCTGCAGGCCCGGAATTAGCAGGTCACGTTAGCCTAGATGGAGGAGTAACTTACAACCTAGAGCAAGCCGCATATGTTTTGGACAAACCTATGTCTGAAGTGAAGGTAGTAGCTCTAGATAGAGAAAGACATTCAGATTTATTTAAGGAAATCAGAGAAGCAGGCGCTCAATTACACCTGATGGGAGACGGAGACGTTTCCGCTGCAATTTGGGCCGCTAGACCTGATGGCCCTTACGATATGCTGCTAGGAATTGGAGCCGCTCCTGAAGGAGTAATCACCGCCGCTGCGCTTCGTGGAATTGGTGGTGTATTTGAAGGAAGACTTGTTTTCCGTTCTGATGAAGAAGAAAAGAGGGCTGAGAAAATGGTCGATGATGATTTGACTAGACTTTGGGATGCGACTGACCTTTGTCGCTCGGATGATGCTATTTTTGCTGCATCTGGAGTGTGTGATGGTTATCTCCCTGGAGTAATTGTTGGAGAAGATAGTGTTCAGACATTTGCAGAATTGATCGATGTTCGAACCGGCGAAGTCACTCGCCACGATCGTACCCACTCTTTGTGATAATATGGTAAATCAACTACGCATCGAAGTTCGATTACCTGAGGGTCATTGGTCTGGAGATGTGTCTCGTAGTAGACCAGAAGTTGTTTTGCGAATAGAAGAAACGATGCCTCTTGGTAAAGGGAGAGGAACTGCTAGAATCTCATCATCAAATGATGTAATTAAGGAATTAGAAAATCACTCTGGTGTAGACGAAGTAAGGAAATTAGGAGATTACCGATACGAGGTTGATATCGCACCTGGCGGAGGTGGATACATCAAACCGATTCGGGAAGTAGGAGTGATTCCACATTCACCATTTGAAGTCAGAGATGGATGGGTGGATTGGATGATTGAATGTGCTGCCGATAAAAGTCGCGAACTCGTTCAATTGCTTAGAGAAAGTGAAATCCCTTATCGAGTAATATCTACTCGCTCTACGGGAACTAGAATGCTAACTTCTAGACAAAGAGTTGTTTTTGACTCCGCCATGAATGAAGGATACTGGGATTCTCCAAGAAGAATTACTCTTAGTGCATTAGCTGAATTATTGAATGTTAGTAAATCAACACTCTCGGTTCAACTTCATAAAATCGAAGGAGTTGTTCTGAATTCGTTCGCAGACGAGGTACGTCGCAACTCTCCCTGAACATGTTCGTGCGAACATGTTCGCAAATTGATGAATAGTAGGTACCCTATCCCCGTGGTATGGCGGAACTACCTAAGACATGGGAAGAATGGGTTGCTAACTTTGGCGAATGGCAAGATAGAGTTGGTTTTGATAGAGAATGGCTAGGAGATTTTGACCTCTCAATACTATTCGATTGGGATAGGGCCGGTGATGTAATTGAATTCGGAGATTACACAGGTCGTACAAAGTGGGAAAGGGCCCTCCAGGTGCCTCATCAAAATATTCGTGACGCACTAGTTTCTATGATTACAGTTCAAGGCGATACTGAATTCGCATCTGTTGAACAACAAAAGCACTTACTTGCAACTGCACCTACCGATTATGATCGATACGCTGCGGCACGTATAATGGCTGAAGAACAGAGACATGGATGGCAAATGGCTTACCTTCTGATGACTTACTTTGGACAGCAAGGACGTCGTGAAGCACAGAAGTTACTCGAGAGAAACGCTCAGGACGGAGACCGTTTACTCGGCGCTTTCAATCGCCCAATGCCTCATTGGTTAGATTTCTTCTGTTACACTATGTTCGTCGACCGTGATGGCAAATTCCAGTTAGGAATGCTTTCAACATCTGCATTCAAGCCATTGGCTGCATCTATGGGCCCAATGCTCAAAGAAGAATCATTCCATTTAGGAACTGGTTCAAATGGCCTACGTCGAATCATCAAAGCTGGAGTGATTCCTCTTGATATGCTACAACGCTACATGAACAAGTGGGTTGCAACCGCTCATGATTTGTTTGGAACCGACTCATCAACATCTGCTCATTGGGCTTATGTTTGGGGAGTAAAGGGACGCTGGGATGAGCGTAAGAAACTCGATGCTAGTATCGATGTTGACAAGGAAGTTCTGAACGAAGAAAGTCGTGGACACTACCATGATGAAATTGTAAAGGAAGTTGAAAAATTGAATGGACACCTACCTGAGGATTGTGGTGTCACTCTATTTGTCCCTCATGAAAACTTCCATCGTGACATTGGAAACTTTGGAGGAAAGAACTGCTATACAGATGGTAGTTTATTCGAAGGAAGTGACGAAGAATACGCTGCTTATCTAGAAACTGTATTACCTACCGCTGCAGACGAAGAGGCTTTGAAAGAAATTTTCAAGCAACAATGGGTCGAAGACAAACCGTTAACTCCTCGCCAACTAGCAAGCGGCATAGGCGCAACGGCATGAAGGTGAGTAAATGATTCCAGTCTCGCTCTACGGAGCCGACGAAGCGGAACTCGAACGCTTCTACTCGGTTTTACCAGACCTGGTTAGCGACGCATACGAAGATAGACCCTACCAAGAAACACTCTTTGCCATATCTGGTGAAAATGTAATTCAACATATTGAGATCGCAGATAAATGGGGAAAACAAACTCCATTTGCTTGGCCAGAAGATGTGGTCATGGAAGTCGATATGGCAATTCAAACTGTGAAATATCCGGATGTTGGACTTTTAGAACACCTGCTAACCTTAGAAAATATTGATTGCGTTCGAATTTCAACTTGGATGCACTTTGAAACAAATGTTTACCCTATCTATACCGAAGGAGCATGTGCAGGTCTTGAAAAAATGGGCCTCGCAACACCATACAAGCCAAATGACATCGCATCTTACGGATTATTTGTACAACGACTTGAAGGATTGAAAATCCACGCACCGGCCGAAGGAATGCCAGAAATTGGGCTCCCAAGAGCTCGTATTCTGCAACTTGGCTTGGAGCGGTTTGAATGAAGAATGCAACGACCCATGTGAAATTGCTAGCAGTAGCAATCATATGGGGAGTTAGTTGGGTTGCTGGCAGAGTTGCTGCGAATGAAATACCTCCGTTCACTGCAGGTTGGTCACGTTATGTCATTGCAGTAGTTTGTTTCTTGATTTTCCTGAAACTTACTAAGCAATGGATAGTACCAAACAGAAAGCAATGGAAATTAATTATCATTATCGGATTTTTATCGACATTCTTGTATCAAGCATTCTTCATGTACGGAATGAAATGGACCGCTGCGGGCGATGCATCTCTAATGATTACCTTCAATCCATTATTCACTGCTATTCTCGCAGTGCCTTTCCTTGGTGAGAAGTTTGACAAGCGCCTCGGTGCAGGTCTATTGCTTGCTGTAAGTGGAGTTGGTGTATTGGCATGGTATTCTCCAAATGTTGACATTCCAGTCAACGAAAGATTGCTTGGTGATGCATTGATTGGCCTCTCTGCATTATCTTGGGCATTTACTACAATATTAATGAAAAAGGCGATGACTGGTGATGATGCTATGTCTCCTTTACACCTTACTGTTTGGTCAAGTGTTGCTGGTTTACTAATTCAAACTCCAGCAACTATCTGGGAGTATAGTCAAGTTGGTTTTCCAACTGGTGCATCCAATGAAGCATGGTCTTGGTTGGTATTTCTTGCCATATTCTCAACCGTTCTAAGTTACGTATGGTTCGCTGATGGTATTAGAAAAATCGGAGCTGGTAAAACCGCTTTCTATGTCTACCTAGTTCCTATCTTTGGAATATTTAGTGGTTGGTTACTTCTCGATGAAAAATTAGGATTATCTTTAGCGGTATCATTCATGCTAATCGTTAGTGGAGTTTATCTTGCACAATCCAAGGAATCGTCATGAACCTGAGTCCCTTAGGACTGGAACATGGGAATCGATACTGTGGCGGTAATTGGGGCAGGCACGATGGGTGCAGGTATTGCTCAGGTATGTGCACAGGCTGGTTGGAGAACCAATCTTTTCGATGCTTTTCCAGATGGGCTAGAACGTGGCATGAAAGCTATTGACGCTTTTTGGGACAAGGGTATTGCACGGGGTAAGACTACTGCTGAACAAAAAGCTGAGTGGTCTGCAAACTTACACGCCGTAGCGGATATGTCAACTGCGGTAGGAGATGCAGATTTAGTGATTGAAGCGGTTCCTGAAATCCCTGAACTAAAGCACAAAATCTTCGCCGATTTAGGTTCTATGACCAAACAAGGTTGTATCTTAGGGACCAATACATCTTCACTCTCAATTGCAGATATTGCTGCTGCTTCAGGTAAGCCTGAAATGGTGATTGGAATGCATTTCTTCAATCCAGTTCCAATAATGAAACTCTTGGAATTAGTCAAGCATGATTCTTGTTCTGATCAAACAATTGCAGCTGCAGAATCCGCTGGTATAGCGATGGGCAAGACTACAATTCTTGTCAAAGACGTTCCAGGTTTCGCCACTTCTAGACTTGGTGTTGTTCTGGGTAATGAAGCGATAAGAATGCTTGCAGACGGTGTAGCCAGTGCCAAAGATATCGACACTGCAATGGTATTGGGTTACAAACACCCAATGGGTCCACTCGCTCTATCAGATCTAGTAGGCCTAGATGTACGCAGAGATATTCTTCTTAATCTAAAGAAATCATTCAATGATGATTCTTACACTCCACATCCTCTTCTCGAGAAGATGGTTGCTGAAGGCCGCCTAGGTAAGAAATCAGGCAAGGGGATCTATGATTGGTCATCAGGTTCTGCTGAAGAAACTGAACTTCCAAAGTAATATTTTTTCACTTGGTAAATTACAACCCATTAAGTGCTAGTCCTACTAGAACGGCTCATGGAAGTATCAAGAGAATTCGTCCGAACGTTCACTTTTATCACGGGACCATTAGTTTTGATCAGTTACGCATATGCTCTTTCTCGCTTAGAAGATTGGGATTCGTTATGGGGAGGTGTCCCAAAGACCTGGATAACTTACATTGTTCCATTCATGTTCCTTGCAGCTATCGGATTCTTGATGTATTGGTGGGTCGCTTTATTCCAACTTGATGTCGCCATATTTGAATCTCTTAGGTGGCCATGGAGTGAGTCTGATGGCAATGGAGGACAGAGATTGTTACTCGCATATGCTCTATTCTTAATTCCGTCAATGTTTTGGATTGACAGTACAATGTTCCACATGAATAATTCATACTCTTGGACGCCTTACTTAGTAATTGGAATCCTAGCATTAGCATCCGTTGGAAACATAATGTTTGGGCTACTTGCATACGGTGCATGGCAAGATGGAGTTGATGGGGCTGGAATTATGCTACTTGGTTCAATCTTCCTCGGTATTCAAGTCATCATTAACGATTTGATAGTGTGGTCTGCCAAATTCCCTTGGTAATCATAAAGAGAAATAGTCCAAGATAAGTATGAAAATTATCGACAATGATAGTAATAGTATGAAAACTCCGGCTCCTAAAACTAACAGTATAGCTTCACGGTTCTTACGATACCATTCATGCTCAGTCATTTCTTCGTCCAATTCCTTGAATTCTTCAATGCCTTGCTGAATACGTTCCTCGGATTTGAGATTGTAAATTCCTTGGGCAACGATTTGTTTAGGATTTGGAATAGAAGGTAATTGGTCCCCTATTTTCCGAAGGGCCTCAGTCAAATCATCTCCTGTTGGGTCGGTTTCTCTCCAATTAGGTCTGAATTTTGCATAAATTCGAATCAAACCCAACCTAGTAGCCAATGAAATGAACATTATGATTANGAAAGCTNGAGGCATTATTGAAAGTGGGAATAGGATGGNAATCCAAGNAACCAGAAGGAAAATCCAAATTNATTCGACAACCAAAGGGCCGTTGTTNGAGGCTTTTTCTGGTTGTGGNCAAGNCCTNCGGTCATGCCCTTCCTGTCTGCAAATACCGCATTTCCTAGCCATTAGGATCACTCTTTGTTTGAGAAATCTGGTTTTCTTTTAGTAAGGAAAGCGTCCACACCTTCCGCAAAGGCGGAAGTTGTACCTGCGGATTCAATCAGTGTTTGTTCGTGTTTCAAATGAGTTTCAAAGTCATTCACATTTTGAGTTAGCAAGAGATGTTTTGTGGCTTCTTTAGTATGGTTGCCCCATTGTGACCAATGGTTTGCAATTTCCACAGCCTTGTCAATTAGTAACTCTTCATCTACAACCTCATCGATCGCACCAAGAGCATAGGCTTCTTCTGCACTCCATACCTGATTTTCCAAAAAGAAACGACGAGCGACTTGTTCGCCAACTAAACGCGGCAGTAACCAAGTGGTTCCTCCATCTGGAGATAGGCCAATACCAGAATATGATGCTGCCATTTTACCGGAAGGACTTGCAATTCTTGCATCACAAGCAAGGGCTAATCCTAGCCCTCCTCCCGCAGATGCACCGTTTAGAGCAGCCACGAAAATGGTCTTTGAAGTGCGCATCTTTACTAATAGAGGATGAAGAATATTTGTCAATTCACGAATTAGCTCTACACTATCTCCGTCATCAATTGATTTTTGGAATGCAGTAATATCTGCACCTGCAGAGAAAAATTTTCCTTCCCCTGTGATAACAATAGCCTTGCAGCCAATGTTTTGAATGATTACATCACGGATTTTTGGAAGGAATTCTCTACTGAATGATTGAGTGGCTGAGCCTCCAGTTAACTGGATAATTGTGACTTCGCCTTTTTGGCTTACAATCATGAAATCACAACTTTACATTTACGTTCTTTACCTTGGTGTAGAAATTGAGAGCATCTTTGGATTGCTCGATACCAATTCCTGAGTGCTTCCATCCAGTGAAAGCGGTTTGAGGGAAAGTGATCGGGTATTCATTGATACTAACCATTCCAGATTCTACATCTCTTGCAAACTTGTGTGCACGTGAAAGATTGTTGGTCCAAACTCCATTCAACAATCCAAACGGTGTATCGTTAGCAAGCGCTAGCGCTTGGGAATCTTCACTAAACTTGGTTACAGCAAGAACTGGTCCAAATAACTCTTCTTGGAATAGCAGATTATCGCTAGTGACTCCTGTGACAACTGTTGCCTCCATGAATGCTCCATCTCTATCCAAAGCATTTCCTCCACAGACTACATCTCCACCCTGTTCCAATCCCTTTGAAAGCATGGCTAAAACATCGTCTCGGTGACTGGTGTGAACCATACTACCCATACGAACTCCTTCTTCCATTCCTGGGCCAACAGGCCACTTGGAAATCTCTGCAACAACAGCTTCAACCAATTCATCATGTACATCTTCATGCACAATTAATCTTGAACCTGCCCAGCACATTTGACCTGCATTCATGAAAATGCCAAAGCAAATTGCCTTTGCACAATGACGAAGATTTGCGTCAGGGAATACGATATTTGCCCCCTTACCACCTAACTCTAGGGTTACGGGGGTAAGATTCTCACTAGCCTTTGCCATTACAGCTTGACCGGTAGGCACCCCTCCGGTAAGAACAACTCCATCGATACCGGAATGACCTGCTAATGCATCGCCGATTAATCCGCCAGATCCCGTGATGACTTGCAATACATCGGTAGGCAATCCAACCTCTGCTTCTTGCATGGCCTTAGCCCATGCAATTAGAGAAAGTGGAGTCCATGATGCTGGCTTGGCTATGACGGTACATCCTGCGGCTAGTGCTGGAGCGATTGAGCGAATTGCCAGTTGAAGTGGGAAGTTCCATGGAACGATATGTGCGGTCACTCCAAGTGGTTGCCTTAATGTGTAATTTAGACGGTTACCTGGAACCGGGATTGTGCTTCCTTCAATCTTGTCAGATAGACCAGCAAAATATTCCAAAGTCCAAGCGCCATAGCGAATTTCACTCAATGCTTCTCTGAATGTTTTCCCATTATTAGAAGATTCAAGTGCAGCCAAACTCTTGGCATTCGCATAAGTCGCTGCTGCCATCTTCTGTAAAATACGTCCTCGCTGTGCTGGGTCCATTGCTGCCCAATCTTTCGAAACCAAGGCGTTCCTTGAAGCGGAAACACATCTTTCTACATCATCGATAGTTGCCTTTGGAGTAGTAGCTATTACTTCGCCTGTAGCCGGGTTTAGTACATCTGCTGTAGCACCATCTCCTGCATCACACCATTCACCTGCAACCAACATCTGTTCGCTCGCCATATCCAAGGCGAGGAGGAACTGCCTCAAAGCCTCTCCCGTTGGGGGTTGTCTTCTTTAGCAAGCAGGCATAGCAACCTCCGATGGCGAAGCGCATAGGTATCGCTGGGGCGACCACAACCAAAGTTACTGGCCGCCCTCCAATTCTGCTATTGATTGCTGGTGCAACCGGGGTAGGGAAATCCACTACTGCAGTTAAAATCGCTAATGAGCATTCGTTTGCAAGGCTACTATCCACTGATGCTATCCGTGAGATAATGCGTGTTGTAGATACTACGGAAAATTCCGCTCTTCACCGTTCTTCGTTTTCAAGAGGTGAATCTGGCGACGCTGTACTGGATTGGCAAGATACATGCAAAGCAGTAGAATCTGGAGTATTAGCAACTATTGAAAGGGCTCGACGAGAAGGGATTGACCTAATTTTAGAAGGGGTTCATCTTGAACCAAGCACTCGTCTATTGCGTACTTGGAGAGACGCAGGCGGAATTGCTGTTGGAATTGTAATGCATGTTGGTGATGAAGCACAGCATACAAGTTTCTTGAAGCAGCGAGAGAGTCATTCCTTCCGAAATGCAGACAGATACATTTCCGCATTACCTAGAATTCGTTCAATCCAAGATTCACTAAAGGAAAAAGCAAGACTTGCAGATTGGAATACATTAGACCCAACTATAGTCAAGGATAGCCTTGAGAGAGTGAATCATTGGTTAGACCTTGCTTGGAACGAATGGCGTAAAACACGTTGATCATTCATCTAAGTCGATATCGAATGATATAATTCTAGTAAGCATTGAGTTTCTATCTGCCGCTCCTAGTTCGGCACTAACCGAGATTACACCATCGGATTCAGTAACAGTAATATTGAGTAATTTCAATTCTACTCCTCTTAATTCTCCATGATGTAATACATCATCATGTAATGATTCAATCGATTTCTCTACACTCTCAAATTCTGAAAGTCCAGAATCATACCAAATTTGTGCTCTTGATTCGGTTAAGGAAGGAAGATTGTCTGCGATATCTCCGGATGCTCGAATGGTATCGTCTCCTGCCGTATCAAATGGCATTGAGATTCCAGCCATCTTCACACCAAAGATTGCCATCGAAAGTAATGACATCATCAAAACAACACCGGTAGCCAAAAGCATCTGGCCTTTGTCATCTTTATGGCAAGAGCGCATTATGAACCACGCTCCCATAAGTCAAGGCTGATGGTCCATAAATGGTCATCGACTGCTACCAAACTGTGAGCGTTCACAGTACTTGAGCCAGGGGTTGCAACTTCTCCGTGTGGTTGTGAAGTACCAGAATCTTTAGCTAACCAACAATTTGCTTCAATGCCATTTGCAAGATAATTTTGTACTAACTCGCATGCATCATCCTCTTGACCAGCTGCAAGTAATTCTGCTAATCTAGAATCATAGTCACTTCCTTCTGAAGCAGTGCCTAGGCCCAGATTTATCGCATCCTCTCCAGCAAATTGCATCTCTGCGTCAACAGATATGCTTACTTCATCTGGAACATGAACTGTGATCAAGAATGCTGCAGTCATAAAAAATAACCAAAACAAAGTCAACATCTCTAGGATGTGAACTTGTGCATCATCATTACCCTGCACATTAGCCACCTCATGGTGAGAATGTGCCCGCTGCTGGTTTCAAAGCAGGCAGTGTTGTGATACCAATCAAATCAGGAGAGAATACAATCACGTTGAAACAAAGGAGCGACAATAGGATCATCAAACCTGCATGCTTCATTCCACTGGTAAATCGTCCAGTTGCCATCAAACCTGCCATCGAACCATTACCTAGTGCTTGCATCGTTACACCATAATAGAAAATCGTCAGGAAAAACAATGGTTCGATATTACGAATAACCATGTTTCCTAATTGTTGGCCGCCTCCTGCATCACCATCGTCACTAGGTTCTGAATTTGAACCTGCAATAGCTGGAATGAAGACCTTAGCAAGAACAACAATAACACCTAGGAAAACACCGTAAGAGGTCCAAATTACAGAGATATAGGATGCAATTGATCGTTTACGTTCTCCTTCTAAGAATTTAATTTCACGACTATCGTTTGCTGCAGTTACTAGAATATCAGAAATCTTACCGCCCGCTCTATTCGCCTCTGAAATTAGTGAAATCGCACGCATAACAAGTGGAGTACCAACTCTTACTGCGAACATTTCGATGACATCACCAAATGCAACACCCCAAGAGAGTTGGTCGCTCATTTTCTTTACTTCGTTGTTCAGAGCACCGTATTCACTCGTCGCCAACGTTTGAACTGCCACGGTCATGGATAAACCTCCCTTCCAATATTCTGCAAGGTCTCTAAGGAAATCAGGGAATTTCTCTTCCATCCTGTTGGTATTTTCTTTGACCCTGTCCCAGTAATATGAAGCTGGCCAAAATGTGATGAAAAATCCGAATCCGAAGAAATTGAGGAAGATAGTAGGTCTGAGTGACATGCCACCAAGTTCGACTTCGGGTCCAATCCATTGAGATTTGTTATTCATATATTCTGGAACCCCATCATAATAATCCATCTCTAAGCGATAAGTAGCTGTTTGAACTTCTTCATCAGAAATTATCACCAATTGGTAGAGGTATCCCATTTCCATATTCTGAACAAATATCTCACATTTGTCATCCTTAGCTTGTGTATTACCACTATGCCTAGTAATCTCTACCCCTTCTGGGTCGTATAGTATGAATGAATAATCCGAAGGTACCGCCGTTTCCACGTCGCAAGTCCCAACCAAAGGTTGGTCTGGTCTAACATCTGAAATGTTCTCATCCATACCAGGAACATCAAACATTTGTCCCATACCAACAAATTCTGTCCACTCGTCTTCGGGTACTAAAACCAAAACATCTGGTTCATCTTTTAGGATAGAACATGATTCATTATCACTAAATGTTGGAATATAATTCATGTCATATTTACAAATGGTGTTAACGAATAGAGGTTGGCCATTTGGTGAAGTAGTAAAATGAGAATTTGTAATCCAAAATGTGAAACAAGCAAGTCCTAAGAAAATACTGACTCCAAGGATTGCATACAACTTTGTCAATGTTGTATCGTCTTTGGGAAGGTCCAATTTGACTGTTATCTTCTCTTTCTTCTTACGTGCCAAATTTTCACCTCCTAATCACATTTTTTGCTCTTCACTTGACGACCATACAATGAATGCGAACATACCATGAAGCATAGGTAGAACCAGTAATACTACCATGTACAGTGTACTTTCTTCCATCTGGGCGCCTGCTCCACTTACCCAGAACATAATTACAAGCATTACAATCAGGAACAGTGGCATTGCAACTGCAACAACAACATATGACTCGGCTAACATTGCTAGGGATTCTAAGAATTCATGCAGTCGAGTTCTATTCTCACGCATGTAGTGTTCTGCACGGTTTAGGAAGTACAATTTCAGTGAGCCTCCTGCTGTCAAAGTACCAACCATTCCTTGGAAGAATTCTGTCATCCAAGGTGAAGCCGCACGATCAACTCCCATTTTCATAGCAGTTAGCAAGTCATAACCTAGCAAAGTAACGTCACGATATATCATTGAAGAATCATACGCAATCTCTCCATAGATATCACCATTCAATGCTAGTGATTTGAAAATTTTGTGAGGTGTAGCATTTGCAGCAGCCATTGCCGCAGTATAAGATGCTGCATAAGGGAGGTACTTCTCAAGCGCAACTCCGCGTAGATTTGCGGCTCTTGAAGCAGAGCCTTTGAGATACTTGTAAGTTCCAAAAGGAACTATGAAGCCGAGTATTGCTGGAATCAATATTTTAGCAAAGAATGGGAATTCCATATATGCAAAAAATGGACAACCTCTACTTTCCAAGGTCTCATCTACAAGATCTCCATTCCAATATTCCCATTCATAGCATGCCAATGCGAATGAGTCATCTGGCCTAGATTCATACCAAGAAATCAACCCAATATCTGGCAAGAATACTGCAGTCAATAGCATTATACAGATTATCGATACTGCGAATGTTGTAACGAAAACTTGAGCCAAATATACTTCTGGCATAATTGGCATATTTCCTTTGACTAAATCATCGGATAGTTTTTGATCATTGCGGGCCTTTTTCTTAAACGCACGGCCTAGGAGGCGATGACAAATTTTCTGCCATGCGGTTAGTTCCATTCATGCACCCCCTAATTTCAATTTACTTCAATCAACGAAGACCATCTACGCGTGCTAAAATTTCGTGAGGTCTGACGTAATATTCAGTAATGATTTGGCTAACTTGGTCAGCCTTTCGAATGTCATTCAATACCATCCATTCAAGAATGCGCTTCCTAGTTCGAAGCTCTCTTCGCATCTCGTCCTGGCTGTAGTTTATCTTAACCATGATTTTCTCAAGAACATATGATTTCCCTGAGAATATGAAGTCATCATTAGCAACATTCCAGCGGAATACTTCGTTAGTAATAATTTCAAGGGAGTTAGGATCAATACCAACAATCTCGACAATTTGTTTACTTCTTCTGACACGTCGTCCATTGATTCTTGTCTGGATTTGAATTACACATGCTTCTAGAGCCGGTAGCAATACACGAGGAATGTCGATTGGTTTATTCTCCAATCTGTGAACCAGTGAAGGTACAGAATCTGCGTGCACAGTAGAATATGCACAGTGGCCTGTTGCCATTGCCTGGAACAATACATATGCTTCGGCACCACGAATTTCACCTACTATGATGTATTCAGGTCGTTCACGAAGTGCTGCTTTGAGTAACTCGAATTCTCCGATTTCTCCTTCATTCGATTCACCACCGAATCCCTGTCTAGTAAGACCAGGAACCCAGTTTGGCTGAGGAATATTTACTTCACGAGTTGATTCAATACTTACAATCTTCATCTGCCATGGAATGAAGATACACATGGCGTTCAGAGTGGTAGTTTTTCCAGATGCAGTACCGCCTACGAATAGCATTGGAACTTCGTTTTGGAATGCAACCCAAAGATATGCTCCCATCAGTGATGAAAGCGTTCTAAACGCAATGATATCGCAAGGAGAAAACGGGTCATCCTTGAATCGTCGAATACAAAATGCAGAACCTCTAGTCGAAACTTCACGACCTAACTTCATGACAATTCTCGAACCGTCCATCAAGGTAGCATCCAGAAGCGGGTCGGCAACAGAAATGTGCTTACCACAACGCTGTGCTAATTTGATAACATAGGATTCTAATTCATCATCAGTTTCCCAAACACAAGTAGTTTCAACAGATTCGAACTTACGGTGGTAAGCGAAGATTGGAACATTGGTACCGTCCAAGGATACGTCTTCTACATTAGCATCGTTCATCAGAACGTCCATCTTTCCATATCCTACCAAATCTCTTCTCAGGTAGTAAAATAGTTTAGATTTCGACTTTTTATTGATTTTCATGCCGTATGCTTTGATGACCTTATCCATCGCAGTACGTAGGTAAGCGGTTGGGTCAGCGTCAATCTCCTCGATATCTGCTGTCAATGAGCGGATGAAAATATCTAGTAATTCATCCCGCCATTCCTGCTCTTTCTTATTCAGCGGTGGCTCAATAATCTGGTAGATGATGTTCAGTGTCCTCTTATCACGAACAATACGGGCAAATGCGTGTGGAGGCATCACGGGATACTTGTCAAGTTCATCGTACATTGCTCGCTGTTGGTTGCGCCTCTTCTTCTGGCCACCACCACTCTTTCTTGCCATACTTAGAACCCCCTGACACCCAAGACACGGTTAGACTCGGTTATGACCTTTCGCTATTGTGAGGGGCCCTACGGGCCCTCTCACAGAGTATTGAGCCAAGCCGAAACTGTTGATTCTAATTCTTCGAGATTAGATTCATTTGAAAATGAAATATCAGCCTCTCGTAAAATCACATCAAGTCCCCATCCCGTCTCCCGTTCATCACGCTTTTCAAGGTCAGATAAATCACCATCTTCAGAACGTGCTCGAGATTGTACTCTTTCAAATCGTAATTGCTTAGATGCTGTGATTGCAACAATCAGGAAATTATCGCCCCAATGATCGGAAAATACTTCTCGTTCTGCAACGCCACGTAGTCCCTCAATCAATACAATTGAATTGTTATTTAGCAATTCATCCACCGCATCTGTCAATCGATGAGCGAGAACATCATCACCATGTTCAGCTCGCATTTGAGTAGCAACTTCGCCAAAAATATGTGGTGCTTCGGGGATACCTCTTGACTTTACTTCGGCCCTCACCATATCGCCCATCGAGCG
Organism: Methanobacteriota archaeon; assembly: GCA_002689345.1. GTDB lineage: Archaea > Thermoplasmatota > Poseidoniia > Poseidoniales > Poseidoniaceae > MGIIa-K1. The sequence continues at coordinate 59,749 of NZFU01000058.1, read as the reverse complement.
CACTGGGATGCCATTTGAACTCAAGATTGCAGCAAACTCTCCTTTGCCAGCTGCAGGCAATCCGCTAACTGCAATTACGAGCCCCATGTTGGTCTCGGAACGGTTTCAATTGTTGAACTCTGCCCTTCCCCATTTGCGGTCGAGCAGTTTCATCAACATTATCGCAGCAGCCACTAAGCCTACACTGACCCAAAGTATTCCCTGGAATCCGATTGCGACTCTTTCATTATCGAATTCAACAGCTTCAGCCTGTAGTCCTTTATCGCCAACTTGGTCAGCCCAATTCTCATAGAATGATACATCGCCCTGTGTGAAGGAAAGTAGGAATAAAGCGAGTAAAGGAATTACTGTTCCAATCCAGAACCAAGTCATTATCTTCGCATCAAATATCGCTTTATTTGGAGCCAATCCCATCAAAAATGCAGTTAAACAAACAATGTAGATACTATTTGCAATCATGACGATTAAACCAACTGGCAATACTGCCCACTCATCCAATTTCCATGCCATTAAGCAAAGGAAAATTACTGAAATCCAAGTTGTTGCAAGGAAATATACAGTAACTTTAGCCCTAATCAATTGAGGTACGCTAAGCGGTAAACCATTCATGTGTTCTGGTGAATCTAAAGCGGTTAACCACGAGTAAAAATTGAATCCAAAGAACCCAAGGAATGGAGCATAGGATAGGAGATTGATCGGTATAGGCGCCTCTGCAAAATCGACTAACCATGCCATTAACAGTAGTACTACAAGAGGGACCGAATATGATACAATCATTTTCTTTAGTGACCCTGAACGAATTAAATCGACTGCTTCTTTTGCAACCAATAACCGGAGTGGTCCGTTTCCAAGAAATTTCAAACGATTCCAAGCAGGAACTAAAATTTCCTTCTTGGAGATTACTTTGACTTCAAAATCATCTCTTACCAATTGTGATGCGGCCCATGCTAGGAATATCGAAGCAAATAACGCAGGTATGGCGATTAGGATTCCTCCTGGATTTTGAGTTGCTAATCCCCACAAAAAATATTCACGTGGCAAAACTCCTAATCCGATTGAAGTAGCTAAACCAATTACTGCTATCGGTGTAATTCTGCTAATCCATCCGCCGAGCAACCAAAGTGAAGAGGCGATAAAAGAGAAAGCCAATCCTTGTGCTAGAGTTACCGTCATAGCGATCCATGTCCTTGGAAGACTGCTAAATTCTAATGGTGTATTCACACTGGTGAAACTTTCCAGGAGGATTCCGATAGCCATTCCTGAAATTACAGGAGTTAGTATCAACATGACATAGTAGGATAGATCTTTCATGTAATATGCGAAATGAGCGGTGGGATTAGTCAAAGGTTGTAGTGCAGGAGATGCTAGAAGGTAATTTTTGGTCCCGGTTCGGGCTAATACTTTCTCTCTTCCAAGAAATGCAAACGAGCCCATTGCTAAACTGAAAAATAACAATGGCAAATGTAGCCCGAATCTCATCTCTTCCCATGAAAACGCCTTGGAATCTGAAAGTGAATCCGTGCCTTGCGCCGCTCCTTCCCCAACAAGGAATTGCAATCCAATTGTTGCAACCATTGTCACTAAGGCGACCAATAAAGGGAAGAGAAGGATTCTTCTTTTCTTTGCAAAATCTAAGTTTTCTCTAAACTCCTCAACAAACATTACTCTAAATGTTGCAGAAAAAGCGCCCCAGCCAACTAGTGGCGTGTGTAATTTCATTCCCCCATTTACCGAGCCTAGTGATTCTGAAGTCGATGACTCGATAGTCTCACTCCAATCCTTACTAGTGATCGATGCTGTCAGAATTACTCCTCCTCACTAACACCTTCATCGCTCAATCTTTCAGCTTCCTCAATTGAATGCCCTACTAGTCGGATGAAAACGTCCTCAAGAGTTTCACTTTCATTCTCTTTTAATCCCTTTACAGTGCCAGCCGCCAAGACTTTTCCATTGTTTATTATAGCCATTCTATTACACATTCTCTCTGCCATTTCTAACACGTGAGAGCAAAGGAAAATTGTTCCTCCATTTGCAACCATATCCAATAACCACTGTCGGCATTTTCGTTGATAAATAGGGTCAAGATTGGCAAATGGTTCATCTAAAAACAATAATTTGGGCTCATGGATAAAAGCAGACGCCAACATTACTTTTTGGCGCTGCCCTTTGGATAAATCCTTACACATTGTATCACTTTTTTCTTGAAGACCAAACCAATCCATCCAATGCTTAACTTTGCTATCCAAATCATCAATACCTCGTAGTTTTCCAACGAATTGTAAAAACTCACCTGGAGTAAGATAGGATGGAGGAGACTCCGATTCAGGTACAATTCCAATATTGGCTTTGAGCTTTTGTGGATCTCTAGCCGCATTTATTCCTAATACTTCCACAGCACCGATGCTTGGACGTAATTGGCCGGTTAACAGCTTGATAAAGGTAGATTTACCTGCCCCATTAGGGCCGAATACTCCGAAAAACTCACCAGAACTTACCTTTACATCCAAGGGGTGTAAAGCGATGAAATCTCCATATCGCTTGCCCAAATCTTTTGCGACTACCAAGGAATCCTCGCTGTCGGACATAAATATACGGTATGGCTCATTGTCTTCAATGTGTGCTTACAGATTGATTTGCTATGACTTTCTCGGAGGGGATATGAGCGAAGTAGTAATCATCGAAGAAATTCCATGTGAAAGTGGCGATGGATTGATTGCAAAGGTGACAATAAACAGACCTGACAAACTTAATTCATTGAATCAAGAAGTGATTTCGGCACTCAAAGAAATGTGCTCATGGGCTGAATCAAATGATTCTGTGCGCTGTGTAGTAATTTGTGGAGCAAGTCCTAATCCCGCACCTGAGGGGAAAAGGAGTAAGCCACATGCCTTTGTTGCAGGAGCAGATATCACAGAGTTTGTAGGCAAGGGTTCACAAGAAATCTTTGAAATGTTTTCTGATAATGCGATTGAAGCGATTTGGAATTTGAATAAGCCAACTATTGCTATGGTCGATGGGTTTGCCCTTGGTGGAGGATGCGAGGTTGCATGCTCTTGTGACATTAGAATTGTAAGTACTAGAGCCATTTTTGGAACTCCTGAAATTAAATTAGGTTTGATTCCAGGATATGGTGGTACTCAAAGATTGGTTCATCTCGTTGGATATGGAAGAGCCATGGAAATGATGATGACAGGAAACAATGTTAGTGCGGAAGAGGCTTACAGAATTGGTATTGCTAATCATTTGTGTGAACCTGAATTACTGGAAGAGAAAACCATGGATATCGCACAAACAATTGCATCGAAGTCAATGCACACATTAGGTGTGGCAAAACAGACGATTCGTGCTGCGTTAGATAATGGGATTTCAAAAGGAGTTGCAATTGAAGCAAAGGCATTTGCGAATCTATTTGATACCGAAGACAAAGAGATAGGAGTACAAGCATTCCTAAATCGAAGCAACCCTGAATGGAAGCATAAGTGATTAGAATCCTACAATCATTTCCCAAGCAATTGCAAATATTGCTACATCTGCAATAGCATGAGCAACCCAGGCAACCCAAATACTACGATATTGAACGTAAATCCATGAAAAGATTACTCCTCCGATGAATACTCCTGAAGAGGCTAGGAAATTTCCTAAAGGGTCGATAAAGAAGGCAAGTGCAATGGTATGATGGATTGTAAAAATCCCTGCAGAGATCAGTATTGCTTTCCATTTCCCATCAACTAATTGTTCAACCTTTGATGTGATAAACCAGCGAAATACATATTCCTCCAAAACCGAGTTGATGAATATCCAGAACAAAATTGCAACAAAAAGTTTCCATGGTACAGTAAGCCCCACCGGTTCTAGAATTTCTGCTAAATCTTCACTTCTTAACATTAAATCTCCTAATAAAAAGTAAGCGACTGCGATGGCAAGAGACATTACTACCCCTAATGATGTTGAAGTAATCCATCCACCATTTTTTGGTATAGAAAGTGATTTTTCTCCATTCTCAACTTTTAGATACCAAAATGCTGGTAATCCAAACATCCATAATTTTGTAAAGATAAAAACGAAAATTGCAAGAATTCCCGCTTTTAGTGCGAAGCCTGTAAGTACAGAAATTGTAGGTGCTATTGCTACTAGAATCAATCCATAAAGAGCTAGATTTTTTTGAGGATTTGACTCTTCAATAGCTTCCATAGCAAGCCTCAGTCTTCATTCATTTCATCTCGAAGTGCTGCTAAAGCACCAGATGCACCGGGTGGAGGAGGAAGTGGCGGCAAGCCTAACTCTTCTGGAGATGGAACTCCAGGGGGCAGAATTAGTGCAGAATCTTTAGTAATATTATTCTCAATTGCTACATATCCTGAATCTAATGGAACCCTCAACTTGAGAATTGTTGAATCATCCAATCTTACCAATGTGGCCCCATATACGTGTCCTGCTTCAGCATTTGCAGGCTCGATGAGGATATTGTGGCCATGCTTCTCACTCTGAATCAAGCCGACTAAATCTTCACCTGAACTGTAATCTTCCCACATCTTTGCAGTCGATGCACGAATCTCAGCCATTTGGTCTCGCCTTCGCTCCTCGATACGTGCTCTAATACGGTCGTGGCGCTCCCGCTTATCGTGAATATGAGCTGCAATATTTGCATCTTCAATCGATTGAGGAGATACCTCGACAACATATTCGTCTGCAACATGCACTTCTTCAACAGAAACTGTGACTTCTTCTAAGTCATCATCTGGTTCTACTGTAATTTGATTTTCATCATCTTCTTGTTGATTTGCCATTACTTTGGCCATCTTTCTTTCACGCAAAGATGCCCCATCTAATTCGTCCTTGGTTACCACTTCGGGAATTTCGACTGAATTTTCGACCTCTGGATTACTTTCTTGACTAACTGTTCGGGTTCTTTGAACTGTTTTTCCAGCATTAGGTTTGTCTCCTAAGAACACCCAGATTATTGCCAAAAGAAGGGCGCTGCCCACCAATGCCCAACGACCGTTTTCATCGAATTCACTCTGCATCATGAAGAAAACAAAAATGTCTCCAATCAATAAGAGTAAAACAACAAGTCTGGACATCTTCATGCTGCTCACCCTAAGCCAAACCGCTCACACTCAAGAATATCACCCTAGTCTGTCGAAGTTAGAAAGTAATCCTGATAGGGCTCTCCGGCGATGAGAGAATAGTTGTTTTTTCTCTAGTGAAATCCCTCCAAAAGGAGTCCCATGGGTGCTAGTCTCACCCAGCTCTCCCATTTTCAATGCATTACCATCTGCGTCTAAATCGGTAGGAATGAATATCGGGTCGAAACCGAATCCTTCACCATCTACTGGTTTGTGTGCAATTCTACCTGGGCACACTCCTTCTGCAACAAAGGTTTGTCCGTCCTTATACAGTACTGCTACCGCTCTAAATTCAGCACTTCTCAAATTTCCATCACGGATTGGATCTTCGCTTTGGAGATGTTCCATCAATTTGAGAATGCCATGTACGTCTAATGTTTCTAAAACATAAGAGGAATAGACTCCGGGGAATCCATTCAATGCATCGATGAATAATCCCGCATCTTCGACAAGTAACATATCGTCAGGCGCAGGTAAATGAGAGATTGCTTGCTCGATTTTGGATAGTGCTACGACTTCTAAATTACTTGCTTGAGGTTCTGATGCTTCAAACTCGAATTGTCTTACTGGAATCCCAAATTTGGAAAAATGCTCTCTAGCTTCGCTAACCTTGCCCTGATTGGTGGTCATGAACCATATGGTCATAATTGAGCCCTGAAGAGGGAGGCTCTTGAGGATGATTGATAGAGTAACCCCGACAAGAAGGGTTTGTGAATTCATATCTTGTCGTGGCAATAGGTGGGGCAATTGGGGCAACTCTTCGCTTTGCAGTTAGTGAATGGGTTGGTACGCCACAAGCAACCTTAATCGTCAATGCCCTAGGATCATTATTGCTAGGAATTTGTATGGCAGCACTAGCTAGTGACATGATTTCAAAGGAGATGACCCTATTTCTTGGAACTGGGATTTTAGGTGCTTTCACGACCATGTCTACGTATTCTGTTGAAACAATTGAATTGTGGAATGATGATCAAACAAAAGCGATTGGTTATGTTTTAGCAACTATGATTCTATGCCCTCTACTAGCATATGCTGGATGGAAGGCTTTCGAAATTAGCGCTTGATTGATAACATTCGTTCAAGAGCGATTTTTGCTCCTTTTTGAATAGATGGCTCAACTATTACTTGATTCGGTATTTCTCCATCCACTAACCTTTCCAATATATCGAGAAGATAAGCTGGATGAATCATATACATTGTAGAACAAGGACAAACTGTAGGTTCAAGGCATTGAATATCTAAATCCTCATGTTGAGAATCTAATCTTGCAACCATATTGATTTCTGTACCTACTGCAATATTAGTTCCTGGTTCTTGATCTGCAACAAATCTTCGAATAAATTCAGTACTGCCATTTGCATCTGCAGCCTGAACCACTTCCATTGGACATTCTGGATGAACAACTACTACACCACCTGGGTGCTTTTGTCTAAATTCATCGATTTGAGCAACTGTGAATCTTTTATGAACTGAGCAAAAACCATGCCAAAGTACAATTTTCACATTCTCTGGTAACTCATTTTTTTCCCCTGGAGTCCAAACAGCCATCTGTTCTAGACCAATTCCCATAGAAATTCCAGTATTTCTTCCCAAATGCTGGTCTGGGAAGAATAGTACAGCACCATTAGGTCCTGCTCTTTCATATGCCCATTCCAAAATTCCTGCAGCATTGGAGGAGGTACATACAATCCCTCCATGGCGGCCACAGAAATCTTTGAGTTCTGCAGCACTATTCATGTATGTCACGGGAATTAGACAAGAGTCCCCTTCAACTGCAGTTGCTGGATCACTAAGTCCTGATTTGAGTAATATTTCCTCCCAAGCGACCTCGACATCGTTTAGTGCAGCCATATCCGCCATGGAACAACCAGCACGCATATTTGGTAAGATTACATTTTGTGTGTCGGAAGTAAGAATATCCGCAGATTCAGCCATAAAATGGACACCGCAGAATACAATATTTTTCGCCTTAGATTTTGCTGCTAATTCAGAGAGTAAGAATGAATCTCCAAGCAAATCAGCATGCATTACAATCTGGTCTCTTTGGTAGTGGTGGCCAAGAATTAGTAAATCATCGCCCAGCTCGTTTTTCAACTCAGCGATTCTATCAGCAATTGCTGCTTCTTCTGGGCCCATCGCATCGTTGGTGAAGTCGATGGCGCACATAGGCAATGACATGGTCATGGGTGTGCCTCAACCCTCGGTGTAGGTACTCCTTTTTCAAGCATACACCACCACCGCTCTTGCAATGGAGGCATGGATTGGCGGTGAAAGGCTCCACCTCGGGGCCGAGGCAGAGGTAATTTCTGGTTCATGGTACGGCAGGTCTGCCATAATGAAAAAACGTAGACCAAGGGGCTGGAGGCATCCGGATCTTGACAGAAGCCTGACTCGAAAACGCATGAATAATGAAGTGAAATTGACAATTTGGCTTGCTAGAAGAGGGGCACCGGTGCCAGCCATATGGGATGTTGATATTGAAGAGTCAACAATCATAATGGAAAAAATTCAAGGAAAGCCACTCATCGAGATTCTGCATTCAAAGGAACACGATGAAGAATTACTAATCAAAGTTGGAAAATCCATCCGTGAGTTGCATAGAAATGCTGTAAATCATGGAGACCTATCAACCAATAATATTCTAATTACTGATCAAAGAGAATCCGTGTTAATCGATTTAGGCCTAGCTACTAGAGAATATGAGTTAGAAGGATTTGGAATAGATTTGCATGTATTACATGAAATTCTACGTGCTAGTCATCCTGATATCAAGAAAGCGATGGATTTAGTGCTCAAGGGATATCTCGCTTTAGATATTGAATTGGGAGACCCTGAACCCGCACCTGGGGGTTTGCCTCCTAATGCAGAAGATGTTGTCAAAAGATTAGAACAAATCATGAAGCGTGTTCGCTATCATGGTGGCTAGCAATACGAGCTTCTCTCTGTCTTTGCATTATATTGATGAATACTAATGTAATGACCAGAACCACTCCAAATTTCAGTACATTGGAAGCATAAGGTTGGAGTTTTGGTTCTTTTTCTTGAACTTCTACACTGATTTCTCCATCTTCATCCATCTGTTGGTACAAGTAATGATCTTCCAAAACCATTGGGGCCCATTGGTCTATTTCATCGGCAGTTAGAGGCTTGGTTAGATTTGAAGAAATATCATGAATGTATATCTCTCTATCAGAATATTTCAGAGAGGCATTGCTTGGGTCAATATTTTGGAAGGCTGAAAACATGAGGACACCATGATCTAAATGAGGGTCAAATGCTGCATATTTAGGATCTGAAATTATTTGGCTCTCCCCAGTAGTCGTATCGAGTAATACCAGCCTAGATGTTGCATTGATATCAATGGTTGCTGCCAATTTATCTTCTGAAAAAGANACGTCNGTAATCGTTGCATTTTCTAAGTCNACATTGTATCCTGCATCGATTAATATTTNATCTTCATCNGGCCCCACAGATGAATTAATATCNAGNGAAATCATACCTTGNCCNTCNGCTATTCCCAGATGAATTGTATCTGTATCGCTTGCAAATACCATNGCNATTCGACCACNATCTGATTCGAACAGTATTACCGAATCATTAGTTGNNGCAGNCGGACCTTGTACTTCTTCTCCGCTAAATGACCAATAAGTGACTTGACCGTTTTGTAATACTGCAAACTTTTCGTTTGAAACAATATCAACTTTGGTGGGAGATTGGACATTCAATTCGGTTATGATTTTATCAGGATTAGATAATTCAACCAAAAACAAATGGGTTTGATTTGCCATCAGTAATATATTCCCATGAACATCATATGTAGAATTTGAATCCATAATCGGTTGGACTACTGCGATTTCAGAATTTAAGTCTGATAAGTCATGAACTACCAGTAAAGCATCATCCCCTCTATCATCTAGAGTTACTAACCAACCATCTGCTGCAGCTACTCCCACAGGAGCATCAACTCCTCCAGCAGGAATTGATTGATGGGTTAAATCCCATGTAATGACACCTGCAACAATTATCATCACTATAGTTAGCAATACACCTGTTTCTTTACTAGTTGGTTTTGAATATCGTACGAATAACTTCTTGGTATTGGATTTGATAACATTAAATGCTCGTTGAGGATTTGTTAGTAGAGTTGCTAGTCTAGCATTAATTGTTCTTTCATCAAATATTTTCCACATTGGACCTGACATTTTGTTTGCAATACTAACCGCAATTGCAGCAACTACCATTCCTCCAATAATATCCATAAACCAGTGTATTCCAAGATAAAGAATACAAAATGCTGTCAGTAGAACATACAAGAATACTATCCTTCGATAAATTTTCCAACGCCCATCGGTATCGAATCTCAATAAGCACAACCAAACTGCAAATGGGAATCCTATGTGCAAACTAGGCATCCCATTTGTCAATGGGTCTATTCGGTGGAACCAATCATTAATTTCGGGAGTATGGTCATAGGCAAGAGTTTCCATCCCCGGAATAAAATTACCAGTTACATGGACATTGAAAAAGAGGTAAAACGGAATCGCAAGAACATATACCCAAAATATCGTCAGACTGATTCTATCTGCCATATATCTATCATCAAAATATGCGAAGTAAAAGATTGACACATAGCATATGACCATGAATCCGACCACATAGAAATGAGTCATTAAAGCGGTCATCCAATCAGAATAAAAGGTATCTTGGACCCATAGAGCCATATCTCCTTCAATGGCATAAATCCAAGGTGTCATATTGAGCATACCATCTGTATTTGCCATCAGGATACGGTCGATTTCATCTAGGAAATCCTTAGCATTGTAAATTAGTAAAACTATTCCAAGGTGTAACCAATAACGGCGAAGGAAATCTATGAAACCATGTACTGTTACTTTTGCCCATGGAGGTTTTACCAAAGGCATTAACAAAACTCCGATTGTTAATGCAGAAATCAACCAAGTAAGATATACGCCATCCATGGTAAGACCTCCTGTTATTGTCGTGACAATATTGCATACAAGTGTATTGCTACGATTATTACACCCTTACTGTGAGTTTTACCATGCTCCATGAACATAGGCTTTACCATTATCAGGATCCAGCTTTTCTCCTAAGCGCCAGATTCTCTCAAAGCGATGAATACCTGATGAGCACCCATTATTCCAGTCAAAGGATAGAGCATAATTTCCAACAGGTCGGACTGTTGGCATCTCTTTAGGTAATTTCTCAACACTACGTCGTAAAATCATCGAGGATTGATCATCGTTTCGCTGAGGTGCGCATTTTGCACAAGGGCAGGCATGTCGTAAATCGTCGTAAGTGACCTCGTGCTCAGTACCATCTGACCAGGTCAAATGCATATCAAATTCACGTCTCTCGAGTCGATTTAATTCTGGAATTTCCATCAATTATCCCTCAGATAATTTCTAATCCACCACTGCTAGAACCAGACTCTACTCTATTTTGAATGTGAGCAACAACTTCTGAGAATGCTATTGCAGATGAGCCTTCAGGTTCTGAAACAATACGGTGAACCCCATCATCGCCACCACGAACAAACCCTGGATCAAACGGAAGTTTACCCAAAAATGGTACTCCAAATTCTGCTGCTGTTTTCTCGCCGCCGCCTGCTTTGAATATGTCAAGAGTACCAGACCAATCCCCGTTTTCATCCGCATTGGTGCGAATTGTTTTGCCACCAGGAGCTGCTAATTCAATCTCAGCACCAGCCGGAGCTTTTCCTCTAACCGTGTATCCACTCATATTCTCGATTACTCCAATTACATCTACCTTCAATGAATTTGCGAATGTAATCGATTTACGTGAATCTAGAAGAGCAACATCCTGTGGCGTTGTAACAATAACCATCCCATCGATATCTGGTAGGTTTTGGGCTACAGTCAGTGGTTCATCTGATGTACCTGGTGGGAAATCAATAATCAAATAATCTAATTCTCCCCAATCGACATCTCCGATAAATTGCTGGATGGCACCTAATTTAATCGGCCCCCTCCATACGACTGGTGTATCTTCATCTTCAAGTAAGAAAGCCATCGATATGACTTTCACTCCTAAGTGGCCTTGTGCTGGATGGATTCTGCCATCTTCCACATTTAGTCGTCGGCCATCAAGACCCATCATCTTTGGAACATTAGGCCCAGTAATATCAATATCAAGTAAACCGACCTTCAAACCTTGCTGGGCAAGCGAAAGAGCAAGGCCTGTCGCTACTGTCGATTTGCCTACTCCGCCTTTACCTGAAAGGACCATTATCTTGTGTTTTATTGCCTTACCCATTTCTGAAATCGCCATCTTGCGCTTCATTTGGTTATACGCTGCTTCCATCTTCTTCTGTTCTTCAGGAGATGCTGGAGCGGGCGCATCTGTAGGGTTGTTGACCTTAACTGGTGAATTAGCCATCAATTCGCTCGGCGGGTGTGTTGTACTTCAACCCTTTTTCAGTTAGGATTTGCAAGATGATGGCTGCTACCATCCAAATCATAATGCTCCAATCAAGGGACATATCTGCATATGCCCATCCTAATCCAGCACTCAAACCGACTACTGGCCATCGTGCATGCATTGCATTACCGCCCAAGGAATATAAGCAAAAACCGGCGAATAATGTCTGTACAGTAATCAATCCTACAACTATCTTGAACACTAATTCAAAATCATTTGCTGCTGCAATGATATGGGTGACAAATAATGTCACAAAAATTCCAGTGTATACCAATATTGGCTTCCACATCTATTGAGGCTACATGCCATTGGTTCATATGTATCTTCTATCCATACACATCCATGCGTCTACTATTCGTATGTGTTGGGAACTCCTGCCGCTCCCAAATGGCAGAAGGTATTGCTAGAAGTTTAGGACACGACGCTGCCAGTGCTGGCACTCATCCTGCTGATAGTGTTAGTTCTAATGCTCTCAAGGTATTGGAATCAAGAGGAGTTAGTACTGAAGGGCTTCATCCTAAATTGGTAGATGATATTGATTGGCAGTCGTTTGATATGGTCATTTCTATGGGGTGTGGCGTTAGTTGTCCAATGATTAGAATTGATCAGGATTGGGCTCTAGAAGACCCTGTAGGTCAGCCACTAGATGTCTTCGAAACTTGTGCTAATACTATTGAAGATAATATCAAAAAAATTAGTAATTGAAGAACAATTTCTAATCGCTAAGAGATAACAATTCTGCACCTTGTGCAACTTGGTCTCCTGTTTTGTAATGAATCGTTTCAACTACTCCATCGTTTCCGGCTACAATTTTGTGCTCCATCTTCATGGCTTCCATTATCATCAAAGCTTCACCGGCAGATACTGTTTGTCCTACTTCAACGAGTACATCTAGAATTTTTCCTGGCATAGGGGCCAGCAATCCACTATCGTCATCTGAACTAACTGCTCCCGCCTCAATCACTTCATATTGAAGTGTATGACCAAGGACATGAACCCACCAAACATCTCCTATCTTCGTAGCTGTAACTTTGTGCTTTCTGCCATCGATTTCCATCCAAAGTTCTTGACCCGTGTGGACGATTACCCCTTCATGAATGAATGAGGATCCATCTCTGTGAGCATCTATTTCTCTTCGACCATCTGAAGTCTTAAATTCCATCAAGGAAACCTCCTATTAATCATAGAGAAAGGTGAAGCAATACTCATATCTCCACCTGTAGAAATCCGGACTTTACCATGATTTGTAGATTCACACGCTGTCGCAATCAAAAGTCCTGCATCAGCGATTAATCCACTCATTTCAGGACTCCATCCATCCGGCCAAAGCCGTTCAATCATGTCGGTAGTAGTCCACCCATCAACTACATCTGGATTATCACATAACTCCCTAAGGAATCTAATATTGGTAGTACAACCTAAGACTACAAATTCATCAAGAGCTCTTCCCATTCGTTGTAATGCTTCATTTCTTGATGGGGCCCAGACAATCAATTTGGCTAGCATTGGGTCGTAATCAGGAGTAACCGCATCGCCTTCCCGCACACCAGTATCTAATCGAACTCCTGGTCCAGTAGGGGCTACAAATCGCTTGAGTTGCCCGATTGCTGGAAGGAAATTATTAGCAGGGTCTTCAGCATATAATCGAACCTCGATTGCATGACCTCTCATATTGAGGTCACCACAACTCATTCTCTCCCCGCCTGCGATACGCAATTGTTCTCTAACCAAGTCAACACCAGTAACCATCTCTGTAACTGGATGTTCAACTTGGATTCTAGTATTCATTTCTAGGAAGAAAAAATCACCGGTTGGAGTAACTAGAAATTCAACAGTTCCAGCACCTTCGTAATCCACTGCTCGAGCAGCAGCACAGGCTGCTTCACCCATCGCCTCTCTCAATTCTGCATCCAAGGCAACACTCGGAGATTCTTCGAATACTTTCTGGTGTCTTCTTTGCACGCTGCATTCTCTCTCTCCCAGATGAATTGTTCTGCCGTATTTGTCAGCTAGAACTTGAATCTCGATATGTCGGCTACCTGTTAACAGTCTCTCGACATATACTCTATCGTCACCAAAGGCATTGAGAGCCTCTCTCATCGCTGCTTTAGCTTCACTCTCGAGGTCTTCCTCTTTGTGTACAGCACGCATTCCTTTGCCTCCACCACCTGCTGTTGCCTTTAGTAGCAGAGGATAGCCTACTGAGGGGGCGACGGCTAGAACTTCTTCAATTCCCCCATCGACTTCTTCGCCAGGAATCACAGGAACTCCTGCTTTCTTCATCGTGATTCGAGCAGTCATCTTGTCTCCCATTTTTGTTATCGCTTCGGGTGAAGGCCCAACCCAAATCAAACCAGCATCCATTACAGCTTGTGCAAAATCAGCCCTTTCGGATAAGAAACCAAATCCAGGATGTATAGAATCACAACCATTTTCGATGGCAATTTCAAGAATTTGGTTTTGGTTTAGATAGGTTTCAGCAAGCCCTTCTCCGGTTAATTGGATCGCAATATCTGCAAGTTCGGTGAATAATGTTCCTGAATCGTTTGCAGCATGAATTGCCACACCTTCGATTCCAGCCTCCCTGCATGCTCGCAATATTCGGCAAGCAATCTCACCGCGGTTTGCGACGAGAGTACGTTTGAGCATCGAATCACTCCTCGGGCTTCCAATTTGCACTACGCTTTTCCAAAAATGAAGTCAAACCCTCTTGTCCTTCATCGCTTCCACGCATTCTACTTGTGAAATCTAATGTCCAGATTCGTAAAGATTCATCGTCACCATTCCAACGGTCAAATCCTAATGTTAACTCCTTAGCTGCACTAACAGCACATGGCCCGGTAGAAAGTACCTCAGAAATAATGCCGGATACGTCTAATGAATCATCTACTGCATCAATCATTCCGATTCGTAATGCTTCGGTAGTATTCATTCTACCTGCTAACATTGCATGACGGCGGAAATTTGCACTTCCCATTCTTCTGTAAACATAAGGCCCGATTACTGCGGGAAGAATCCCAAGCTTTCCTTCAGAAAGTGCAATCTTAGCTCCCGATTCGCAAACCACGTGATCTAAACAAGCGATTAATCCAGCACCTCCCCCTAATGCAACACCTTGGATCTTCCCAATTGTGAAACAAGGATGTGACCATAACCCATTGAATAAAGAGTCGAGTCTTTCAGAATCCCTACGGTTTTCCCGAGGAGTATTTGCCCCTGCATCTCTCATCATGTTGATGTCGGCTCCAGCACAGAAATGCTTGCCTTCTCCTGACAAGACTAGGACTCTAAGGTAGGGCGTTCCATCCTCAGAATGAAGTTCACCTTTGATTCCGACTGAATTCTCTGCAGTCCAGGTAAATACCTCAATCAATTCAGTAATCATCTGTACATTCAGAGCATTGTATTTATCTGAACGGGTCAAACTAACATGTGCAATGCATCCTTCGATTTCCAATTGAATAAGTGAAGTTGTGGGTCGGTTGTTCATGTTTAATTCTCCAATTGCGAAATTTAATTTTTCAATTACATTCTAAATACGCCAAACCGGTCATTTGGCAATTTAGCGTTTTGACTGGCAGCAATGCATAGACCAAGAATATCTCTAGTATCCCTAGGGTCGATTATGCCGTCATCCCACAGTCTTGCTGTGGAATAGTATGGGCTGCCTTCAGTTTCATATTTCTCAAGTATTGGTGAACGGAAATCTTCGAGTTCCTTTCCACTCATTGGCTCTTGGCCTTCCCTTGCTCTTTGGTCTTGTTTGACGGTTGTCAAGACATCTGCTGCCTGGGGTCCACCCATTACAGAAATACGACTATTTGGCCACATGAACAAGAATCTTGGATCGTAAGCTCTGCCACACATTCCATAATTACCCGCTCCATGAGAGCCGCCAATGATTACTGTGAATTTTGGAACATTAACACAGGATACTGCAGTAACTAATTTTGCACCGTCTTTTGCAATCCCTCCTGCTTCGTAGGCTTTACCAACCATGAATCCGGTGATGTTCTGCAAGAACACAAGCGGAATTCCCCTTTGGCCACATAACTCTACAAAGTGTGCTCCTTTCAATGAAGACTCAGAAAATAAAATCCCATTATTTGCTACGATTCCAACTTTGTAGCCGTGGATATGAGCAAAACCACAGATTAGGGTTTGACCATATCTTGATTTGAATTCATGGAATCTACTACCATCCACAAGTCTAGCGATAATTTCCTTGATATCGACAGGTGTCCGGTTATCTGCAGGGATTAGACCTAGAAGGTCTTCAACGTCATGGAATGGCTCTTCGCCATCGATTCTATCATAAGGAGCCAATTCTCTTGAGCCGAGGTTCTCAACTACATTTCGAACCATCCTCAGCGCTTCTGATTCATCTTCGGCATAATGGTCTGCCACTCCACTTTGAGCAGTGTGGACATCAGCACCGCCGAGTTCTTCGGCGGTTACTTCCTCTCCGGTTGCAGCCTTGACCAAAGGAGGTCCTGCTAAGAAAATGGTTCCATTTCCTTTGACAATTATTGATTCATCACTCATGGCAGGAACATAGGCCCCACCGGCAGTACAACTTCCAAGAACGGCTGCAACTTGTGGAATTCCATCACCAGACATCTTAGCTTGGTTACGGAAGATTCTACCAAAATGGCCGATGTCAGGGAATACTTCGTCTTGCATAGGAAGGAAAGCGCCTCCTGAATCAACCAGATATATACAAGGTAAATTGTTCTCATGTGCCACTGTTTGTGCACGTATGTGTTTCTTTACAGTCATGGGATAATACGATCCACCTTTGACTGTGGCATCATTAGCAACAAATAGGCATTCTCGCCCATGGACAAGCCCCACTCCTGTAACAATACCGGCACTATTTGCTCTACCGTCATACAATTCAAATGCGGCAAGTGGAGATAATTCTAGAAATGCAGTTCCTGGATCAATTATTTTCTCAATCCTTTCGCGTGCTAATAACTTCCCTCGACTGCGATGCCTTTCGACATATTTTCCGCCACCACCATGGCTAACAAAATCTAATCTCTCTCGTAAGGTTTCAATCAATTCTAGATTGTGAGAATGTCGATTTTGGAAGTCGGGGTCGGCCCGATTAAGGCGAGTTGGTAGTCTATCCATTTTCGCCCCTCATCGCAACCGAAGGTTGCGTGCGACTTGAATCAACCGCTCAAACACCTAGAATCAAGCGCCCTATGTCACGCAATCCTGGAGCCATTCCCACAATCATTACAGCCAAGACAATTAGAATGCGCAAATGTTGTTGTCGTCCTTCGATTCTCATCTGAGAAAACATCCATACAATCAAAGTTACAAGAGCCGCTTTAACCAAGAAGAATAGCCATGCACCCTCGCCGATTAGATTCAGACTGTCTCCAAATTGAATGACGGCATCTGAAAGTGGATGCTTTTCTGAGTAATCGAACCAATCGATTCCTACCATTGTTGCTAGGCCATCACACAGTTGGCCAAACAACATTCCAGCCACCATAGGGGTTGCAAGCATACCTTGAGGTGAGAGCATTTCTACAGGGTGGTTAGAACGATCTTCGCTCTCCCATTCATCAAGGGTTAGTCCATCAGGAATTAATCCGACTTCGTTCCCAGTCAATCGTAGTTGTGCTAGGTCTTCTTGACCACGCTTCCATACTATCCAAGTGATTAGTAATGGTATCCCAACTACTACAAGCAAAGGCCAAATTATCTCATTGTCTCGTGGCATCATCCCACTATCTTGAGTCCATGGAGTTGATGCTAATTGTATCCAATGGCCAAGTCCCATGGTAATCAATCCAATAGCAAATGCTAGCATTCCTCTGGGAACTGCATCCCAGTCCCACGTATTGTGAATCACTACTGCTATCATTACAGCCCCGATTATGGACCCGCTTAGAATCCAGAAATGTCCCGTCTCATGAGCATGAACATTGGGTAAAACTAACAATCCTGTGAATGCGATATAGGCAACCAATAACATTGCTAACATCGAAATATGGTTCTTTCTACTGATGTGTCCAATCGCTGCCGCTACTACAAGCCAAGCTGCAAGATGTATGTGGATAAGAGGTGAGATGAATAGAACATCGATACCTTTCTCAAAGTAATCTGCATCTTCCATCACTCTCAGCACAGGAGCCAATACTACCCAAGAAATTAGAGCCCATACCATTCTATCATCGACAGGAAGTTGCCATTTCCTGAATAGTGCTTGTAGAACTATCACTGCTGCAACCATTGTAAGGATATACACCAGTGTATTCACCGCTGAATAACCAGCATCACCACTAGCACCTGCATCTTTGACAATTGGGTCCCAAATATACACTTTAACAAAGCCATCCCAAAAGGTCTCAGGAGCAAAAATCAATCCCCCGATAACGAATAGGGCTATGATTCCAAAAATGGAAACGATAAGGCGCTCTCCCTTAGAGAACTCTGTGTCTTCCATAATGTCCTCACACCGGGCTAGATGAAGAGATTTTCCCGAAAAGGGTCACTCTTCTTCGCTCTTGTCGCCATCATCGCAGTCTGGAGTATCGCAACTTGGATCCTCACAGGTAGGATTTTCACAGGATTTCTCCTCTTCTTCGTCTACAGCAACACGGGGCTCGTGTACTTCAACGAAAGAAACCTTACCAGCTTCAACTGAATCTCTTAGAACTGTGACTAAGCGGAATTTCTGCATTGCAGCATTAGGGTCGAAAAGCATAGTCTGTGGGACTACGATCGAAATATCATCTCCGTCGAAAGAGACTTCAAATCCTTCCTGACCTGTATTTGCTTCAAGTAGAGCTGCGACTTTTTCTTCCTTACCTTCAATTACCTTTACAATTTTGTAATCGTACTTTAGAGAGCGACCAGCCATAGGGTGGTTGTAGTCGATACGTGCTCTTCCAGCAGCCAGATAGGAAAGTGTTCCTTGACGGCCTTCAACAGTAACAGGCCCACCGATGTACAGTGACTTTGGGTCACGAACATGGCGAAGCAACTTATCGATTGAAATTGTCTCGATTTGGTCTGGGTCTTTCTCGCCGTATGCATCTGCAGGAGCAATTTCTAAGGAGATATCCTTGTCTGCTTCTGCTTCCAAAAGACTGTCTTCAAATCCAGAAATTAGATTTCCGGCACCAACGACACAGACAAGCGGGGTGTAATTACGCCCCTCTTGGTGCATGTCATGCTCCTTTGCTACATCCTCTCTAGTTGTTTCAATTAAATCGCCTGACTCTGCGTTGTACAAATCGTACTCGACATGGACAATGGTTCCTTCTTCCATGGTTTTTCACCTAACGCCCCCTACGGGGGCAATTCGGCGACCAACCATCCCTATTTCAATGAGTTGGCTCACCACGGTTCAACCAGATAGCCAAACTTGACAATAACATTAGAGTCCAACCGCCCCAAACTAAGTGTATACCTGGCAAGTCGTAAACCATTATCCGAACAAGGTCACTGCCTTCCATTAATGAACGTGCTTGGGTGCCATCCATAATCAAAACTATGTCGCCGTGCCACAGACTTATTCTATCCACTTCCGAGCGAGATTTATCATCAAATCTAGTTACACCGGGCTCAACCGTCTCAATCAATTCACCATCTTCGTAGACATTGATTTCAGCTCCAAGATATCCATCGCCAACTTCAAGGCCGTCAGTTTTTGTTACAACCTCTATAAATTCGAATTCATAACCTTCCCATTCGACTTTCTCATTTTTGATAAGAGTCACACTATGTGAATAAGTTCCACGATCAATAATCGTTGTACTCATTACATGGCCAATAATCATCAGGACCAGACCTAAATGAATAAGATGAGCCAGCATTGAAATTGGCTTTTTACCGGTGTTTTCCTTGATTAGAGAAATTGTGGCAGGTACTGCCAAAAGTGCAGGTAATAAAACAACCATACCAATTTGACCACGGCTCAAAGATGCCCCGAGAATATCGGTAGAATCGTATCCTAGCGAGTCTCCAAAATACCATGCTGCCACCAGGATTAAAGGAATTGATAACATCAACATGAATACTCTTTGTGGTTTATCTCTCATACTCCACATTGTCAAAGCAATCATCATTGCGGCAATGAAAGGTGCACCGTACAACTCATGGGCAGCAAATTGAATCGAATCGATACTTGACATCAGTATTACCAAAGTTAGAACAAGATACAAACCAACTGCTACCACAGGTGTCCAAAGTGCAATGCGTTGCTGATATTTTCTCTCCTTGAAAGAAAATTTACCTTCGGATTCTTCTGCGAAGAACCATGGCGAAATGAAGGCCGTCATTCCAATGGCACATATCCATATTTCAAGCATTCCCGACCAAGATGCTGCTAAGAAAAGTGTTACTCCTGCAGTAGCCCAACCCCATGCTTTGAACCGGTCTTTCTCGAAAATTAAACCAAATGCAAACAGTAGAGATAGTAATTCGAATAGAACCATCCCATGAATGAATCTCAATACTACCATGACCCCAGGAATTGCAAACCAAATCCAATCATGGCCTTCTGGTAGAGATCTTATTCCTGCTTCAACAAACGGACCCAAAGCAATTATCACCAAAATTGTTGGATAGAAGCCATCCAATACATCTCCTCCGCCGATAACTCCTAAAACGGCAATAAATGGAAGTAAAAATAACCAATACTTAGAGAATTCAAAGCCTAATCTAGAGGCGAGGAAAAGACCCACTAATTGGATAATTCCGATTAGATAAACCATAACTTCGATACCGCTTACGTCTGATAAAATAACCATCATTCTTCCAAAAACATCTGTAGGTGGTGTACCTGATGAGTTGACGACAAATGTGTGAACACTAACAGCCCAAACGCCCCCGGCTCTAGTTACCATTGTGGCAAATAACGCAAGTGCGCCACAAGCCATGGCAATTCCCGCCCACATATGGTTAGAGGTTTTACCGGGCCTGGTTCGTAAATGAAGTAGCATTACTAAACAAATCCAAGGTAATAATGACCCTGTTTCAACAGGATCCCAAGCCCAATAACCACCCCAATCTAGTATCAAATACGCCCACAGTCCGCCCAATCCGATACCTAAGGTTGCGAAAAAGAATGCAGGCCTAGCCACTTGGATTAAGCGATCTTTAATGCCATCAAAGTTCGTTAGCATTGAAGAAATGGCAATGAATGTTAATGTTAGGCACAGAGAATAAGCAAGGAAAATTAACGGGGGATGAATGACCATTAGATCTGTCTGTAACAACTCATTGAGTCCGGGACCTTGCCCCTCTGCTGCTTTGAATGGTTGTAATATCCAAGCAACCAATAGCAGAGTCATAGAAAATCCATTCATTAGTCGCATCCTCATCAAATGAGTTTCGCTAGATTCACCAGATAGGGGATTGCGCAATAATGTCGAAAGTAACGCCATCCATGCAGCCCATAACAAAATTGGCCCTTCTCTTGCTGCCCAAGTGGCTGCGAATCGATATCGCATAGGCAGTTCTTCCCCTCCATACCAAGCCACAAGATGAATTGTATCCATATTCATTGTGAACATCGCTGCTAAAACAATGAATGGTAGTGCAATTACCCAAGTTACTCGGGCATCTGGACGATATGTTACCCATGCTGCAACAAATACAGCTAGAGGCATCAACAATGATTCCATCTTTTCACCAACCAAAATGCTTGGCCCTTGAATAACCGAATGAAAGTAATACACTGATTACGCCTTTTGTGTATAATAGTGGATGTCGTACAAGGATTTTGAGACCGATCCATACCTTGTCCAATACCGACATAGAGCCTAACTCCTCTGGTAGGCAATGCGCCATGTTCGACAATTCTTTATCTGTCAAATCGTATAAGGACGTTTTACCTTTGAGAATCTTATGATATGGCGGGAATTTCTTCTTCCATGCTTTGACATAACTTTGCATCTTTGAATCAGATAAGTCATCATCTGCGATTGCGGTAGCAATAGTTTGAGCCGCTTGCCTACCTGACCACAGGGCTAGATGAGAGCCACCCTCAAACAGTGGTGATGTGAATCCTGCAGCATCTCCAACCAATATGAGGCCGTCACCGGTTGTAATCTCACGTGGACCTGAAATTGGAATTGTACCTCCGAACGGCCTTGGCTTGATTCCAGGCTTTCTCCATTCAGGGTTTTGAACTCCTTTCCCTTTCAGATAGGTGTCTTCAACAAATTTGTCAAGATATTTTATTGCTCCTTTTTTATCGGTTGTTACCAAACCAACATTCGCTCTTCCACCTTTCTTTGGAATCATCCAAACATATCCATGAGGCGAATATTCAGGCCACAAGTAGAAGTCTAAATACCCGTCATTGTCAACTTCGGTCATCTCATACTGGAATCCCGCAATCACCTCAACTTCAGTCCCCATGCCGAGTAGTTTTGTTGCAGCCCCAGTCACTCCTGATGCATCAATCACTGCTTTACATTCAATTGGAAATTCATTTCCTTTACCGTCTATTTTCCAATTGGTAAATTGATTTTCGCTATTGTAAATTCTCTCCATAGAAGTAACTTTGTGTGATAGGTGCAAACTTGCCCCATGATTAACCGCTTCATCACACAACCATTGTTCGAACTTATGCTTCTCGAGAACATATCCTTTCTCAGTGAGAAGTTTAGCTGTGCCGTCGGGGAAAATGACCCGGATGCCTTTGCAATCTAGTGCCACCACATCATCTGGAATTTCAAGATCCAAATTATCGATCGCCATCTGTGAAAGACATTCTCCACAATGCACTGGTACCCCAACCTCAGGGTCAGCCTCGACTATCATAGTACTGAGCCCGGCTCGTGCTGAATGTAAAGCGGCTGAACCTCCACCCGGCCCGGCCCCAATAACAAGAACGTCGCAACTCGCCATGCCTCCCCGTAGGGGAGGCGGGACTTCAATGAGTCGGCGAAGAACAAGTATTCATGAAGCATGCCCCGTAGCATTATCATGGCCTGGCGTAATTTGACTCGTTGGCTCGCTCATTTGGAGAAGAATGGCGAGTTACTGCGCATCGAAGAGCCAGTAGATGTGGAGCTAGAGGCTGGTGCAATTGCCGACAGGCTTGTCAAAACTAACGGGCCTGCTGTTTTATTTGAAAAACCACGCCTTCCAAATGGGGAGATAAGTGAGATCCCATTAGCGATGAACCTGTTTGGTTCACATGACCGAACACTGCGCGCTTTAGGGGCATCGCACCCTACAGAAGTTGGAGACCGTCTAGTCGCATTGATGAAACCAGACATAGGCGGAATCGTCAAGAGACCTTGGACTGGCCTCCCCCTACTTAGAGATGCGATTTCCATGCCCCCAAAGAAAGTCTGGAAAGGGTCTTGTCAAAGAGTGAAAATGGAACTGGACGTCACCAAATTACCTATACCCAAAACATGGCCAATGGATGGAGGAAGATACATCACTTTACCACTAGTTGTTACTAAAGATGTAAATTCGGGAGAACATAATCTAGGGATGTACAGAAGCCAGGTATTTGGGCCCAAGAAAGTAGGACTCCACTGGCAAATTCACAAACATGGAGCGGATCATGCGGCTGCTTGGCCGGATGGTAAAATGCCCGTAGCGATATGTATTGGAGGGCCCCCCGAATTGATTTTCTCTGCAATTGCCCCTTTACCCGACAATCTTGAGGAATACATGTTTGCAGGATTCCTTGGAAAAAGAAGATTGAGAATTACCAAAGCACTTACTCAAGATTTGATGGTACCCGCAGATGCCGACATAGTAATCGAAGGATGGGTGGATGTATCACAAACAAGAACTGAAGGGCCGTTTGGAGATCATTTTGGGTTCTACTCATTAACTGGGCAATACCCTGTGCTTAATGTCACAGCTATTACTAGACGAAAGAATGCAGTACTGCCTGCTACAATTGTAGGGCAACCTCCAATGGAAGATGGATACCTGGGCGAGGCAATCGGTAAGCAATTCAGGCCAATCTTATCGTTCCAACACAGAGACGTATTGGACCTACACCTTCCACTAGAGACTGGATTCCATAACCTTGCTATTGTAAAGAGTAAACAAAGATACCCGCGCCAAGCTAGAAAAACCTGCTTAGGATTGCTTGGAGCTGGGCAGATGATGTTCCTGAAAATACTGATTGCAACTGATGACAATCCTAGTAACTTAGAGGATTTACTCGATGCATTAAACGAACGGGTTGATCCAAATTGTGATATTACAATTCTCGAAGGAATGGTTAGCGATTCATTAGAGCCCGCTTCAACATATGAGAATGTACACTCAAAGATAATTATTGATGCAACAAAATTAGTATCTTCCGACCCAAGAAGTGGAAAGCCATTGGAAGGATCTCCAATTGAAGATTGTCCGCCTTGGAGAAGAGGTGAAGAAAAGGCGCCAGGAATTAGTGAATCATTACTGAATGAAATAGCAAATTTAGATGAAATTGATGACTGCCTCTTGCTTCGCGATTCGATGCTGGTTGTAACTGTAGATATCGAAGGGCGCCCTGATGCAAGGACTGGTGCTCAATGGCCAAATGAGGAGGCTGCTGCCAATAAAATAAAGCAAATAAACCAATTGCGAAATTTAATTTGGCAATTGGACTCCAAAAATGAATTAAGGTGGCTATTTGTAACTGATAACGACCTTAATTTACACGGCGAGGGAGCAAACCGTAGGCTGCTTTGGCAACTGACTTCACGATTCGCAGTAGAGCGTGATTTTATTGTTGAAGATGGGCGGATATTCTGGGATGCTACCACTCCAATTCCCTCGAATGAGGGAGAGACTCCAGTAAGACGTTGGCCGGCAATAACTATGCATGACCCTGAAACTTTAGAATCGATTGAAAGATTCAATCTACCACCTTGGCCAGATAATTTGGTGATGTAAATGGATCTAAAACAAATTGCATCTTTTGTAAAAATTGAACATACTTTATTCAGTTTACCGTTTGTTTTTATTGGAGCATTCATGGCCGGCGACCCTAGTAATGTCCAATTATTCTGGATACTAGTAGCCGCTATTGGTGCTAGAGGATTAGCGATGGGTTTGAACAGAATAATCGACAGGAACGTCGATGCTGAAAACCCAAGGACGTCGTCAAGGCATCTTGCTTCTGGAAACATGTCGCTACAAACCGCATGGACACTTTGTGCAATTTTCCTATTGATGCTAGTGGGTGGTGCTTGGATGCTTAATCCGTTATGTCTCTACCTATCTCCAATTCCAGTAATCGCTTTCGTGATTTACCCCTATCTCAAAAGATACACTTGGCTTTGTCATTGGTGGCTAGGAGGGTGTTTAGCACTAGCACCAGCAGGCGCTTGGGTGGCAATTACTGGAGAGATTTCATCTAACTCTTGGTATCCGGATTTACTGTATGTATCACTGGGAGTTGTGGCATGGATTGCTGCATTTGATCTTGGATACGCCCAAATGGATATTGAAAGTGATAAAAAAACTGGAATCAAATCATTCCCTGCATCATTTCAACCCCCTGTGACAATGGCCGTCATGCTACTATCAATGCCATTTTGGGCCGCAGCATTCTCAGTAGTGTCGATTATTGGAGTATTAATCTCACTTGCCCTCGTAATTTCGGTATTAGCCATGTCTGGCTCTCATTTCCAAAAGTGGTGGTTTAGAGCACATGTTTCCACCGGTTGGATTCTGTTGATTGGAATGCAACTTTCATAGAGCGGCGAGACTCCCCTAAGGGCATGAATCCTATCGTCAAGTCATTATTGGAGTTCAACCAAGCATTCGAAATACCTCGTTTAGAAGATCCTGGTCTGGGACCTGATGAATTAATTGAATTAAGAATCAAACTACTAACAGAAGAAGTTGAAGAATATGCTGAGGCGGCAAGAGCTGGAGATTTGGTAGAAGTTCTGGATGCTTTGGCAGATATCGGCTACATCTTAGCTGGCACAATAATCAACCATGGAATGCAAGACATATATGATGATGCTTTTAATGAAGTACACCGCTCCAATATGGCCAAATTAGTTGATGGGAAAGTAATACGTAGAGAAGATGGAAAGGTGCTGAAACCTGAAGGTTGGCAGCCCCCACAACTCGCACAATTCCTCCAGTGAGTTATTGAAGAAGTGCCCTCCTATGGAGGGCATGCGCACCGCTTTAGTTACCGGAGGGGGCCGCGGCATCGGGGCTGCGATTTCCAAACGCTTAGCAAAAGATGGATACAGGATTTTGCTCACCTATTGCAATTCTTCGAAACCCGCAGAGATGGTTGTTGATGAGATTAGGGAGACCGGAATTGACGCCGTCGCAGCGAATTGTGATGTAACTGACGCCAGAGAAGTTGCACTCTTAGCCACTCACCCATGGATAACAGAAGGAATTGATGTCCTTGTACTAAATCATGGAAGATATGACAGAGTAGATGCTAAGGAATTAGGCATAACTCACTTGAAACGAACTATGGCCACAAATTTCGAAGGGGCCTTTTTGATATGGGATGCTGTGAAAACGCACCTCACAGACCAGGCTAGAATTTGTGTCATTGGAAGTCAATTGGGAACAAGGGGTTCCGCTCATGGCGCCGATTATTCTGCATCAAAGGCGGCATTGGCGATATGGGCGAGATCATTGGCTCAGTCTTTAGCACCCGATGGAAAAAGAGTCAACATCGTAGCTCCTGGATTTGTCGACACCGATATTTTAGCAGGAGATAGCCCCGAAAAGAGAATTAGCAGGGAGCAAGAAGTTCCGCTAAAAAGAATTGGAACTCCTGAAGATATAGCTGGAACTGTATCGTTTTTAGTCAGTGAAGATTCGAATTACATTACTGGTGCTGTCGTTCATGTTAACGGTGGATTATACCTACCTTGAGGATGTGGAAATATGAGTGATCCCTTCGACATATCGAAGGCCCTAGAAGGGGCGGTCAAAGACCGGTTGTCGCCAGATGTTGCAAGATTCAAAATTCACTCTGAACACATGCCTGCAGGCGACCAAGAAAAAGCAATTGAAGAATTAGTTTTCCAATTAGAAAATCAGCAAGAGAGATGTGTACTTTTAGGCGTAACTGGTTCGGGCAAAACATTTGCTATGGCGCACTTGATTGAGAGGCTAAACATACCTACTTTGATTATGAGTCACAACAAAACATTGGCTCGACAATTACACCAAGAAATGTCTGGATTATTTCCTGAAAATGGAGTGGAATATTTCGTATCTCATTACGACTATTATCAACCCGAAGCATACTTGCCAAAAAGGGACTTGTATATCGATAAAGAATTATCAATCAATGAACGTATTGAACAGGAGAGGTTTGCAACAGTTGCCAGTCTTGTTAGTCGTCCAGATTGTATTGTCGTTTCATCCGTCTCTTGTATTTACGGACTAAATGCCCCTGAAACATTCCTAGCATATCATTGCCGAATTCATGTTGGTCAAACAATAGAGCCAATCGACCTAATCCGTGAGCTAGTGGCATTACAGTATAACCGTACATCCACTGATCTTGAACGAGGGCAGGTTCGATTGCGAGGGGAAAATCTAGACGTATGGATGCCTAGCCGTGATGACCCTTTGAGAATCAGGTTTGGATTTGATGGTGTTGAACATATCCAAATTTGCGACCCTGTAACATGGGAAATTCTCGATGAATTAAATGAAGCATGGATTCACCCCAAGGAATTCTTCATGGTATCACCTGAAAGATTTGAAGCCGCTCTTGAAAATATTGAGACTGAATTGGATGGCAGGGTAGCAGAACTGAAGAGTGAAGATAAGGAAATTGAAGCTCATCGTCTTGAACAGCGAACCAGATATGATTTGGAAATGCTTCGTGAAATCGGCCACTGTACTGCTGTTGAAAATTATTCAATGCATTTCGACGGCAGAGAACATGAGGAGCGCCCATACTGCCTGCTTGATTTCTTTGCTGCAGCAGCCAAACAGTTTCATGGCAGCCCAGATAAATTCCTAGTCATCATGGATGAATCACATGTTACATTACCTCAGGTTGGAGGAATGTATGGCGGGGATAGAAGTAGGAAATTAAACCTGATTGAACATGGATTTAGATTACCTTCTGCAGCAGATAATCGTCCATTGAAATTGAATGAATTTCAAAAGCTAGTTCCACAGATGGTGTACGTCAGTGCAACACCTGGAGAGAGAGAATTGCTTCACTTATGTGAAACAACCAATCAAGATGTACCTCTTGGATTACGTCATGCTTCGGGGGGAGGGGGAGTTGATGAGCCAGAATACTCCAAGAAACATCCAGATGCTGAAAGTATGTATGAAATGCTTCAGATGATTGAAGAGATTCCTAGAATGGAGATTCGGCCAACTGGACTACTCGACCCTACTATTGAAGTGCGAGGCACTGAAGGGCAAGTCGCTGATCTTCTTTCAGAAATTAATGCTCGAATTGAAAAAGGAGAGCGAACATTAGTTACCGTTCTAACGATTAAGTTCGCAGAGGAAGTTGCACAATACCTCAACAAAATGGGAATTAAAGCGCACCATTTGCATTCTGAAATCGATACTATTGAAAGAACCGAAATCATCAATGCTCTCAGAATTGGACATATCGATGCAATAGTCGGGATCAACCTGTTACGAGAAGGATTAGATATTCCCGAAGTGAGTTTAGTTGCAATTTTCGATGCCGATCGCCAAGGATTCCTTCGTAATGAAAGAAGTCTCCTACAAACAATAGGAAGGGCTTCAAGAAATTCCAGTGGTAAAGTAATACTGTATGCGGATTCAATGAGTCCTCCAATGGCTGCATCGATCCGTCAAACCCTTGAAAGAAGACAAAGACAGATGGCTCATAATGATAAATTTGGAATTACTCCTACGACTATCAAAAAGGCGCTCCCTCAGATGGGCAGTAACATCGAGGACTTGATTGCAGGGACATCTGGCGGCAAGAGATTAGTTGGATCAAAAGGAGGACGTAAAGGTGGAGATTGGGCAAGTAACCTCAAAGTTGGTGCAGGCCAATGGGCTCATTCAAATACGGTTACTAGCAACATCTCTCAACCAATTGACAAAATTGATTTTTCAATTGAAGAATTAAAAGAGATGATGCAACAAGCAGCACTCGAATTAGACTTTGAAAGGGCCGCTATTTTGAGAGATAAAATTCTCGAAATAGAATCTTCATGACGTAGTCATGGGTTTCATATGCGAAAGCCTCACGGGTAGTTTCATGACCATCGACCCCGAGTCTTTTGATGAGCCGGTCAAGGACTATGATTTTGGGGAGTTAAGCAACCCAAAATCGCTTATCGACCAAATGGCAAGCGCAGGGGGCTTCACCGCTACCAAGTTAGCATATGCCAGAGATATCCTCTATGATATGAAATCTGAAATTGATGAGGTCGAAGGTGATTCTAGCAAAGTAACCAACTGGCTTTCATTCCCAGCTTGTCTTTGTGCAACAGGAACCAGAGGGTTCTTTGTTGAGGCGATTAAGAGAAAGATGTTCAATGTTGTATCAACAACATGTGGTATGTTAGACCATGATATTGCCAGGTCATACAAACACTACTATCACGGTGCTTTCGAATTAGATGACATCGAATTGGGTGAACATCAATTGATGAGATTAGGTAATGTAATTGTTCCAAACGCAAGTTATGGTGAAATTATTGAGTCAGTAGTAATGCCTGTTCTTGAAGATATTCGAAATGATCGAATCGCAGAAACAGGAAAAGAAGGCGCTGATGCTTGGCTTGGATTTGGCTCAATACACCTTGTATGGGAACTTGGTAAGAGAATAGGTACACCCGATTCACTGATTTACTGGGCTTACAAAAACAAGGTTCCTGTATGTATTCCCGGAATCACAGATGGTAGCATTGGAGCACAGTTATTCATGTTTAGACAGAAATACCGTGATTTTCACATCGATACCCTAGCTGATGAACAAGTGATGAGTGACCTAACTTGGGATGTCGAGAAATCTAATGCCCTAATGATTGGTGGAGGCATCTCCAAGCACCATGTAATTTGGTGGAACCAATACAGAGGCGGACTAGATTCTGCAATTTACATTACAACTGCTCCAGAACATGATGGCAGTCTTTCAGGTGCACGTCTAAGAGAAGCAATTAGTTGGGGTAAAATGCGACCAGAAGCACCAAATGTCTGCGTTGAAGGCGATGCTTCAGTCCTTCTGCCTCTACTAGGTGCAGATTTATTCAGAGGTGAGTAATTGCGCCCTATCCTCCTCACATTACTAATGCTCAGTGCTTCATTCGCAGGGTGTTTTGGTGAGGATGAAAAGGAAATTGTTGTCGAGAAACCAGATGTATGGAATTTCGAAAGGTCTGAACTAACTTGGTATCATTTCCCAGATGCAGTAGATGCATGGGGGAATGAAAGTTTCAACTTTGATGGGCGCAATGTGCCATTTGACGCTGTTGGAAGTTACTATGGCATTGGAATGTCTACCTTTGAGCCTACGATGGGAATCACACAAAGTGACATGATGGTCATGAGTTCTTATGGCAATGGGCCTGCTGGCTCAACTGCAATAATTTCCTGTGATCTTATTGGAATGCAAGATGTTTTGGATTATAGTTGTGAAAATATCTACGACCCGTTCCTACCTATTGCAAATTCTAATGACCCTTACATCTATGTTGACCCATGGACAAGTAGAATCATGAAGTTCGATATGCATGCTTTACTTGGCATGACTGTTGAATGGTCTGATGATGAAGGTTCAAGTTGGAATGGACCTAGTGTAGCGACTCAAATCTACTCAGTTCAGGACCATCAAACCATTGCCAGTAGCAATATGCCAGCACTATTCCATCCAACCACCTGGATGTTCTGTATCAACGGAAACGCACCTCATCCACTCTGCTCTTCAAGTCAAGATGGAGGAGCAACTTGGGGACCTGAAACATCCGGCGCCCCAATTACATGCAACTCTGGTGGCCTTTCAGCGCATTTAGTCGGAAGTGTTGATGGAAATTTCTACCGTGGCAATAAGGGATGTAGTGGTGACGGATATTCAGTATTCAGAACGACGAACGCTGGCATAAGTTGGACAGAACATGTACTACCAACTACCGAGACAGGTATTGCTGATACTTGGAATGCTGAAGAAGCACAAGTAGAAGTCGATAGTGAAGGAAATGTACATGCCATGTGGATGGGTCTTGACAATATGCCATACTGGTCATATTCAGTCGACCAAGGTGACACTTGGTCTAATGCAACAATGATCGCCCCTCCAATCAATCTCTCAGGCACAGGGTTCCCAGTGGTTGTTGCCGGTGATGCTGGAACTGTTGCATTCGGGTATGTTGGTGAGACTGAAGGAGATGAAGAAACTTGGAATGCATACCTAACCTATGCAACCGATGCGTTCAATGAAACACCATTACTGACCACCGTTCAACTAAATATCGAAGGCGACCCAATCGATATAGAGACTGATTGCGGATACAATCGCTGTGGAGGACTTGGTGATTTCCTAGACATCAGAGTTGATGCTTATGGTAGAACTTGGTTCTCACTTTCTCATAATCTTGCGGATATCGGAATCTTTGCTACATTTAGCACGGGACCTAGTCTTCGAGGAGAAGCAATCACAATGCTAACTCCAATGCCGCTTGGCGGACAACAAACATTGTAGATTATTTCACATTGGGAGGAGTCCAATCCTTGTATTTGACGTGAGCTGCTTGTGGGGTATCTTCACCAGAATCGTATTCTTCAAGTCTTTCTGCCAACCATGTGAACCATTCAAAGCGAGTGTCACCGCCTTCTTCTCGATCAGCAAGGATAAGTTTGTAGCATAATTTATGATGATATTGAATAAGTCCGGAAAATAGGTCGTAAACAAGATTGAACTTCAAATCTCCACGAAAAACAAGGGCGCCTAGGCTCTCCCAAGTTGTCATTACAGCAAATGCTTCTGGCCATTTATCTCCATGATAAACTTTGAATTCATCAAAACTTTTCAATTCTTCAGGCTAATAAGAAACGATTGATAATCCAGCTGCGAACTCTGGAGATTGAAACAATTCCGACAATGATAAAGCCGCAGCACTTTGCCTAGCCTTTTTCAATTCTTTAATCTGGAACCATGAATAAATAGCTGCACCAAGAATTGTAATCAGTCCAACAATTTCTGCCCATTGTGCTGCAGAAGATAGGTCCATGAACCAATAACTGTGGACTTAGCCTTAGATTGTTTGCAATCAAACTAATCTGTACTTTCTTTCCATGTACCATGGAAATTTTCAGCATTGTCAACACGGATGAATAGGTCAAGGGATGACCAAACAAGGCTATTGAAGCCACTTGCCATTCCTTCCTGTCCGCCGGCTTTAGCGGTCATAAACTCTAGAGTATCAGATGGCGAATGCCATTCCTGCCAAAATGAGATATCTCCTCCAGGGCTAAAGAAATTGAAGGTAGGGAAACCTGCGCTAAAGAAGGAACAATGGTCTGAAGCACAGGATTCAGCAATTTGCCAAGTAATTGGATTTCCTTCTGTTGGCTCATATGCCAAATCCTCATCGATTGTAGTACCAACCCAAGTATGCATTCGCTCCATGTTTTCTTGGCTAGCACCTGCAATACTGATTGTCCAATCATACTTTGTTGGAGCGAATATTTCTCCACCTGGACCAACTATTGGCTCGGTTAGAGGGGTGATTGGATAATTTAGAGAAACCATATCGAAGTTCATGTATGCCCGAACGGATACGTTTTCGGGAAGATGAGCTACGTAAGCGGCAGAACCTAACAACCCTTCTTCCTCACAAGCCCAAAGTGCAGCAACTACGGTATGATCAAATTCCATTTGAGCTAATGCTTGAGCCATTTCAAGAGAAACTGTAGAGCCTGAGGTATCATCATTTGCACCTTCATTAGTACCTCCTCCTGGAGGAGTGAAGACATATGCAATATCGAAATGGCCGCCGATTACGATGTATTCATCCGGATTTACACGACCCCAATTGTATCCCACTACATTCAATTGGTCTGGGTCATCATCATACCGAGTAACTTCTACAAAGTCGAAGCCCATTTCCCACATTTCTTCAGCCATTGCTTCTGCTGCGGCTTCATATGCAGATCCTCCTTCATGAACGGAAGCAGAGCCACACCAACGATTGTTATGAGAGGATGTTAGCATGTCAATCGTATCGTAAGCACGTCTTCCGTCTACCAACATCAATTCAGTGCTATCCTCTAGCACCAAGGTGAAATTCGTGATTTCTTCTCCTGCTGTGATTGTCAATTCAATATCGACTCTCTCAGAATCCATGACTAGGAAATCTAGTGTTGTTTGCGAAGCAGGGAATGTCATCTCTTGGGCATCTCTAACCACCCCGAAGGAATCCAAGAAGAACAAACCTGCAGAGCGATTAGCAGTCCAATCTACATTAGAATCTACTTCTATGGACATATATTGCCCACGGGTTGCATTAGTGATTTCTTGTACGGTTAAGAATGGCGTTTCTTCCTCGGGAATATCCTCTCCAAAGCATCCACTAAATGATGCTAAAACAAATGTAAAAACTATGAATATAGTACGCATACTATCACCATTGACAAGGCTCTAGGTGTGTTTTTCCACCCATCATACTCACTAAACATTCAGGAACCTTTACTCTTCCATCCTCTAATTGATTCTGTTCCATAATTGCAACTAATGCACGGCTTGTAGCAACCGCTGTCGAATTGAGTGTATGTACTGCCTCATTGCCTTCGCTGGTTCTGAAACGCATTCGCAATCTATTTGCTTGGTAATCGGTACAATTCGAACAAGAGACGATTTCCTTGTACGCATTTGCTCCAGGTAACCATGCTTCCAAGTCATACTTTCTAGCTGCTACTGTACCCATGTCTCCGGTGCAGATATTGACTACTTCGTAGTGCAAATCCAAAGCATCCCAAAGATCAAGACAATTCTTCAATAAATCTTCATGATGGTCCCATGAATCATCAGGATGTGTAATCACAATTTGTTCTATTTTCGTAAATTGGTGGACTCGCCAAATACCTCTATCCGAAAGGCCATGAGCGCCTACTTCTCTACGGAAACAGGGGCTGACCCCTACCATCTTGATTGGAAGTAAACTTGGCTCTAATACCTCATCCATATACATCGAAGTTAGTGGATGTTCGCTGGTTGCAATCATGTAAAGGGGGTCGGGAGTTATCCCATACATTACTGTCTCAAAATCAGATAAATCAGTTACTCCTTCGTATGCAGTTCTGTTCATCATCACCGGTGGCTGGACTAAAGTGAATCCGCGCCCAACCAAGAAATCAACAGCATAAGTTTGCAATGCTAATTCAAGACGTGCTAAATCGCCTTTCAAAAAGAAGAATCGGCTTCCTGCTATCTTTGCAGCCCGCTCTAAATCAACCCATTTATTCATCTCGATTAATTCGTTATGTGTTCTAGGCTCAAAGGCGAATTCTGGTTTATCTCCATGTAAGGAATGCTGAGTATTTCCAGATTCGTCGCCTCCCACTGGGACTTCCGGGTGTAGAAGATTGGGGATGCGCATTCTGATACTATCTCTTTGTTCTAGCAAAGAATTCGCTTTCTCATCAAGAGCAGCAATTAGGTCTCCCAAATCTTTGACTTGAGCCATGATTTTGTCAGCTTCTTCCTTGTTTCCACATTTCTTGGCATCTGCGATTCCTTTAGCCGCTTGATTGCGTTCTCTACGACCATTTTCCATGTCTTTGAGTGCATTGCGCCACTGCTCATCTAATTCGATTACTTGATTGATTCTTTCATGACCTAACCCACGCTTATCGTGATCTGCACGGATTTTATCCGCTTCATTACGAAATAGGTCCATGCTCAACATATTAGTTCACCTAGAAAGAAATACCAAACGAGAATGCCGCACTACCAACGAAAATTAATCCGCCTATTAAGTATCCAAGAATTGCTCCACCATTCAATAATGGTAAACCTGCTTGTGGCTTTCCTGAAGCCACATATGCCATTAGAACAAGATAACCAACAAGTCCGCCGATTAAGGCTGAAATGCCAACTGCTAGACCACCGTTTGCGATTGAATCAACACATGATATCACTAACATACCAGGGAAGATTACATCTCCAAGCCCCATGAACATAGCCTCCTTGGGCTTCTTGCGCTTTACTTTGACCATTGGTACTGAATTTCCTGAGGGTGCTACCTGTGCTGTATCTTCAGGTGGACGTATGCTCTCTTTTTCATCAAGCATTGTGTAACCACTCTCTTGAGGCGCCACCAATAATATTGGCAGATTTAGACCTATCATTGTATCTGCAAGGTCTAGCATATGCTTTGAGCGATAAACAGCCCATGCATCATAAATCGCTGCTAGAATCATGAATATTACAATGAGAGTAGGAACAAATGTTACCCCTAGCATGACAATAACGCCGGCTCCTACAAGAACACCTACGGTGTTGACAACATACCATTCAGGTCTAACAATCAATGCAACCATCAATAATACCGCTAGTCCAATTCCAACAAAGAATGCGGTGTCATCCCACTGAATGCCATATACATTGTACATGTTATCAGGGTCAAATTCTCCTTCCATTACATCCATTGATGTAAGTGTGAAATTGTTTTCATCAACCCAACTACCTACACTAANNGNTTTGATTTTCGAATCGGAATAACGGACAATACTATCTTCTTCGAGTGAAACNTCTANTGTCACTCTTTCACTNAGTCCTGAACCAAANAANCCATGAATACNNTCNGCATCTGCAATCCATAANTCATTATTGCCATCCTCACTCAAATCGAAATTCTCTATTGCGNCAATTGGGCCTTCGAAANCATCATCTCCATGNAACCGTNTTTCTTCATCAAAGAATTCGTCGANATCATCGTCNACAATCCAAGCNGATACTTCNCCATNCCTAAGTCCGANCATAGCTAATTTTTCATCAGCATCCCACGGACTATCAACTATATTGAAGGCTGTAACATTGTTAACTAGGTCCGCGGTATAAATCCACTCGAGTTCACATGGGTCGATCCAACCATTTGGCGTAAATGCTTCTGGACCGGGATATGCATCTGAAGTTTCTTCCATCAAGATAATTGTTGCACCTAATGGGGATGCGAATAGAATACTATCCTCATCATATTGTCTACTTTCAAAGATTTCCTCGTTCAATTGCAATTGAGGAAACGACCATCTTGCTTGATGACTATGTTTACCGATATTTTCTGCATAGCTAGTTTCCACCCATAAATCTTGGAATGTGTTTCTACGAATTAATTCATTACCGCCATTGGTAATGTATAACGCACCCTTTCTCTCTCCAATTTCAGCATCAGGGTCTTCAATGACCTCAAGTGCGGTAAGGCAACCTAAAATTTGCCTATTTTCTGAAGCATTTTCCCATGTTCCATTCCAATTTTCCAAATCAAAACAAGCATACTTACTCAACACATTTCCATTGTCTTTATCCAAAGACCAAATCCATGCATCATTCGTAATTGTGTAAGCATAATCTCCCTCCATAGATCTGAAATTAGGTGTGCCGGGGAATGGTTCCAATTCATGGGACCATTCTAATGCAGTATCGGATGACCGCTTAGATACCACGAATGTATGATTTGAATTATTGTCGGTCCATTTTGAGATTTGAGTAATCATCGAACCATCTGAGTTGATGGAAACTACTTCTTCATTAATTTCTGATTCTTCAGTAAAAACGAATGCTTCAGTCTCAATTTCAGGTACTAATAGAATATGGGCGCCAGGTACAGTGGTGTAGCACAGTGCAAGGAAAAGTACGAACAATAGACCATACTTGATTACATGCTGAAGGTGATTCTTCGCAAGCCACAGTATTGCAAAGGTGAATGCAAAAATAGCTACTAATTCAAGAACAATCCAACGGGCTTGGGTAGATCCGGCTTCTCCGAATGCTTGCAATCCTGCTGAATTGAACCAAGGTTGTAACCAAATACCAATCAGTATAGTGGTTATGAACATTAATGCCATTCCAATCATGCCTGGAGCCTGTTCAATCATCTTGGCAAGAAGACTCTCTTCTTTAGCCAATTCACGCTCGACGCGCTTGACATGGTCCTGTGATGCAGACTCTCCCATGCTTATCACCGAGAGTGAGGGTGGTTTTCTAATCATTGGATGGTGTGGCCCCTACGGGGCCAATGACTGTGGATACGCCGAGGGACTGGTTGAACGCTTCGAAAGCAAAGGGGATGAGCCTTGGATTATCGAGGGTAAACGCTGCACTAGAAGCCCTTGGCCGACCCGATAAGGACATGGATTGTATTCATGTTGCCGGCTCTAACGGTAAAGGAAGTGCATGTGCACAACTAGTAGCGGGGCTAGTAAGGGCGGGATACAATGTCGGATTGTTTTCTTCACCCCATTTAATCACTATTGAAGAGAGAGTTAGGGTAAACGGAAAATCGATTTCTAGTGAAGATTTTGATGCTGCACTATCCAAGGTGAAGGATTTGGAAATAGATTTGACTTTTTTTGAAATCACATACCTTGTTTCTTTAGTCTCCTGTAGGGATGCAGGAGTTTCGATTATGGTTCTTGAAACAGGATTAGGAGGGCGTTTAGATGCAACTAGAAGTGCTGATGTTGTAGGATGCTTGGTGACCTCAGTCAGTCTAGAGCATAGTGAAATATTAGGCGACACTATAGAGAAAGTTTCTCGAGAAAAGGCGGCGATTTGGCGTAGTGGAGTTCCGATGCTTATTCGCGACCCGGGTTCTGCAAGCGTAAGAAATGCGATGCGAGATGAAGCGATTAGTGCTAGATTCTATGCTCCTGAGGCTACTACTTTCATGGAAGAAGCCGCAGATTTAGCAGAACGGCTGTGTGCAATGATCGGATATTCATTTGTTCGAAGACCAATCTCTTGGCCAGCAAGAATGCAATATATTTCGGGAGAACAAAATTACTTGTTAGAAGCCGCCCATAATCCTAGTGGGATGGAAAGAGCAATCCCTGAAATCGCTGCTATTCTTCCTGAGCGATGGTCATTGTTACTGGGAACATCTCCCCAAAATAATATGGAAGCATTTCTATCACCTCTATATGCACTAATTGCCGCACATCCTCCTCTGGAAATAATTACTACAGAGCCACAAGAAGGACGATATCCTGGCGTTGAAGAGCCAATTAAAGGAATTTTACACATCAAAAACCCCAATACTGCAATACAATCTTTCTCAATTCCTAATGATATGATTCTAGTAACAGGTTCTCTCTATTTGTGTGGCAATATCCTCTCATTCCTAGGATTAAATGCCGACATAGTTTGATGAAGGCCAGCCGTTTGGCCTACATGATGAAGGATAAGCATCTTGCAATTCGTATCGAGCAATGCCTAGCTTTAGCAAAGGCAAGTAATTGTCCTCGTCGTAAATTTGGTGCATTGCTAGTCGACCCAGACAGAAATGTGGTCTTGATGGATGGTTACAACGGAGGCCCTCGTGGAGGGGGTGATTTGTGTGGAGGAGATGTTTGTCTTAGAGACACTATGGATATCAAATCTGGAACTCGAGTTGAAATCGGTTGCCACCATGCTGAAATGAATCTAATTTGTAATGCAGCCGCAAATGGTGTTTCAACCAATAATGCATGGCTCCTAGTTACAGGAGAGCCTTGTATGATGTGTGCAAAATTGATTCATCATGCAGGAATTGGACAAGTGATTATTGTCGACGGTGGGTTTGGAGGAGAGAATGGAATTAGTTATCTCGAAGATCACGGCGTTGACATAAGACGAACAGATGGGCCCAAAGACCCCCGGTTTTAATCGGTGGTTTCAAATCTAAAACCGTGACCATGCAAATATGGACACACTGAGAGTTCTTGCAGCAATTTGTTTGCTGCTACTTCCAGGATGTACCTATTTTGATGAAAATATCGATGACTCAATTCCTGAAGAGGATGTTATCGTTGAACCAGAATTGATTCAGGGTTGTACTGATTCTGAGGCTAATAATTACAATTCAGAAGCAGAGGAAGATGATGGCTCCTGTGAATATGATGAGCCTGAGCCAATATTGGGGTGTACCGATTCTGAGGCTGAAAATTATGACTCTAATGCAACTGAAGATAATGGAACTTGTGAGTACTTAGAAACAATACCATGCAATGGATTAGTAATACTTTGTCACAGGACATATGACCAAGTTACTTTCCCTGAAACTCACAACTCATTCGCAACTCATGAGGACAATATATTCTATCCTGCAGCCAATCATCGCACTGGTTTTTCAGCACAATGGAATGCGGGCATGAGAGCATTCATGCTAGATACGCATTACATGACTGATATGGAGCAGAGTGCCTCAGCAGTTCGATTCTGTCACGGTGATTCGAGTAGAGGGGCTAGTCCGTGTACTTACGGTGCGGTTGACCCATGGAATTGGTTAAATGATTTGGAATCTGAAATGGAAAGTGAAGAAAGGGATATCGTCACACTATTGATTGAAAACCATGTTGAAGCGGACGATTTGAAAGAATTATTCGATGATGTAGGTCTATCTGAGCAGATGTATATTCATCAGATGAATGCAGAATGGCCTACATTGATTGAATTGATAAATATGGATAAACGATTAGTGGTGTTCTGGGAACAATCAAGTGATTCATCACATGCCTATTTCCATGATTTCTTAACCCATGGTTGGACTACAGATTATGCTGAGGAATCAACTTCAGAAATGGATTGTGAACCTTTGAGAGGAGATTCGAATCAAGTTGTATTTCATATGAATAACTGGCTAAGTGTTCAAAATGGCCAAGGTTTGTCTGACCCTACGCGCTCTGCAGAAGCAAACAATGTTGATTTTATGGTTGAAAGAGCCATTGAATGCATTGAAGACCATGGCAAGCGACCTACTTTCATAGCAGTCGATTGGTGGGAAGATGGTGATGTTGTTGAAGCCGTAGAACGCGTTAATTTACTGGAATTGGATACTGATTAGCCCCAAAATCTTCTGGTTCTTGCATATTCAATTTCAGCGATATGGATGGCTTCTAACAATCCATCCATGTCCCCTCGTTGCACTTTACGCATCAACCTCTGACAAGTTGCTTCACCAATTCCTCTACCCATTAATGCAAGAATTGCATCCATTCCTCGATTTGCTACAGCCTGGGCGTTCTTCATCATTCGATCTCTAATTTTTTCATCATCTGATTTTACCCAATCAACCAATTGCTTTTCCAAACCTTCACGGATGCAAGCCAACATTTGCCCGCCACATTTTAGACACTTTTTGGCATCACTAATCTCTGGATATCTTGCAACTCTAAAACGGCGTACTGACACACATCGCAGACAACACAAAATCGCTCTTTCGTTCATTAATCGACCTTCCAATCTCGCTCTAACTTGCTGATTGTCGAAATTTGGAAGAAGAAGGTCCTTCTCCGAACGGCTTGAAATTCCAAGGGGTCCTGTTGGCGTCTCCTCAATACCAATTAGCCCGGATTGGAGTGCTCGCATCACGTCTGTTGCACCAATGATATCCATTCTCTCATGGAATAGTTTAGACAAAACTTCCTCCATCACTGGAGTTCCCCGATATTTTTTCAATAGAGATTGAATATTGATTTTCCTTGGATCTACTCCGTGACGCAGAATTCCGAATATCTTTGCAATTTGAGCAAATCTCCACCTAACTTCTCTAGAATTAGGAAGTGTAACCGACAATACACCTTCGAGTGCAGCGGGTGGTGTATCACAAAGCCATTCGATTAAATCAGTAGCTCTAACTCCTGCAACCTGCAAAGAGATACGGCATGGCTCGACAATTAGCCTACCCCATTTTCCAGAACGTGTACTAGCCATCGCTAGTAAGTAATGACCAATCGCTTCATTGATTCTATTTCCTTGACATGAATTGATTACAAGGGCATCTTCTCTATTTTCAATAGTGATTAATCGCTCGCTTGGAATCATATTTGCGGAATCAAAATGGCTAGTTATCACATCAGCAATTATTCCTTTAGCTTCCCCATTCAATGGATAATCATCTAGACTCGATGACCCTTTGAGTAATTCAGCAGGATCGATTTGTTCTATTTCCTCTTCAGCCATCAGTCCTAAATCAATTGCAAATAATCTACGTAAACGACCTGCTTCCCTAGCAACTTCTGCAGGAGTAGGCGGTAATTCCCCCACCCACTGAGGGGCATGGCCTTGGTCTGAAACAGGAGCGACTAACAATTCATTTTGTTCTGGGTCAGCATCTATTACTATCCAAGTTCTACCTGCCATTACGAATCTTCTTTGACGACCATCCTGTTCTTCTCCGCCATCACTAAGGGACAAAACAAATGCTTCATCCACATTTCCTAAACTCTTACGAGTAACAGCATCTCTAACACGGTAAGATTGTTTATCTGGAATCATTGACAAATGATTTGTCACCCATTGACGAGTCTTACCAGAACGACTAATCCATCCTTTAGCGAATTTAGGAGGGGCATCGAATGTTAGTTTGGCTAAATCTTGACTAGGTTCTTCATCAAAGGCAAGTTTTGGTTGCTCAGGAAGTGGTTTTTTGGAAGTGCTTTCCAACTCGTTCCAAACATCGTGTGGCCATCGATACCATGGGACAGAAGTAGGGTCTTCTACACAACGAATAATCCATCTATCTGCTAATATATTTCCAATTGAAATTGTATCTTGGCGGCTCCATTCTTCAAATTGATACGCTCCTGAAATCGCTTGTGTAACTGTATCGATTGGTAATGCACCATGGCTATGAACCATCATAACAATTTGATTTGCTGCTACAGAGAGAGGCCTATTTCTCCATTCAACCGGCTCTATTTCCCCTGCAACAGCCTTGCGTGCAATAACCGCTGATTCAAAGATATCATCGCACTCCCAACTGAGTAGATGTCCGCTTCCAATACCACCTAATCGGTGGTCTGCTCGGCCCACCCTTTGCAGCATTCTATCTACTGAACGAGGTGAACGAATCTGTACAATATGATTCACACTACCTACATCGATTCCTAATTCAAGACTCGAAGTGCAAACTAAACCTTGTAGATTACCAGCACGAAGATCATCTTCCATCTGAGTTCTTGTCTCTTTTGCCAATGAACCATGATGAACCCCTATCTCTAGTTCTGGAGCTATGGCTTGTAAGCGCTGGGATACTGTTTCTGCACTATTTCTTGAATTTACAAATATTAAGCATGGATGTTTTTTTGAAATTATGTCCGCAAGTCCTCGCAGAGTAGCATGAGCCCTAGGTGAAA
The DNA here is from genome assembly GCA_002689345.1 of Methanobacteriota archaeon. GTDB lineage: Archaea > Thermoplasmatota > Poseidoniia > Poseidoniales > Poseidoniaceae > MGIIa-K1. The sequence continues at coordinate 17,897 of NZFU01000058.1, read as the reverse complement.
TCGCTAATTCTAACGATCCAACTTCATCTTCGGGCATCTGGATAATTGCATCGACAGATAATTCGGTAGAACGAGGTGCGATTGCATTAATCGCTTCTGCCTTGGCTGAAAGCCATTTTGCAACTTGTTCAGGATTTCCAACAGTTGCTGAAAGACCAATTTTTTGAACTTTAGAGCCTTTGAAAGATTCTAACCTTGAGATACCAACTGAAAGTTGCCATCCTCTTTCACCATCTGCCATATCATGAACTTCATCTATTACAACGGCTTCAACGGTTCGTAATAATTCACGTAACCTGGAACCTGTAAACATTAATTGGAAAGTTTCAGGAGTTGTTATCATCACATTCGGAGGATTACGAACTTGTTTAGTTCTCTCCGATTGAGATGTATCTCCGTGCCTGAGACCTAAACGTAATCCGATTGCAGAGGTTATCTCTTCCAACCTTCTATCAACATCTCGATTCAGAGCGCGTAAAGGTGTTATGTAAAGAATTGACATTCCATCCCATTTCTGACGTAGACATCGGTCCAGTAGTGGGAGCATTGCAGCCATTGTTTTTCCAGAACCTGTTGGAGCAACCACTAGGCGGTCGTGCCCTGCAGCAATCTCCTCTTGAGTAACTTGTTGTACAGGTGTTGGGCTCCACTTTCTCTCATCAAGAGCCTTCTGCAGACTCTCATCGAGTTTGGAGAAGACGCCTTCGGCCATATTGAATGGGCGCAGTCACTGGTTCAAGAGTTCAACGATTGGAGGAATCAATAGTCCTCGTCATAATCATCATCATCTTCTTCGTCGTCTTCTTCCCATTCTTCTTCTTCGTCTTCCCACTCTTCATCATCGTAAATCGATTCTTCACCATGAGTAAGTGCAGTTCTATTAGCAGTAATTCCAATACCTACTAAGACGATTACAGATAGAATTGAGAATAACCAGATTAGTGGTTGTTCACGGATAGAATCGAACCATCCCATGTATGACACATAGACGATTTCGACCTTGTGTTCTGCAGTGTTATCGTCATCATTGACTTCGACAATAACATTGTCTGGGTCTACTTCGACTCTAATTCTATCAATTCCTTCTTCAGCATTCCAAGAAACAGTAACCGGGATTACTTCTCCCGAACCAATCTTGTTTAGAGCAGATGAATCAAATGGCACTAACGATTGCCCGGCATAGAATGAAACCTTGAATTGAGAATTCGTGTCTCCACCTGTATTTTGGACGTAGGCTGTTATGCTAATTTCCTGACCAGGGGCCACGTGATCATCAGAAAGGGAGATTGAACTAATCTTTAACTGGGGACCAATTGCTCCAAGGCGAACCCATTGACGTTCGAAATCGGTATCATCAGAAGCTATCTCTGCAATTGGTGATGCCTCAGAATTAGATACTAGAGGGAATTCATTTCCTGCTGAATCATACCCTGTCAGGTAAAATCCAACCCAATCTCCTTCTCTTAGAGTTATTCTTCCACCATCTGTCAAATCGACTGTACCGGTCCAGATAACACTCTGTCCTTCTTGTTGCATTCCTAATTTAGACTGTCCAGCACCCATAGTCAATGTCCTACTGGAATCTCTCATGACCCAATGTACAACTTGCTCAGAACCAGTCATATCTGCATCTTCAGTTCCATGGAACTCAACAGGTACTTTGGTTAGATCACTGGTTGCTGAAATATCGATTACATTGAGAGGAGATGTTCTGCTAACAACTCTTGGAGCAGTATCATCTACCACAACTCTCAGAGTAGTAGAAACTGTTTGTCCAGTCATATCTTCTCCTTCGCCAGGAATCCCACCGATGGAAATCAAGCAGGTTCTAGTTGGTGAAGACTTCAACGTTTCCGCATGGGAAAGAGGTACTTCGACTGAATATCCTCCATCATCCGCAATAGAACCGTCAGACCAGATGCTCTCACCATCAAATACCTCGATTACAATAGAAGCATCATTCGGAGCAGGCATATTACTTCCTTCATAGACTACTTTGCCAGTGAATTCTAATCTGTCGTCGTTCCTTACTCGACTACCATCAGCAACAATACCAGTTCTTGGTTCACTAATATCCTCAACCAAGAATGATGATGCATCCAATACCAAATCATTCTCTACAGTAAATGTGTGTTCTGCGATAATGTGCCTAGTCGGGAATTCTTCGCCACGTTCCTTGTACTCTAATGCAATATCTGAAATGTCTTCATCGGGCCAATTCCAACTCATGACGAATTGGAAATCGAGTAAAATCAAAGGCATTCCTGAATCATTTGTGGTTTGAACCATAGACGAAGAAGTTGCTAAATCTATGAATTCTGAATTACTTGAAAAGGTGTCAGTTATTCCATAATATGAAATTCTCTGTTGGTCAACTTCACTGTCAGGTCCTTCAAAATCGAATATCAAATCGATGTATTCGAAGTCTATTGCAGTATTTGCATCGATTAGTCCTAAAGAAATTGTTTGGTCAGTACCTGCAAAAACCGCAGCTCCATCATTATGTCCAGCCCAATCTAATCCAGTGAAAATTGCTGATGAATCTTTGCGGCTTCTAAAGGTCGCATCATCTACTTCAAATCCAGGTCCACTTTCCCAAACATAGGTTTGGTCATCGATTACGGCGGAATAGTGCAATGGATTTCCAGCTCTATCTCCTCCATCCCAATAATAAGAAACTCTTCCCATATTTGGGTTTCTTGAATGGTCGATGGTTGTGGAGAATATTTTGTAATCTGCTTCAGTTTGATTTACTACGACCTTCATTGCGTATTCACTAGGATCTGCTTCTCCATTGCGATTAGAATCATGGTCTGCTTCAACCCAATAGAATAGATTCAATTCTGTAGGGTCGCCAACCGCATCTGAAACGCCAATGCTAATTTTTTGTTCTGTGTCCGCTGCCTCATAGGCATCATTCTCTGGATAAGTTGCTAGAGCCTCTGGGTGTGTTGCATCAACCTTGTAAGTTCTATACCAATCAGAATTAGGTGCTAAAACTTTAGTTGAATCTCTTTCGTTGTAGGTCTGTATCTCATATGACAGCCCGCTTTCAACATCGATATCTGGCATTTGAATTGAGATAAAGAATGAACCATTAACGTTGGAAGTATCTCTCCAATCAGCATGTACGAATCCATTTTGTGCAATCCTTACATCGAATGCATTATCCTTTGGAGCATCCATTGAATCTGCAAACCACATTGCACCTTGGAAGTGCAATGTTTCACCAGCAGCGACCCAGCTTCCATCTTCAACATCATTTGAGGTAATCTCGCCATCATTGTCTCGAATATTCATCCAACCTAAGCCGAATGAATTGTTCACTCTTAGTCCGGTACTACTGGTCAAAGGGGATGGAGCATATCCATTACTGCCAGAAGTGTCTAAACAATTAGTTGTAAATCTGACATTCTCTTGATCTGGGAAATTAGATGTCACATAGAATAGCCAATGTATTTCCAAAATTCCATTATTCAAAACTGACCATGAAGATTGATCGACCATAACCCAGTCATCTGGGTCGTTAGGAGCAGGGAAGATATCTCCATCTTGCCATTCTAAGGTAGGAGCACTTGAAGCTGGAGATGCTAGGAATGAAAGTGTAGCAGATTGGATGTAATTATTGGCACCATCTCCTACAATGTGTCTAGTAACTACTTCGTAAGATTCACTTCGCTCGTGAAGTATTTCACCATCTGGAATTGAAATATCAAGATTGACTGTATTGATTGTATATGTTACACTGAATCTCTCTAAAACTACAATTCCAGAAGATTGTGAACTAACATAAACTGGAACCGACACAGTTCCAGAACCTGTATCTGGAATCAAATCGTTAAATGCTTTGACAAATGCTAAACCTCCACGGGTTGTTGTTCCTAGAAGAACTCCTTGACTGGTCCATTCTTTACTTCCATCCCCTCCAATATCAATTCCTACTTGCTCGGGAGCATCTGAATGGAATGCTATTTGCAAATCATCGAGTGTAGGTGTACTGGCCCCAGTTGAAGAAAATCGAACATAGATGTAGATGTATCCACTCGTCATAGTTACTGTCTTAGAATCTCCACTATATTGGAAGACTTTTGTTGTAGAATCTTGGAATTCTATCTGTAATCCTGTACCCGCTGGAGTCGTTTCATTCCACCATGCAGTAATTGCAACTGGTGCATTGCCTGAATAATAATTTGAACGTAGTTGGAAATATCCACTTGTTTGGAAACTGGTGGAGTAAGTCAATACTACGAAATCAAGGACTGGTGTTTCGGTTGAACTACCATTGAGGTAAGCCTTCCAAACAATGTTAGAACCTGGGTTTGTAAAAATCAATTTCTGGTTAAAGATACCATTGAGCCAAGTTGTTCCCCCATCATTGGATACTTGCAGTTCAAGACTTGTATTAGCAGGAACAAAACCTACTAATGCTGATACTGTTAGTTCAGTAACTTGTTTGGTAAGAATAGTAGTGGAACTCGTTACAACTGAAGAAGTGCTTGTTGGTGTTCTGTGGTCATAAATTGCCCCAGTACCTTGGCGCTGAATCTTGTTCAGAGTCGATGAACAATATGAGTAATAATGACATTGATATCCAAATGTATTGTCACCTAGTTGGTCCATTCCATAATGCCCTCCGCCACTAATTTGGACCTTACCCATTTTCTCCACAAAGATTCCATCCATTGTGAAGTGGTTATGATAACCATAATTGCTGGAATATTCATTGGTAACTATCTTTGGTAAATCTACCATCAAGCCACTAGGTTGAGTGTTTGGCCCTAGTTGCTCTTGTGACCCAAGTAACCAGCTACCGTTTATCGAAGTAGGATTACTGGGATTAACCTCGTACAGGTATCTGTTGTAATTCGGATATACCGATTCATACATCAATAGGAACATACGACCTGAGTCTTCATCAATATCAACACCCATCGGATAGTAATTTCCAGAGTATGAGTAGGTTCCTTGACAAGTCCAAGCACCAGTAGTTTGGGATACAGCCCACTTTACCAAAATACGGTAACTGTAGGATACTGTCCAGACATTTCCATTTCCATCACTTGTGGCATCATATGTTGAGTATAGTGGTTGTGAATAAGAACATGAACCTGAAGAAATGCCTGCTGAGTTAAGGGATGCTCCTGTTGTTGAATTATATCTCTTGATGATTGGAGTTGTGTATACTGATGAACCAGAATACGTTGCCGAATGGTATTCGTCTCCATGTGCAATTACGAAACCTCGGTAATTTGAGTTTGAAGTGCTTAATGAGAACGATGTCAATGTACTTGTTGAACCGATGAAGCCTTGGTCACCATTTGCAGCGAATCCGCCTGTATTGTTGACAGTACCTGTTGAAGTTCCTTCTGCGGCTCTATCTAGGCCATTTACATTATCAGTAGGGTTTCCAACCAATTCAACTTGATCATTCGATACTTCCAAATTACTTCTAGAACCATATGCAAACCCAGGAGGAATTCCGCTCCATTGACTAGTTCCGGCTCCACCAAAATCAGAATTGGTAGAGAGGTTACCCCACGTTGTGGATGATGGCTCTCCGGCTATGTCAAAAGTTGCTGAAGATACTTCAGCACCATATGGGAATGTTAGGTTGCCTGCAAATCCATCACCAGTCCCAGAAAAGGTATGAGTATAGGAAGTAGAACCGTCTTGGAATTGTGTTTCCGTTACACCGGCTAAAGCCATAGGAGATAGTACAGAAAGTACAAAAATTGCAGTTAAAAATAGTGATTTTTTCATCTGATAGCCGCCTTAGTACCCAATGGGCCTTCGGCCCACGCGGGTTCATTACATTTCAATAGTACTCCGTCAAGTCACTTTTGTGTAAAGGCAAAAATCGAATAAGAGGTGCGCCATTCGCCTAATAGGCGAGACATATGGGCTGGTGGGATAATCAACACGGAAGGCAACTTAGAATTTCAGGAACTGCGACCTTCGCGTCTGCTCTTTTGACGACGATGTCAGCGGCGCAGTTGATGTTTTTACAGGACAATGCTGACTTCCAAGAATACACAGGAGTTGCAATTGTATTGATTGTAATTGGAGGAATCGGTTTAGCAGTTTCCGCACCCGCATTCATAAATCTAAGTGCCAGGGCGAAAACTCTTCGTGCCATAATGTCAACCAAATCTGTCTCAGAACTGCGCAAACAAAAGGCGAACGGTGATGAATCTGCAAGAATTCTTGGTGGAGGACACCAAGAAGCATGGAATGCATTCCTTCAAGAGAAGGGATTGAAGAAGCGCTGACTACTGGGTAGTACTGATGGGCGAATCAAATCCTATGCGCACACTCGTTCGCGAGATTGCTTTAGCAGCAGGGATGATTACAATTCTAGTATTAGCCATGTGGGCCCATACAGGCTCTATGCCGCCATTGGTTGTTGTCGAATCTAATTCAATGCAACATGATATTGAAGGTGAAATTGGTACAATTGATGCAGGAGACCTTGTTCTTGTTCACTCTCCGGATAGCAATCAAATCATTACTTTTGCAGAAGCAACATATATTACATCTCCCAACTACGGATATGAATCACTAGGAATGGAAGGTGATGTCATAATTTACGAAAGAAATGGAGAGACTGAAAGTACTCCGATTATCCATCGTGCATTATTCAAAATCGAAGTAGGACAAAGTGTTGATGCTGATGGACAAGACGAATGCTCTGAAGGGGTTTATTGGAATGGAATATGTGTCACTTCTTGGACTGTGCCGGGTTCAGATCAGGTGAATGTAGAAAAAGTCAATCTGATTTTTGATGGTAACAAAACTGGGAAATATTCCTGTGAGGGTTTTGCCGCACAACATGGTTCAAATTGGTTTAGCGTTGAAAACTACACTCCATCAAATCCGGGATATATTACTCTGGGTGACAACAATGATTGCAATGATGACCAAGGCGTATTCAAATTTGCACAAGGCCTGAATTCTATGCATAATGGGATGATTCGTCCAGTACAAGATGATTGGGTTATCGGAGTCTCTGGTGCAGAAATCCCATGGTTAGGAACTGTCAAATTAATGGTTAGCGGAGGAGATTCTCCTGGTCCTAGTGAAGTTCCTGGCTCATCATTCTTTTACTTGCTATTATTTGTTGGATTAGTTCTTGTAACACCGATGACTATTGAGCCGATATTCCGGAAAATTTTGAGAAATTCACCAGAAATGATTGAAGCAGAACGCGAGGATGCAATTGCCAAAGTCTATTCTTCTGAAGAGGAATAATTTGGATTTCTTCCCGATAATCGATTGTCGGCATTGTTCAATCTATGCTCGATGAAATTAATCTCATCTCTAATCACAGACAAGTTAGCCTGGTCAAGCATTTTCTCAACAGTATCTCTCAGTCTTTTGACACTAGAAAGGCGCTGTTGTCGACTTTTTGGAAGAAGGGTGTCACCACGCATTTCTATTAACCAACCTTCTAACAATCCTGCTGCCCAATCAGGAGACCGAACACGCGGGGCCAGCATTATCTCATTTGAACGATGTCTAAATCTTACAAACCCATCCGGCATTCTACGTGTTTGAATAGAATTAGGTTGCCAATTGGATAAGCGGATAACTAGTGAATCCTCTTCTACAATTACACCATCCTCCCAAGTTAAATCTGAAATCACAACTTTATCAGAAAGCCGAATCAAAACTTGGACCAGTTCGTCTTCTTCAGCCCAGATTGAAAGGTCATGGGCTTCCTCGCCAAACGCTTGTTCGATCCAAGAATTCACTTCATGGCTGGTTGCGTCCATGATTGGGCCAAGCGGAGGTCATTGAAGAACTGCACGACAGGAGTTTGAAGTGTAATCAGTAATTGGCAAGAACATGGGAAGTGAATTTCTCTCGATTGATTTTGGTTGGTCGGAAGTAATTCTCTTTGTTTTAGCATGGTATTTCCTACTTAGGTATTGGGAAAATAGTGGTAAATTAGACGAGTGGGATGCCTCTAGAATTTTCTTTGGATTGATCTTGATGATTAGAACATCCAAGGGCAAAAAAGCTCTTGAGAAGATTTCCAAACCTCGTAAATTTTGGCGTATCTATGGAGAAGTTTCTCTCTGGGTGTGTTGGGTTGCGATGTTCGTTGTTGCAATCGGAATTATTCTTGCAATAGTTTCTGCGATAATATTTGGAAATACTGCTGAAGCGAGACCTGTTTCAGAATTGGTGGCTATTCCTGGATTAAGTCCGATTATCCCTCTGGGATGGGGAGTCCTCGCATTTGTAATCAGTCTAGTAATACATGAATTCGGTCATGGAATTCAAGCAAGAGCGCATGGAATGCGAGTACGGAATTTTGGCCTATTGATGGCAGGACCTCTTCCACTAGGCGCTTTCGCAGAACCTGAGTATAATGAGATTGCAAATTCTCCAAGAAGAGAACGACAAAGGATGTTTGCTGCTGGTCCGGCAACGAATATTTTTGCAGCATTTATTCTGATTATTGTTATGGGCCAAGTTGCTGGCCAATTCGAACCTGCAAACTCTGGTGTTCATTCGAGCCAAATAATTGTAGATTCAGGGGCGGATGAATCTGGTCTTGAAGCATGGGATGTTATCACTGCAATAAATGGAACAGAAATCAGCGATATAGATGATTTTGCCCTAGTTATGGATGGATTATCCGCTAATCAAACTGTACCGATGGAAGTTGTACGGCATAGCAGTGGAGTCAATGAGACAATTATGGTCAGTATGACTGACAAATATGACTACTATATTGAACTTGGATGGGATGCTGAATCTCTCGAAGCGATTGGAGTTGAGAAAGGTGATGCATTCCTTGGAGTACAAAATTTAGCGGGCGGTACTGCTGGAGTTGACCGTCTTGCAGGATGGGCTCATCCTGATTTTGAGTCTAGTCCTCTGGGCTATGCATTGGGTATACCAATCAATATTGGACAAATTTTGATTACTCCATTTGAATATCAAGGGATTGCCATTCATCCAGCTCAAGAAGAAATGCTCGGTGCTGGAGATGGTTGGCTTGCATCTTTGGTCGGTCTTGAAGGATTACTAATTCTGATGAATCTACTATTCTGGTTAATTTGGGTAAATATTCTATTGGGCTTTACCAATTTGTTCCCAATGATTCCATTCGATGGAGGTCATCTGTTCAAAGATATTGTACACGGGATGATGACTGGAATTCGTAATTTAGGAAAGAAAACAGGTTTGTACAAATTGCACCCACTTTGGGTTGAGCATTTTACTCGTAAAGCGTCAAGCCTGTCTTCATTGATGCTGCTATTGGTCTTAGTATTCCTTATTGGAGTGCCATATCTGTGATTCGCAGTTGCGAAGATTCTGCCTCATCTTCTTTTGTCATGTCGATGGATTGTATTCTCTTATCTAGAGATGCTAAGGTTGGACTTGCAGCTTTTCTACATACTAATGATAGAAATTGATGCAAGGGCATTCCCTGTTCCCAATCAAGAAATTCTTTGCCGTTACGGGTTAGAGGTAATGCTGGAATTCTTCTTGTGAGAATTCCTAATCGTCCACTTAATTTCCCTACTTCTACGCGGAAAATACGCCATGAATCTCCCCGTACACCTTTCAATCTGTAAGCATACAGTGGCATCAAATCACACCTTTTCCCTTCATAGATCATCGCTTGATATTGGTCCCATGTGCGACCTGAAAGATACAGTTTAGGTTTCTTTGAAGATTTTACTTCAATAGGAAAACACAAATCGCCTCTAAGTGCTAATAGATCACCACTTCCTTCCATTCCCGAGCCCGCAGCTCTTACCACTAAGAATGGTCTATCGATAACTTGTCTTGATTTCGCTTTAGCGACTGAATCGCAAGACCTTGTGACCGCATCTACGCCTTTTGGTATTCCAGCCAGAACGGCTCTAAGTTCTCTCTCATATTGACTTGACACAATAATCAATCGTTGTCAAGTGCTTTTGATGATATCGCTGTTTACGCGTCAGGTTGAAGCGTGATTAGGGGTAGGAGAGTATGTGCGCCGAATTGCAGTTAGGACGGATGACTTCCGACTTTCTTTCCATTTGATGCGTGAATTGAAACGTAGAAAATGCGAATTTGTAATGCTTTCATCTAATGATGAATGGGAGGGAATACTACTCACCTCTCCTGAAGAAGTTCGAGGTGGAGAAATTCCCGCCATGGAAGAAAATATTGAAATTGCTGTAGAGAGAGCAATTCAAGCATCTCGCGGCCTTGATACTGCAGTGCAATTGGTATTCGGAGTTGACCCTGGGCCAAGACCAGGTCTGGCTTGGTTAGCAGATGGTATCGTGGTAGGTAACGCACAATTAGAGAATATTGAAATGGTTGCCGACCATATAATTGGATTATCAACTGCGGTCAAACATCAAAGAATGTGCGTCAAAATTGGCGATGGTGCCCCGTTGATTCGAGACAGAATAATCAATCAATTAATTCTTAGAGGAATCGAAACTCTACAGGTTAGTGAATATCGAACCAGTTCAGGTTCACGTTCTAAAGCCCATATTCATGCAGCCACAAGAATTGCTCTGATGAGTGGATTGAAGGTCTATCATCTAAGAGATTTAATTCCGACTGATGGAGACCTACGAGAGATTCAAAGACAATCAAGAATTCAAAGTTCAGGAGATTTGACAATTCCTACAGAATTGGCACGGATGGTTGCATGTGGCGAGATTAGTATGGAAGAAGCGATCAAGAGAGCCTGACTCTATACTTCTCTTTACCCTTGGAATATAGCGTTATTATTCCGCTTGATGAAACACAAATCGAAATTGCATCGGCTAGTTGACTAATCGCTCTTGCAGCGAGATGTCTTCCTCCCTCTCCTGGCTTGGGATTGATTCCAGAAGGTACTTGCACATATCTTCCCGCATCACTTGCAATTCCTTTTGAGTTAAACAAAATCGCGCCATCTAACCAAGCAAATTCTGCTAATGTTTCGTGATTGTTAAGTTCTGAAACACTCTTCTTTGAATCTGAATGTCCTTTGAATGGATTCAATACTAATGCAGTAGAATATCTACGTAATTTTGGAACGGAGCCAATCGCAAATAAAGCACCAACTGCATGGCCTTCGCGCCCTCTTCCACCGATGTGGCGAGCCAATTCCATCAGCCTTGCTAATACTTCAATGGCAATATCATGTTCATTCGCCATTATCGCTAATCGATTTGATGTCAAATTATTCGCTTCGATTACAATAACTCCATCCATTGGCTCTCCAAGAATTGCTAAAATTCTATCATTTGATTTGAAGCGGCCTTCTCCTAGCCCTTGTAGAATAATATCGTGAAGACTATTCAAAACCGAAAGCCCTTGAGATGACAAAGAATCTTCCAATATCTCAACTTCAAAACCTGTTTCTTTGAGGTTTTCAGATACCTTTGTTGATGAGGTCAAAGTAACCAAACGAAGTTTAGAAGGTAATACATCCCTAACCTTTCTAACCGTTCTAGAATTGTTAGAAAGAATTACTGCTGCAGAAAAACCTGAACGATCATTCTCAATTGCCGAAGCCACCAAGTTTGGCAGATCGACCATAGTTTCACCTCAAACCATTGTGGTGTCAGTTCCAGGAAGTTGGTCTTCAGATTCCCGATAAACGGTCCTCATATTGTTGATGAAGTTCCTTTCTTTGACTACAATATTGTATTCCTTGATCCCTGGGTCTTCTTCTCCATCCATAATTCCCAGCAAAGTCTCAAGAGTGAGGCGAGCACCTTCACGATGAGGATATGCAAATACTCCCATAGATAGAGGCGGAGCGGCAACAACCTTGACATTCTTAATTCCCTTTAATGTGTCAAATAGATTATGATAAGCTTCTGGAAGCAATTTTCTGCGAGCTTCGTCTTGGTTAGGTCTTCTACAATCAGGGCTAACGACGTGAACAATATGTTTGAATCGCTTTTTAAGATTGAATGGTTTTGAAACTACATTGCTAGTTACCGGGCATGGTGGTAGATTTGATTTACGTTGCTCAACACTAACTCCGCGGCAGAATTCTCGTAGTTCTTCACCTGCTGCATTGTGTATCAGTGCATCGATACCTTCTCTGCCAGAGAGACGGTTATTTGCTGGGGTGATTACGACATCAGCCTCTTGCAAATGTAGGTCGCCACCGATGACTTTGAGAATACCCCAACGACAAGTTCGCGCCATATACAACTCGACCATGCTTTGAGCAGGAGGGGCCGACCTTCATATACACATTGACTAAAACAAGCGAAAATACATTTTTTGACAAAATACAACTCATCGAAGTGACTTTGAATAATAATCTCCCCCACCACAATATGTCCTCTCCAAAAATAGCGCTCCTCCTAGTTGCGCTTTTCATTTTGGGGGGCATACAAATTCCAGAATTTGATGACGAAAGTATCGAACTTCAGGAATCATTATTCGAGGGATTCAGTGTTTCAAATGATGTTTGGAATGAAACCCCTTTCCAAGCAGTAGCTGTTCCTGGTGGTTTCAATTTATCATCGGCAATAGACTACAGTGACGTTGCAGTATTAATTAACAATCAATCAGAAGCTAGCAGAACGATTGGATGGGCATTTGTTTCAGCCAGAAATATTAGTGCAGAGAGAATATTTGTTTTCGATAATTCATCAAATCCAACTGCTGAAACAATTAACAGAAACCAGTTTGACACCTACTTCCTCGAACCATTCCGAACTATGCTTTCTACTTACAATGGAAGTGACATCAATTATCTTGTAACAACTAAGGGTATTCCTTTGCGAATAAACGGTGGTAATGACAAAGCATCTTTTGATCAAGAAATGTCATTGGCTGGGGGAAGTTTTGATTCCGATATAGGTTCAGATTGGTGGAGTAATCATGGATATGGGCCATTGGCTGGAAAACAAATGAAAGAATTTACCCGAGATGAATATGGATTTTTCTTGGTAACTAGGCTGACTGGATACACGGTTGATACGGCTCTTGAATTGATTGAGAAAGCCAATAATTCGTATGCTTCAAGGGGAACTCATGTTCTTGATTTGGCCACAAATAGAAATGGTTCTGGCTATAAATTTTGGAATGATGACTTGTACGTTGCAAATAGTACTCTAAATGGTTCTATGAATCTCCCCGTTTATTTTGACGAAGAAACTGAGTTTGTAACAAATTTCTCCAATGTTATCGGTTATGCTTCTTGGGGCAGTAATGATGGCAATTGGAATAAAAACTATCTTGCAAATGGAGGATTTGATAACTTAGATTCATCATGGTCTAGTGGCTCTAAGTACTGGAATATTTCAGGCCCAACTGTTTCATCTGGAGATGAATTCAATTGGTCTTATCAAACAGATACCAAACAAGGAGGCAATGGTGCCTTTGAAGCATCTATTTCGACCGATTGCGAACAAGAATCGGGACACCTCCTACCTGGTATATTTTCAGAATACTTCGATAATGAAGGACTAAGTTTCAATTCGGCTACGATGCCGGATTTGATCGATAGAGAACCCGACCATATCCGAATAGAAAACTCTCTTGCCTATTCGTCATCAGGAAATCCTTATCCAGGCCTTGATGATAGATTCAAACACAATTGGGGTGCTAGATTTAGTGGTCTAATCGATGTTCCTGAAGATGGGAATTGGACATTCTATCTTAACACAGATGATGGTTCCGAATTGTGGATTAATGGAGTTAGTGCAATTCAAAATTATGGAATGCATGGAATGAGAGAGTATTCTGCAACGCTTAATCTAACTGCAGGGTATCATGATTTCAGAATTGAATTCTTCCAAGGTGGAGGCCCTCATGGATTGAAATTTTCTTGGCAAGGACCAAATGTTAGCAAGGCCACTATTCCAGCATCTGCATTCTTAGTATCTGGTAATTATGTTCCACAATCTGAAAATCTAATTCATCGGTGGGACTTTGAAGAAAGTACAGGGAACCAGAGTGACGACAGTGTAGCTAACTCCTCTAATTTCACACTATATGGCATGAATTCGAGTAATTGGAAATCTTGTTTGGATGGAAATTGTTTGTGGTATGATGGAGTAAATGATTATGCCAAAGTGAATGTTGATGATTGGCTAGGTAATTTCTCTATCAGTCAATGGGTTTGGGCTAATTCAACAAACCAATCCACATATGCATCGACATTCGCTATCGATGATAATGCCGGCTCAAATCAATCATTCCAGCATATGATTTCAGGTGGAGAATGGAAATTACATAATAATCAAACCAAAACATTTGGAGATGTTATTGCACAGAAATGGAGTCATCTTGTTACCGTCTTTGATTCAGGAGAAACAAGACAATACATGGACGGAGTTCTAGTAAATTCAAACAGTTATCCCAATGGGTCTGTGAATAATTTCGACCTCTACAAGTTAGGAGTAAACAGAGCGGGTAATTCATACTTTGAAGGGATGATTGACAATGTAATGATTTGGGATACTGCGCTAAACAATAGTTCAGTCACAGTATTGAATCGCAATATTGTGAATAATTGTTCAGCCTATTCTGGCAATGGACAAGGAATTGCATATCTCGAGACAACTCATGATATCCCAGTTAATTTCACCAACCATGCTTGGGCGATTTACACATATGGTAAGAGGAGTGGAGATGTATTTGGAGAATATAATATTCAAGTTACATCCTATGATAGTAATGGAACTCTTCTTTTGGATAATGATTCCTCAAATCAGGATTTCAATTCCGCTTGGAATTCTATAACGATGAGATTTAGACCACATTCTGATGCTTCATCGCTCAAAATTCGGATTTCATTAGATATTGTCCCTAGTTCTACAGATGGCTCCCTATTCATCGATTCGACAGTATTACGAGTTATCCGGCCGCACATGGATTGGGTAAATGGGTCAATTGTTGAAACAGCGGTTAGCACTGGTGCTAGATCGTTCAATTGGGGTACATCATATGGGCAATCATTAGTTGCAGATATCTTGGAAGATGGAGCAAGTGGCATCAAGGGCTATGTGTATGAGCCATATTTGACAGCGGTCTCATCCCCTAGTGTTTTACTCTCATCATATTCTAGTGGGTTTAACCTTGCAGAATCATATGCTGCTGCTAATACTATGACTAGTTGGATGGGTGTAGTGGTTGGAGACCCCAAGATGAGCCCATATGCGAATATAGTTCACGATGTGGAAATTATAGACGTACGGGTTCAGGAAAATGTATCAATAAACCAAACTTTTGACATCGAGATTGCCATTCAAAACATTGGACAGGGTGAGGCTGTTGGTCAACTCAAAGTAATGGATAAATTAGGTAGTATAATTCTAGCTAATCAAAGTCTAGTAATACCAAATGGAGATATGAACGGTAGTCGCCAGATTTTGACCCTACAAATGAATTCATCCAGAGAAGGGTGGAATAATCTGGTAATTCGTTGGGACGCCACCTCTATATTGAATCCTGAACGTGAGATTGACAACAATCTATTCGATCTAACTTTGTGGGTTAATACAGCACCAATCATCGAAGATATATTCTGCGATTCTAGCCAATATAGTAGAGATGACAGATTTGTATGTAGTTTGGAAGCAACTGATGATAGTTTGGTTTATTCTTCTTCTTTGGCGTGGCGAATAAGTTATGGAAATAATAGTAGCACTGAATGGGTTTGGCAAAGTGCTGCAAGCCAAGATGGATTCTTGTGGTGGACAACTATCGACTTGCCAGCTGATATTCCACTAGGCATGCTTGATTTGGCCGTGAATGTAACCGATGAATCAAACCTTTCCACCTTTGAATTGTCACTTTCGATTGCTGAAATTAGAGATGCTCCAGCATTTTGGTTTGGAACTCATGTCTCGGGAGTAGATGATTCAGGATGGGGTGGCGCTTCTGTACTGACTTCATTCCCATTTGCAGGAATAAAAAGAGGACATATCTTGATTTTGAAAGCTTGCGTATTAGACCCAGATCACGACCGATTAACTCAGCAACCTCAATTCTTGTCAAGCCGTGGACAAATTGATGGCCTCACATACCAACCGGGTAGTAGCGATGAACACCATTGCTACATTGCATCTTTCACATTGTCTACTTCCTCTAGCCTAGATTCATTACATATTGAGCTAAGGACATCCGAAGGTGATTTCCTAACACGTAGAACATTCCAAATTTCTGACCAAGAGCCTGTTGTAAATCTCTCATTGGTAGACGAAAATAATTTATTGATCGAGAATATTCTAGGCGGAGGTAATGAATATCTGAGAATTGAAGTAACAGATTATGATGATTCAGTAGATGGTGCCTACGGTGACTTAAGCCTCAAATGGCCAGGTCAGCCTTCGTATTCATGGCCTATTGAATTTGAAAATGGAATTGCGTTCCATCCATTGTTTTCTTCAGAAACTATCAGTAATGGAAATTTAGTGATTGATGTTGAAGTTACAGGAGCAAATGGTGCAAATAATTCAACTCATCTTGAAACACCAATTGTATTGAGTCCTCCAGAAATATTGAAGATCGATTTGTGCCAAGATGGAACTGAAATTGAAGAGTTAATGTTCGGCCAGACTGCTGATGCTGTAGTAAGAGTTCGTTCATCTAGACCACTTGATATTGTTCAAGCAAGTTTAGAACAAGATAACTGGATAGTGTATGCACCATCCCAGGGTGAAGTAGTATGTGGAAATGAATTGGCTGAACAAACTGATGAATTGCATTTCAGGATACAATTAGATTCTTCTTTTATCCCTGGAAATGGAAGCTTGGGGGTTAGAGTCGTAGATATTGATGAAATTATTTCAATTTCGCATCTTCATTTCGAGTTTTTGCATTCGCCGCCTGAAATTGAAGTGTCTCACCAAACAAATCTGTCGCATGAGACTCTGTTTGAAATATTGATTGAAATGGATGATGCGGATGGAATTGACGCTGATTGTGCTGTAGATTATTTACAAAATAATACCACAATATATTCCAAAGAAAATAGTGCAGTTACCGATTTGGATGGAACTGGCATATGGTCAACCTCATGGTTATTGCCAAATGATTTGACCGGAAACATGACCATTAGTATTTCATGTGAAGATTGGAGTGGAAATGTGGTTGAATATACAGCGATTGTAATAATTGACATACCAGATGATTGTATCGAAGATTGTGGAGATTTGGAACAGGAAACCGATGAGAAATCTGAGGCGGTTTCCACTCCCTTGGTTATTGTCGGATTACTTGTGATTTTTGTTGTTATATCTTTACTCGTACGCGCGCGCACGCGAGGGGATGAAGAGATTCCTGAAACTTGGCATAATGAAGAAATTGCACCTGAGAGGGATGAAAGAATACCAGATGGGTGGTCTCTTGAGGAATTTTTGGATTGGCTAGATGGCCCAGTTCCAGATGAATGGGAAGAAGAGCAATGGGAAACATATCGAAGTAGTCTAGAAGACCTTCGCTAAACATAGACTTCATGATGTTTGAGTTGTTGGCCTAATTATGGCAGTAGGATATGTTCTAGTCAATGTTTCACCGGGTCAAGAGTATGATGCGTTTCAAAGTATCAAAAACATAGAGAATGTAGTTGACGCTACTCTTCTTTTTGGTGACTATGATATTATCATCAAACTAGAAGCTGAGACTCTAGGAGTTATTGCAAAAACCGTAGTTGATATTATTCGCCAAGTTCCAGGGGTTACAGGATCAAAGACTCTTGCTGGGGCTGAAATTTGATTCGTTTTCTAAACGCTATACTGCGCCAAAGTGGCTTCTGAAAAGGGCCACTGCGTGCAATATGTAGCGCAGTATAGCGGTTTGACGGGGGAAATATTATAACCTTAGTGAATCCGTAGGCGGGATGAGGTTTAACCAATGGGTGAAAAGAAGTACTTCGTTCTCATGAAGAGCGGAAAAGACACAAGCCAAGTTTTTGCGAGCAG
>NZFU01000057.1 GCA_002689345.1 Methanobacteriota archaeon | reverse complement strand
GATACTACTGTAGAGGTTACTGACATAGGTTATGAGATGATTATGGGAACTCAAACCCTGGTTTATTTTGTTGACATTTCGGGAGATTTTGAATCCGGTTCAAATTCACAAATAGAGTCGGATGGTACCACCTACACTGGTAAAGTTGAAATTGAGTACCGAGGAACTGACATTTTCCGTGCATCTGATTTGGGGCAATGGAATCAAACTTTTTCATTGACGGTCACATTCATACCATACTTCTGGGGATTCCCAATTACCAGCCAAACTCAAACACTGGCGCAAGATTTAGAATTCTCAACAATATACAATCCACCTCGTGAAAAGTACGATTTCCCTCTAAGAACTGGAGACCAGTGGGTTGCAAGTTATAATTCCGGTACAAATGTCAGTGGAACCTCGGATTATTTTGACCCGAACGAATTTAACACGCCTTATGTTGAAGATAACACTTCATACCAAGCAACTTCGGATGGCACACCTACCGAAGATCAAGATACAATTCAATACGGAGGTTGCACTGATTCTCATAAAGTCAACAATTGGAATAGTTCAGGAACCCCTGGTGGATTTGAATGGTATTGCAACGAAGTAAGAAATTATGCGTGGCAAAGAATCGATAACCCTGCAGGATTTGTAATTGATTGGAAATTAAAGAGCTATACACCTACTGATAGTTCAGGAGTTGTTGCAGCAAGTAATCCTGGAATCAGAAATGTAGCTATTGATATCACTCCAGAATTTGTTGCAATTCTTCCAAATGCTACAGAAGAAATTGTAAGTTACATGACGGTAAATGGTATTGGAGAAGTTGGTCAAAACTTACAACTTCGATATGAATCTGAAGGAACTATAGTAAGTTTGACAACTGATGGTGATGGGAAAATAATGCATGACCTATTTGTTGGAAATAACAAGGATAGTTCTAATGCTTCAGACGATTGGTCGAGTAATGGAGTTGTTGTATTTGAACCCGTGAATAAGTATGTTGGAGCCACTTCAATAGTGATGGATTTATCTGTTGTTGGCATTGACTTAGTTGCAAATTCTGATTCGATGATCGTCACTAGAACAAGAGGTAATGATTCGGTTATTCTCTCTCAAGCAAGTGGATACAATGCATTACCAGGAGACACAATTCAATTCTCGGTCCCTGCGCAAAATCGTGGAGTTTTAACCTCCCCTGCTACAGAGATGGAGATCACAACCCCTGATGGTACAACTGTAAGAGGAACTCTGCCTGCATTATCGCCGTATTCTGAAGCAAGGGTAGATGTAAATTGGACAGTTCCTGAAAATACAGCAATTGGAATTCAAACATTGTCATTCGTGGTCGACCCTGACAATACGGTCACTGCTGATGCAAATCGTTCTAACAATGTTGCATCACTGGACATTTTTATTGGAAGAATGCCTATTGCTAATATGGTACTAACAGATAATGTATTCACATTTGAGAATGTATCAATCGATGCATCCGGGTCATATGATGGAGATACGGGAGGCGTTAATTGCATCTTTGAAATTCAAGATGGAGTAAGAACAGAATTAATCGATGCACCAAATTGTAGAACGAATTGGTCATGGGTTGATGATGGAGATTGGGAAGTTAAGGTAACAGTGGTTGACGATGAACTCGATGAAATCGAATTAGTCATGTATGCTACAATTCTAAACCGTGACCCATATGTGAATTTGACATCTACCATCACCGCAGTTGGTGCAGGAAGTTCAATCACATTTGATGCATCGGATAGCGGAGACATAGATACTATATCTCCAGAAGGGCAACATGTGACGATAACATGGCCTGATAGTACTTGTAATGATGGAGTCCTGTATGGCCCATATTGTACGTTTAGTCCTGAAGAAGAAGGAGTCCACCAAATTGAAGTTGTTGTGACCGATGATGATAATTCATCAGTTTCAGATATATTGGAATTTGAAGTTCTAAATGTCGCTCCTACAATTGGAGAAATGATGTTCTCAATAGGTGGAATTCCTTACGATACATTGGAAGATGGAACATGGAATATCGATGAGGATGTTGTAGCATCTTTGCAAATAGAGGGTGATGATACCCTATCGGACAGGGAAAGCTTGCTAATCACATGGTATCCTGATGATTTTGACCAAAATTGGACAGTTACTACATCTGGGCCTGATTCTGCAATTACTGCATCTTGGGGTAATTCGGGAATGCATACTATTCGAGCATTTGTTACTGACAATGATGGTGTAGCGAGTGAGGATGTTCTGGGCTATGTACGTGTCAACAACATTGTACCTGTGCTAGATGTACTACCTGCTCAAAAGGCATTATTCGAAGATGAAATAATCAATATTAGTGCTTCTGCTACCGATATTGCTGATGCTGATGTTCTAATCTATTGCTGGGACCTAATTGTTTCAGCTGATTCGGATGGTAACGGAAATACAACTGATGACTGTGATGTAGAAGGTCCTGACCTTGTCTATTCCTGGCCAACACCCGGGTTGAGAACTATAACTGCAAATGTTTGGGATGATGATAATACATCAGATTCATTTTCAATCGATGTAACCATTGTTAATCGACCACCTACCGCAAATATCTTTGTTCCAGAAAACGGATTTGTAATCACAGAAGGTGAATCGATTACATTCAATGGAGTAAATTCAACCGATTCCCCTACAGACCGCTCTCAACTACAGTTCATTTGGGATGACCCAAACACTGCAGGAGCAACACAAGATGGATTCGGGGAAGAATTCACAATCAAGTTTACCACGCCTGGCAAATACTTTGTCAATCTAACTGTTACAGATGATGATGGTAAAACCAGTAGTGCTTCAGTAATTGTTGAAGTTGAAGAAAAACCATCGGAAGGGTTGTTTGGAATGACTACACCTGTAGCGGCTGGAGCAATTTTGGCATTAGTTATTGCAGTGCTGTTAGGTGTGTTATTACTTAGAGGAAGGTCCGATAGTGATATTCCTATTGAAACCAAACATATGCCTGATTATGGCTGGAGTGAACCTGCACCTGTTGAGACTCATTCTGTAACGGAACAGGCAAGCCCTGAGCCAATGGTTACTGAATCAATTAATACAGGTCCACCAATTCCTGCCGCAGGTTTACCTGAAGGATGGACAATGGAACAATGGTCATATTATGGAGAGCAATATCTTGCATCTAATCCTGAACAGCAACCGACGACTCAAACATATTCTGAGCCAATGCAAACCGTTGTTCAAACAACTCCTCAAACCTATGACCCGGTGCCAGCACAAACCGCTGCAGAACCGGACCTTTCACTACTTGGACAGACGATGGTTCAAGAACCAGCACCTACCCCTGCGTCGCAAGCACTAGCAGATCTTCTAGATGACTTGGACCTTTGAGTAGTGAAAATAATGGGAACACTTTGGCAGTTTTTTGGATTCCCTGACCCTGAAGCACCTTCTCCTGAAACGGTTAAGCGTGCAAAAAAGAGGAAAACAAAAAAAGAGAATCAAGCCCCTGGCCAACAGCTTACTATTGTTAGCCCAGACGAAGTTTTACCTGTTGAAACTACATTGGAAAGTAATGTTAGCAAACCCGCTCCTATCCCTCCCCCGATTAAACACTCGACTTCCTTACCCAAAGGATGGACTGGACCGGTAACACCTGATGGTGAAGCATTTCACGATTTGTCAAATTACTCTTCTACCTCAACCGATTTCCCAGACAGAGCTCTACGATACGTTGTTCCTGATCAAATGCATCGATTGCCAATTCGTCCCATAGAGGATAGATTGCGAAGAGGCGACACGGTAATTGTAGATTTGAACGGATTAATCCATATGGATACTCAAACCAACGCATGTAGAAGAACTTTGAAACATATGGCTGATGAAATTGGAATTGCTATTTTCGCATTAGATGAATCTGATAAGTTACTTCTATTACCTGGAAGTGATGTCTCTATGGATGTTTCAAAGAATGAATTAGGATTAGTCCCTCTTCTTATGTAAAGGGTCCATGATTATATGCTGTAAGCGTTAGCCACAAGCATGAATTTTAACTTACGACGTAGCCAACATTGGGCTGCAGGGTCGTATGTTGACCTCATTCTTGCCGCAGTCATCATGCAGATATTATTCATGATAACTGCAATTTGGGTGGGCACTTCAGGTTCAGAATTCTATTCTAATAATTTAGTAGAGATACAGTATGCATTAAGATTACAACTTTCATTAGGTTGGATGATGTGTATAATTGCAGGACTTGGTTTTAGTATTCTTCCTCTAATATATGATATCAAAAGTTTTGAAAAAACTTTGATGCGGTTGTATGTAGGAATGAATATTGCTGGCCAAATTACAATTATGCTTGGAATAATGAGTAATAATTTAGAACTATTCCAGACATTGGCTACAATCGGAATAACTCTCCTTTGTACATCTCTAGTTTGTTTAGGACCGCCTGCCGTAAAAGTTTTCAAAAGTAAAAATACAGAAGACGGGAAGTTAGGCCCTTTTTCATATACATTAGGTGCGATTACGCCAATATTGGGCCTATTCATAATTACCAGCTGGGTACTGAGAAATGAAATTCCTGGAGTCCTGAATACATCTGAAAATTTCATCTATGGATTTTTCATCCCTCTAGTAATTGTGTCACTGATAATTTCACATTTTAATCGTAGACTGGATTGGAAAATTATCCATGTCAAAAATCTCAGCAAAATATTCATTGCTTACGCATTATTGCTATTCCTTTCATTTATTTCAGAACCGATTATGAACCGAGGAGATATATCCATTAGGCTAGCAGCCATATTACAATTATTACCTTATATCTTCATTTTCCTAATGCTAAATCCCAAGAAAATTATTTTCATGCTAAAGGAAAAAAGCCAATGCAACAAAATGATACTTGCATCTATATTGTGGCTGCCAGTAATCGGAATTGCAGCATATGCAGAAACTATGGGATATGTTGAGACAACTGATGCAATGATGTCATATCATCGCTGGATTTTGATATTTGGAGTTGCCTTCCAAGCATTATGGGGTTATGCTTCATACCTACATGATGACCACAAGCGATTGTCAATTCATAGAAGAAAAACACAATGGTTTATGATATTGTTAATCAATTCAGGAACGATAATTACAGTTTACGCAATGAGTCTAAGTTGGCAAACTGGTGAAGCGGTGCAACAATACCCACGCCTTGGAATTGCAATATATGCTATTTCATATTTATTTATTCTAATTCACTGGGTTAAAGAAACATTCTTTAGCCTTGATACTTGGCACAAAACTCCAATGTTTTATGACAAATATTTGGCAAATTCCGATGAAGGACCGGGATTTCAAACCGATAATTAATCGAGTAATTTTAACGCGCTTGGAGCAAATCCGAGAACTGCAAGTTCATCACCGTCAATCAATCTAGCATGTCGCCCCATCTCACCTGCTAAATCGTAGGACCCTGCTTTATTCCTCCAAGAACCAGATTGGATCAAATTTGCAATTTCATCTATCGATAACTCATCGACTTCAACGATTGCGCATTCGATAAAAAATGTCCAATCACCACAAATTTGTATTCCGGTTGCTGACCAAACTTGATGGCGACGCCCTGATAATCGTTTAATCATTGAAGTTGCACTCAATTCATCCGAAGCCTTGCCCATAGCAGCATTTGCATCATCCGGATCACCTACCATTGTATCTGCAACTACAACTGCTGCAAAATTNTGACCTGGCTTTACTGCTGCAGCTTTTCGCCGGCAAATTGCCAACACTTGANCATCTACTGAACCGGTCGGTGGAGTCTCATCTACATCGCTAAGTGCTTCGATATGGACCTTGCCAAATCGGTCATTTAGAATCTGTGCTCGACGCTTGGAAGCACTCGCTAGCCAAATTCCCATAACAAGCCGTTTGGGGGTCACCTTGAAGAGAACATCGCTGTTACACCGTACCGGTGAGACGACGTGAGTGACATCGAAAGGATTCCAACACACATCGCAGGATTAGATGAAAACATGCAAGGTGGTATCCCCCAAGGACATATTTGTATCGTAGCTGGACAGTCAGGTGCAATGAAATCTTCAGTAACATTTTCATTGTTGTATAATGCCGTACTGTATGGCGAAACTAGTGGAATTTATGTTACTCTTGAGCAGGGCAAAGATTCACTTCGCTCACATATGTCGAACATGGGGATGAATGTCGATGACCCGAGAGTCAGAAACCGAATTGCGATTATTGACTTATCCGATTTACGTGTTCAACTCGATGAACAAGGTATGAGTAACAGAATTGATTGGATGGGCCAGTTGATTAAACAACTTACATCCTATCGTCAGTCAATTGGTTTTGAACTACTAGTATTCGACTCCTTAGGGGCATTCTTTACATTGACTAAAATGGAAAATCCACGTGATGAAATTTTCCGCCTATTCGAAGCATGTAGAAGATTGGAATTGACTTCTTTCTTTATCTGTGAAATGACAGGTGAAGATCACAAACAGTTCGGTGAATATGGAGTTGAAGATTACCTTTCAGATGGAGTTATGCACTTGACAATGGAAAGGCAGGGTGATGACATCACTAGAAAAATTGGAGTCATCAAGATGCGCCACACCCATCACCGCCTAGGTTACTCGCCAATTCTTTGGAATTCTGCGGACCAACGTTTTACAATCCAATAAAACCCGCGAAGACTTGATGTTCTGTTATGACATCGCAAAAGCATGTCAGCCCGTATATTTACAGGAATTCTTGCTTTGCTGCTCATTGGAGCAGCCTTTACAGGTCCCGATTATGGAGTTATTAACAGTCTTGAAGACAATCCAATTGTGATGAATGCGAACAACACTAGCCAAAATGACGGTGGTTCGGGTGGCGATGCCGGAAATACCTCAGGTACGTCCGTAAGTTTGTCAGGTGGAAACCAGAGTCTAATTGGATGGGTAGATGACACCACAGATGTATGGGATGTCTATCAGGTTTGGATTCCTAGCGGTAAGATTCTAAATGCAATTTTATCATATCCATCTACCGAAGACTTCGACCTATATCTTGCTGATAGTACAGTGAGTTTTGCTTATGATTCAAGTGAATATTCAAATCCTGAAATCGTAAGTTCGGGAGGGACAAATATCTCATCTGGAGGAGTATACGTCTGCTTAGTCGTAGCTGCGTATTCCGGGTATGGACAATACTCGTTGAATCTAACATTCGATACACCTGTAAGCCAGAATGATGCTGGCTCGGGCGGTGATGCAAGTGACCTTCAAGCAAATGCATTGACTCTATCCCCCGTATCTTCGACTTATTCGGGGTGGATAGATTCTGTGAATGATAATGCGGACCTCTATAATTTGACCATTCCCACCGGTTATGAAATACATGTGAATTTGACTTATCCTTCGAATGGAAATTTCTCGCTTATCATGATTGATTCCGCTTGGACATTTTATGTTGACACCGATAATGATGTTACAACCGGTTCAGCATCGGTAACAACCAACGGAACCAACCAGTCATCCGGAGGCGTTATGGTTTACTTCGGCGTCATTGCCAATTCAGGTTTAGGAAACTACACTATGCAAGTTACCTTAGTTAATCCAAGTGCTACACCTGCCGCTTCGGTATCTAGTACAATGATTGACAAAGGATATGCTGCAAACTATATGATGGGATTAACTGTTGGTGACAATTATTCACTGAATTATACGATCTTTGAATACCCGATGTCACAAAATGGAAGCAATACTACTTCAACATATAATTGGGTTGCAACCAGTACTCAAATGTGGTACAATCTAACTTTATCTACGCCTGACTCTGAAGGAGTTTATGCTATAGTTTCCACCTTAATGTCTGGAACTACATACCTTTCTATGGATTACGACATCCTTTATCATGAAATGTTAACCAATTCGATAAACGGTTCAAATAATGCAGGTTTTTCTGCATCAAATTTAACGATTGGTAGTAGTTATTCGGTTCAATGGTATTACTATGATAATGTCACTAACACCACAGTGGATAGTGGATGGAGTAATTTCAGTGCTACAAGTTCAATGTGGAGTTCTTCATTGAATTTGAATGCCCCCTCAACCATCAACGAACATGTACTTACAACTGTATTATGGGACTCGTCAACTTCAATGGTTGGATTTCACGAGTCAAGTTGGACACCATCTCAGCCTACTGTTACAATAACTGCAATTACATCTAATATTAATTCTACAAATAATTCAGTGACTTTCTCTATGGGAACATTGTCAATTGGTACTCTTTACAGTTATCAAACATCGGTTAGTTACCTTTCTAATGGCACAGTGTTATCAAATTCAAATATGATTAACTTCACTGCAGGATCGATAAATTATAGTCCACAATCATATTACTACGCCACACCAAGTACAAGTGGAATGTACTGTGCAGAAACTATTCTCTATCTTTCTGGAAGCCAGATAGATTCTGATTCAAACTGCTTCAATTTATCCTATGATGACGATAATGATGGTGTGATCAACGAACAGGATCTGTGCTCGCAGACACCTGCTGGAGCAAGTGTAAATTCGTATGGTTGCTCTGCATCCCAATGGGATACTGATGGTGATGGATACATGGATGATGTCGATGCATTTATCAATGATTCAACACAGTGGTCAGACTATGATGGTGATGGCTATGGTGACAATCCAAACGGTACTTCACCAGACATATTCCCTTACGACCAGACTCAGTGGAGTGACTTAGATGGTGATGGATTTGGAGATAATCCAAATGGCGTAAATCCAGATGATTTCCCATTCGATTCCACCCAATGGCGAGATACTGATGGCGATGGCTATGGCGACAATACTAACGGTACAGCCGGCGACCTATATCCTACGGATTCTAGCCAATGGGCTGATTCAGATGGAGATGGATATGGAGACAATGATTGGGGTAATAACGGGGATGCATTCCCTGGAGATGCAACTCAATGGTCCGATGCAGATGATGATGGATTTGGAGATAATCCATCTGGCAACAATCCAGATGCATTCCCTAATGACGGCACACAATGGGCAGATAGTGACGGAGACGGATATGGAGATAACCAACAAGGTAACGACCCTGACCGATATCCATCAGACCCAACTCAATGGCATGATAGTGATGGTGATGGCTATGGAGACAACCAAAACGGAACCAATCCTGACGCATTCCCTAATGATGGAAGCCAGTGGGCAGATAGCGACTCAGATGGACATGGTGACAACCAAGCTGGATTGAGTCCAGATATATTCCCTAATGACCCCACTCAGTGGAACGATGATGATGGAGATGGATATGGAGATAACGCCAATGGAAACTCTGGCGACCAATGTCTTAACACTCCACCAGGAGAAGTTGTTGATGAGTTTGGATGCTCAGAATCACAAACCGATTCCGATGGAGATAGCGTTGTTGATGATGATGATTTATGTCCGGGAACAATGCCTGGTCACGAAGTGAATTCACAAGGCTGTGCACAGGCTCAAATCGATGATGATATGGATGGAGTGAACAATACCTGGGACACTTGCCCAGATACATCTCCATCATCTATTCCTGATAATTCAGGATGTGCTCCTGAACAGAGAGATTCTGATGGAGATGGTGTAGACGATTCACGAGATTTGTGTCATTCAACTACTGCTGGAGATGAAGTCAATGGCGTAGGATGCGCAGACTACGAAAGAGATAGCGATGATGATGGCATTGATGACGCTCGAGATGATTGCCCCGGTACTGAAGAGAATGCTGAGGTAGATCCACAGGGTTGCTCATGGGCACAAACTGATTCTGATCAAGATGGAATCACCGATGATAAAGATAAATGTCAACTCTCAATTCTTGGAGCTTTGGTTGACCCTGAAGGATGCAGTGATGCTCAGTTAGACGAAGATGCTGATGGAGTTCAAGACTCACTTGATGATTGCCCAATGACTTCACCAGGAGTAATGGTAGACCAAAGCGGTTGTTCCGCTTCACAAATCGATAGTGATGGGGATGGGCGTGATGATGCATCTGACCTCTGTCCGGGAACTATTGATGGAGCACCTACCGATTTAGATGGATGTGCACCTGACCAAAGAGACAACGATGGGGATGGAATTAACGACCAGGATGACAAATGTCCTCATACAGTATTAGGAGAATTCATTGATACCAATGGATGTGCAGATGACCAGAAAGATAGCGATGAAGATGGAGTTAGTGATTCAAACGATGCATTCCCTAATAATGCGGATGAAACAAAAGATACTGATGGTGATGGAGTTGCTGACGGTGAAGATTACTTCCCTAATGATGCAAGTATGTCAAGGGCCGATCAAGCAGAGGATAACTCTTGGTTGATTTACGTCTTATTATTCGTGGTATTGGCTTGTGTTGCTACAATTATTGTGATGCGCATTGGCGGGAAGAAAAATGAAGGTGAAGGATTCATCAATACAGATGAAGCTATGCTCAACCAAGCACTACCTGCTGAATCTCTGCATGATATGGCAGCGCATGAAGTAACTGCGACTGAACAAGAAAGTTGGACTGATGAAAATGGCATACATTGGGTACGCCAACCAGATGGAACGTTGATGTATTTCGAAACGGTATCTGGTGAATGGAAGTACCTGTGAATCACTCGACTGTGACCGACTTAGCCAAATTACGTGGCCTATCTACGTCACAACCTAATTCCAATGCTGTCTTGTAAGCAATCAACTGAGTTGGTATTACAGATAATAGAGGAGTTAGTAATGAATCACAGGGAGGTATAGCTATCGAAACATCTGCTTCCTCATGGATTGAATCTCCTTCTTCGTGGATGAGAATTATCTTTGCACCGCGTGCTTTACACTCGTGCATTGAGGCGATGGTTTTCTCACGATGTTTATCATTTGGAGCAATTACGACGACTGGACTTCCTTCTTCGAGAAGTGCAATAGGTCCATGTTTCATTTCACCAGCTGGATATGCTAGACATGGGATGTAAGCAATTTCCATCAACTTGAGAGCGCCTTCACTAGCAACGGGTGCAGATAACCCTCGTCCTAAGAAAAGAACACTCTTTGCATTCTTTACCATCTCTACCGCTTCGTCGATCGGTCCAGGTTCTGCAAGATATTTTTCCATGAGTTCAGGTATTTTCTCGAAATCTGCTATGATTGAACGGCCCCTTTCTCTTGAAAATGAGCGTGTTCTTCCAATTCTCAGTGCAAATAACAGAAGTGCTCCGACCATATTTGTGAATGCTTTAGTCGAGGCAACCGCTTGTTCTGGCCCGCTATGGATGTACACCCCTTGGCCACAAAGTCGGGCAATGGTTGAGCCAACTACATTGACAATACCATGAACTTCTCCGCCCTTCAATTGAATCTCTTTTACTGCAGACAAGGTATCAGCAGTTTCTCCAGATTGTGAAACTGCGAAATGAATTGCATTTGGATTGATCACAGGATCATTGTAACGGAATTCACTAGCCACATGAGATGTAGCCGGAATTCTAGCAAGACTTTCAATCGCTAGTTGGCCGATTTTACAGGCATTAAGTGCAGTTCCACAACCAATCAATCTAACATGAGGTGAAGTTCGCAATCGAATAGGTTCAAGTTTCAATCCTCCAAGTTTTGCACTTCCATTTGATTTGTCTAAACGTCCAGTAATACATCTTCGTAAAGCCTCGGGCTGCTCGTGTATTTCTTTGAGCATGAAATGCGGATATCCAGCCATATCAGCTTCGCCCCATTCATCTTCGATAACTGTCATACTTGTGGTAGATGAGCCACCTTCTAACCGAGAAATATCAATCCCACTTTTGTCAATAACTGCCATATCACCATCTTCTAAGAAGAATATATTCTGAGTGTGGCGAGATAATGCATGAGGGTCAGAGGATATGAACGATTCACCATCTCCTTGACCTATGATTAAAGGCGAGCCGTTTCGCGCACAGATAATCATATCATAATCCTTGAACAAAACGCATAGTCCCCATGTACCTGTGACTCGATTCAGAGTTTTTCTAACCGCTTCAAGTGGTTCTTGACCAGATTCTAGTCCGATATTAATCATATGAACCAATACCTCTGAATCGGTTTCAGATTTCAATTCAAATCCTTTTGATTCTAACTTTTTTCTAAGTCCACGTGCATTGTTAATTATCCCATTATGTACAATTGCAATACTTTCATCTGAATTCAAGTGAGGGTGTGCATTCAAATCGGTAACGCCGCCATGTGTAGCCCAACGAGTATGGGCGATACCAGAATCACCGGCGATATGATTTGGAAGAATCTTCGACAGTTCAGACACCTTGCCTACTTTCTTGTGTACTTGTAAGCCACCATCTTTGACTACAATTCCTGATGAATCATAACCACGGTATTCTAACCTGCGCAATCCCTCTACCAAAAGGGGCGCTGCTGCTCTATTTCCAATAAATCCAAAAATTCCACACATGATTAATCCTCACATGTTTATTACTTCAGAACAAATAGGACAATCCATACGTCGCAAGGTCATATCTTTCACAGTTAAATTAGCTCCACAAGACCCACAAGTAACATTTCTCTCAGGAGCAGGTATTGGTGGTAAAGATAGATCTCCAGGTGCAGGAGGCATCGGTAATTCTCCAGGTGCAGGAGGCATCGGTAATTCGCCCGGTGCAGGAGGCATCGGTAATGGTGGTAATTCTCCAAGTAATGGAGCGTCTAGAGTTGGCAAACCTCCAGGAGGTGGTAAAGTCCCTAAAGCAGGTAGAGGAGGTAGATTCTTTGTCATATTTTCAAAGATTTCTTTAGCCTCTCTGTCATTCTTCCGCTTCATTCTACGTTCTAATCTCTTTGATGCAGTACCGTCTTCGACCTTTGCTTCTAATTCAGCAGAAAGATCTCTCGTATCTTCCTCTTCGTCCTCCAATACTACATTGGATTGAAGTGAAGATACGACTAATTCGGAATCACCATCTGTATCTATCGCAACTAAAGGACCATCGTCTTCTTCTGTTTCTATCAACAATTCTAGATCGCTTCCTTCAGCAGAGACTTCTAATTCCTCTTCTTCGCGATGTGAGCGTCGTAGAACAATAATTACTGCAGTAAATAGTACAATCAAGAATCCACCAATTGCCCCTAATGCCTTCACTTTCTCCATAGTTGTTTCACCAGGTAACGGGCTCAGAATTAAATCGAGTAATCCATTATCGTCATCATCGTTATCTGCAGGATAGAGATAAACCACTTTCTTCCCACTAATTTTTCCAGAAGGTGAAGACATGATTACAATTGCATCATTTCCAATACTGCCTGCTCCAATGATGTGTCCTTCTCCGATTAAATTGGACAAGCCAATTTCAGTATCTCCGGTATTATACATACCGTATCTAGTAACAGGACCAAGTATTCCGATTTCATCATGATAGATTTTTATCTCATCTTTTGAGACTTTCATCATCACTACTTTTGTAGCACCTGGAGCCGAAATGTTGCTATTGACTTCAACCGACCAAATAGAATCTTGAACTACACTGATAATCTCTGCAGAACGTCCACTTCCTTGAATCCAAGCAGCCACTAATACATCCTTACCTTCGTGCTCTACAACCAGCATTTCAGGCATGCTTGCATCATCTCCTGCCGGTGCTTGGAAATTGAATGGGGTTTGAGAAATCACACCATGAGCATAGAATAATCCGACTCTTTCTTCTCCTGTGACATCATCTCGCATTGCTTGATACAATAGATGGATTTCCTCTTTACCAATTCCAACCGCTAATGCATCGCCATTTTGCGGTCTGATATCGATATCAGATAGTACGTTCATTTTAGTCGTCCAACCAGAATTAGATTTTGCATCATCATTATGAATCATGAATATGTTAGTAACATCATTCCACGAACCGCCGGTCAAAATATCTCGATGATAACCTGCAAGAACGATTTCATCACCTCTAACCGCCATATCGAATCCCCAGTAATTGCCCTCTGATTGTTTCAATGGAGTGAGGTGTGAAGTCACACTGCTCATATCTCCAAGCATACCAATACTAGCCATACCAACATCGGTCATTGTGTATCCTTGCTGATCTTCGAATCTCTTATTCCAAGACAAATGTACACGGTTGTCATCTCTTAAGACAAAGGAGAATTCACCCGCCCAATTCTCTTCAATCAATGTGTCTCCAGGGGTTGCAAAGTTAGGAGTAAGAGTTCTAGCGTGAAGTTCGCCATCTTTAGTTGTAAACAACAATCCACCACCATCTTGAGTATCAGCCCCATCTGGTATTCCTACAAACCCTAGAACAGCTTCGCCATCAGAAATCGCATTTATAGCGGTCTTAGACCCTACTTCAAATTCATCAACAACTACACTAAATCTTAATTGCGAATATTGGGCTGTCACGCCATTTCCTTCGAGAAGAACTTTGTGTTTGACTATTCCAACCGAATCATGAATGTGAGTAAATTGTGCTTTCGCGTGGCCTGAAGAACTTTCAGAACCAGGAATTACTGAAATTGTCCTTGAATCTCCTTCAACCCAACCACCATTTACCTTAGTGAAAAGTGTCATTTTGATATTTGTTGCCTCAGTTTGACCGAGATTATCGACTCGAACACTTATCGTGTAGGGTATTGGTTTGTCTGCATCGATACTAGGAGAAGGTATTGAGGCAAAGGTGGAAACCGCACTGGTCAAGAAACGAAGAGTAGGTTCAATCGGTCTTTCCTCTATTTCGAATTGGAATGTATATTCATTGTCGCTCTGGTCATCATTTAGAATACCATTGGGGTCAATTTCGATTGTGACATCATGAATTCCTGCTTCAGTTGCCCACCACCAAAGTATCACAGAAGTGGTCTCGCCTTCATCTAGTCGAGGTATCTTTCCTTCACTTGGATAAGTGCTAGATTCGTCACCGGGAGCATCTAAACGAACATGTAAGTCTGTAGCATCTTTATCTCCGGTATTAACTACATTGAAATGAATCTCCAGAATCGTTCCCGCAACCGCTGTACTAGCAGGTAAATCTTGGTCCAAAATCTGGACTGAACCTTGGAATCTTAATTCAGGGGCTGCTGGTTGATTGTCCACTGTGAATGTCCTACGAACTAAATCGGACTCAGTTCCACTAACATTCACTAACTTAACAGATACTTTGTGTGAACCATCATCTACCACAGTAGAATCCCATGTAAATGACCAATCTTGAGCACTATTATCTTCTTCATCAAAGAAATGTGCTACTACCCAGCCACCAGAATTGATACGATACATCAACTCACTAGGCTCAATACCCTGAGCAGTACCACTAAAACTAACCATGTCGGTTAGTGTTGATCCCGACGATGGCGAGCCAAATGAAACCATCATTTTACCGATATATCCCCATCTAGCATCGCTAGATAATAATTCATCATCGCCTCCAGCATTAGCTTCGATGACAACAACAGATTCATCTTCATCGTACCAATCTTCCTTGATTAGAACATCGAGATACCATGAATCTACGTCGCCGCCTGCAGTTGTCCAATCCATTAGGACCTCTTCGTCTGCATCATCATAATATTGGGTAATTCTAATGTCGACCTGATTCCATGGTCCACTATCTGCAATTATTCCTCCACTTATTCGCACAATATCTCCTGCGATGAACCAAGTTCCATTATCTGGTTTTTCGATTAATACACCCTCATCCGAATCATTTCCAGGAGGGATTATAACTCCTCCTCCACCACCGCTCAAAGGTGTACATGTTCTCTCCAACACCGTATCAACAGCACATGATGCATCAAGTAAACCAAAGCCCCATTCGTCATTCCAACGGTCGGAAATACCGGATTCTGAAGGACTTCCTTTTTGCTCGCTTGAGTTACGAAGGATGTCTTTAATCTCAGTAGGTTTTAGATCTGAATCGGCCTGCAACATTAGTGCCACAACTCCTGAAACAAGTGGAGTAGCCATGGAAGTTCCATCTTTAGATTCGTAAGAATTGTCCGCCATAGGACGGGGTGAGCCAGGGAATGAAGTTCCGGTAGCAGCAGAAGCCGAATATATTCCACTGCCATATGCGGTTAGGTCTGGCTTTAACTCGTCCCAATCATCATCATCATTGTCGCTTTCACGCGGACCTGTATTGGAATATGAAGCCATGAAATCATCAGTTCGATTGATTGTATCTGAGTTGTCTGCAGAACCGATTGTTATTGCACCATCAGCACTTCCTGGAGACGCAATTCTATTCTTTCCATCATTACCTGCCGCAACAATACATGCAATGTCATGGTCATATGTTGCATTGTTAACTAGGCGTGATTCTGCAC
Organism: Methanobacteriota archaeon; assembly: GCA_002689345.1. GTDB lineage: Archaea > Thermoplasmatota > Poseidoniia > Poseidoniales > Poseidoniaceae > MGIIa-K1. The sequence continues at coordinate 1,138 of NZFU01000057.1, read as the reverse complement.
CTGTCCCATTGTCTCCCGTATCATTAGGGTCGAGGGCATTTCCGATTGAACCGAATGACATTTGTCCAATCTGAATACCTTTGGCGCCATCTCCCCAATCGGTATCTTTGTTGTTTATCATCCATTGAATACCATTTAGAGAATTCTGAGAATTTGTTCCACCGCTATCGGTCAACACTTTGACATCGACAAGGTAAGCGCCTGGCGCTCCACCCATATGCACTCCAGATGCATCTCCTGTACCTAGGGCGATTCCGGCAACGTGAGTACCGTGACCTTGGCCATCGTCAGGATCTTGAGAGCCATCTGGATTTGATGCCTGAGAAGTTGCATCATATCCAGCCACCCATTTTTGATCATCATAGGAATTAGCATCTAAATCAGGCTCATCATCCACATCATCAAAATCGTTGAGAGAGCGATGTTCGTTATCAACACCGCTATCAAGAACTGCTATTACTACGCCTTCACCGGTATATCCTCTGTCGTATACTGTACCAGAATATTCATCTGAAGGCCTGATCCTAGTTGCCGGATTAGCATTTTCAAGAGTTGTTCCCATGATGTTTTGCATCTCTACCACAACTACAGATTCAATTGCATGAATCTCCAATAGGGCGCTGACTGGAACATGGTCGACAACTATCGAATCAAGAGAATCTAGAACTTGGAACCATGAGCCATCTGCTTCCCAGCCGTGACTCCTCAGGATTGCAACCAGTTCATCGATTTCATCTTGGCTAGGGTGCCAAGCATAATCCACTACGATTGCAACTGTTTTTTGACCATCTGCGCCGATTATGGCTGTTGAAGATACGGATTCTTCGCCTGCAATCACCTTTTCGAGCCGGTCATCCATTCCATCAAAGTTGGAATCTGGACCATAAGTGAACCACCAACCGTAGTCTTCAGTTGAGAATTTATCACCCCTAAATGGCATTCTATCTTGCATTTCTTCGGCGATTTCTTCGTCTTCAGGTGGCATTGCGGAAGCCATTGAAGAAAATATTGAGAGAAGAAAAACCGTGACAAGAAGTAGCGCTTTGAGGTCTCTCATGGAAGTCATCCCGCCCTACGGGCGGATTGCATAACACATGAACCTTGGGTGAATACGAGTCCCTACGGGACTCAAGGCCAT
>NZFU01000056.1 GCA_002689345.1 Methanobacteriota archaeon | reverse complement strand
AGAGTTGATGCCTGTTGTCACAGGCGGTGATGATGATGAATGATGACGTAACCATCGATCCGTGGGGTTCATCCCAATCTACGGATTACTCTCGTATCATCGAACAGTTTGGTTTGTCATCGATGGACGGAGTCTCAGTTCCTGAGCCTTCAAGGCTCCATAGAAGAGGAATAGTATTTGCACATAGAGACTTAGAAATGGTCTTGGAAGCGAAGAGGAAGGGTGAGGCATTTGGAGTTTTGACCGGATTGATGCCATCTGGCCAAATGCACTTAGGCCATTCAATGGTTATCGACCAGGTGAAATGGTTCCAGCAACAAGGTGGCGATGTTACCATCGCAGTTGCAGATTTAGAATCCACAGCAACTCGTGGAATCTCCTTGGCAGAAGGTAGAAAAATTGCTGCAGAGGAATATGTTGCAAATTATGCAGCATTGGGTTTAGACCCAGATAAAACATCAGTCTACTTCCAATCCGAGAGAAATATTGTCCAAAAACTCGGTTTCCAATTGGGTAAGAGAACCAATTTATCAGAGTTAGAAGCAATTTATGGCTTTGATGGTTCAACAAACCTTGCACATGTACAAGCACCTCTAGTACAGGCAGGAGATATATTGCATCCTCAATTAGATGAGTATGGAGGATTGAGGCCGATTGTTGTTCCAGTTGGCGTAGACCAAGATCCACATCTCAGATTAACTAGAGGACTTGCTGCCAAAACAAATTGGTTCAATGTTAGTAATGCAAAAATGGGTATACAAGTTGGAGTCTCAGTACAAGAAGAAAACTCTCATGTAATGGGTGTTGAATCTAATGGTAGAATCAATAAAGAAAAACAAAAGCAAGTGTTTTCAAAGATTGTAGATACAATATCTGGCTTAGGATTCTCTGACATCATGTCTAATCCAAAACACGGTACTGTGAACATACCAAGTGCTACTTCAAGGGATAAAGGTGCTATCAAAATGGCATTACTTTCACTTGAGAGGAGCATGGGGGGAATGGGTCTGCTAGCTCCATCCAGTACCTATCATCGCTTTGCTGTTGGAATGACTGGTGACAAGATGTCATCATCTAAACCCAAAACCACTTTATTCCTATCAGATGATATTGCATCCGCTGAAAAGAAAATCAAAAAATCATTTTCAGGAGGTCAGGCAACAGTGGAAGAACATCGAAGATTGGGTGGTGACCCTGACAAGGATGTTGCATACCAATACATGATGTATTTCTTTGAAGAAGACGATTCATTCTTAGCCGAGATTAACCAAGGTTATCGCTCAGGAAATATTCTTGCAGGAGAGATGAAACAAATGTGTATTGAAAGGGCAACTCAATGGCTGAGTGAACTTTCTGAAAAGCGAGATGAAACCGCTCATCTGGTTGAAAGGTTCTTTGAATAATCAGGACAATCTGATTGTTTCCAAATTTTGTGGAGCATAGGTGCGAACCTTGAATTTCTCACGAAGTGCTCTACCTAATTCGTTACACTTGAAGTAGTCACCATGATGGCAAATTACATTCTTTGGTCTTGGACTCATATTTTCAATGAATTCAAGCAATTGCCTTCTATCTGAATGGCCACTGAAACCATCAATCGTTGCCATTTCGCAACCGATTTTTACAATTTCAGTTTTCCCATCGATAATCATAGGAACTTCACTGAATCCTTTTTGCAGTCTTCTACCTAATGTTCCCTCTGCCTGGTATCCTACAAAGCATAGAGAGTTTCGATTTTCGTGAGCCCAGTTCTGGAAATAGTTCATCACAGGACCTCCATTCATCATTCCACTGGTTGCTAGAACAATACAAGGACTTCCATCCATGATAATTGATTCACGCATATCTCTACCTTGGACTGGTCTGAACCAATCACTGGTGAATGGGTTGTTTCCATCATCTTTCAGTAGACTCTTTCGAAGAGATTGTGTCAAATAATTGGGGTGAGATGAATGTATTGCAGTAGCTTCTTGAATCATTCCATCCAGATATACAGGAACTGGTTTTACACTTCCTGATCTGAATAACTCATCGATTGCAATCATTACTTCTTGCGATCTTCCCACAGCGAAAACAGGACAAATTAACTTGCCTCCACGCTGAATTGTTCTACTAACAATGTCTTGTAATTCCTGATTCGCCTCTTCTCGACTTGGCTGGAAATCACCCGATGCCCCGTATGTAGATTCAATGACTAATGTTTCACATCTAGGGAAGCGTGTATTTGCAGCATCGAATAGCCAGGATTTCTCGTACTTTTGGTCTCCTGAGAATACAATATTGTGCTTTCCATCCCCTACATGCAAGTGTACAGANGATGAACCCAGAATGTGNCCNGCATTATGGAAGGTTAACTTCACATCAGGTGCNATGTCAACAGTTTGGCCCCAGTCTACATCGACNACGTGACGCATACAGGTNCGAATNTCTTCCATNTCGTATGGTGCTCNCTTACCTTCAGANCCACCGACCTTTAGGTAATCTGATTGNAATAGAAGCATCATATCTCTAGTAGGNGGTGTGCAGTAAACAGGNCCTCTGTATCCATATCTGAATAGTACTGGTAACATTCCAGCATGGTCTAGGTGNGCATGGGTCAAAACAACAGCATCCATCTTTTCCATNGGCAAAGCCTCAGGTGCTGTGAAATATGGCATAGGGTCAGTATCTGAAGCGATATTGACTCCAACATCTATCATCACTCTACTTTCATTAGTAGTAACTAGATGGCACGCTCTTCCAACTTCTCTGTAAGACCCAAGTGCAGTTGTCCTAACCCAAAACGAACCAGGCCTCTTTGGACGGTATATGTTTAATCCGAAGTCTTTGAGCAGTTTGCGCCTTTCTTTGGAATGTGATGCTCTGTATCCTTTGATATCGTGGATAGTTTTCGAATAGATAGGTGGAGTTCTTTCGAACTTGACCAACCATCCACATTCATCTCGGATCGCTTTAGCATTGGCTCCTCTTCGGCCAACAGCTTCTCCAGGGTTATTACAAATCACAGTTACTTCACAATAACATGCATCGAAATATATTGAGTCAATACCTGCAACTTCTTCGATAAGTTCTCTAATGTATTCCTCAGTTTCCTTTTCATCCTTCATAATTGATGAATGTGGTCGAAGTACAATACGTCGCTTGATTTTTTTAGCGATTTTACCAACCAATCCTTCACCACTGCCAAAAGCATCTGGGGTTGGAGTTATTATTGCAATATCTCCTGCCTCTAAATCAACATCATAGCTGACATCTTTAGGGACGATTTTAGCAATCGCATCTTTCATTTCTTTGAAACTAAGTCTCATCATTTACACCTCCGTCCCACTGATTGACATGGTGAACCCCCAAAAGAGGATCCACGGGACTAACCCGCGGGTGGAGTGGAAAACCTCACTTCTTCAGTGCGGCTGCGATTTCGCTCTGCTCGACGGTTACATATCCGTCTTTCGATGAGATTACTGCTAGGTCCATACCGTTTCCAGATGCAGCATCACGCTGTGCAGAAGCCGACAGGGCACGTGCAGCAAGGGCAACTGCGTCCTTTCGAGACATATTATCGCTGAATCCATCTTCTAGAACACCATACATGTAAGGTGAACCTGAACCAGTTGCACAATATGAATCTGGTATTGAACCACCTGCAGAGTCAATTGAGTAGACGGAACCGCCTTCACTATCGACTCCAACGATTAGAAGTTGGACCCAATGTGGTCTTCCAGATAGGATGTTTGCGGTTAGTGTAGCTGCACCTCTAACAGTCATTGAATCTCCTCTACGTAGTTCGAAAAGAGATACTTCTGCAGCTAGAGTACGAGCAAGAGATTGTGCGTGTCCAACCAATCCGGCTGTTGTAAGTGCTAGATTGTCTCCAATCTTGAATAATTTCTGAACACTCTTGTTTGCTACAAAGTGCCCCATAGTTGCTCTGTGGTCTGCACCAACTACAACCCCTCCGTTGAATGTGATGCCGATTGTACTAGTTCCTGTCTTTACTGCGCCCGGACCTTGTTCCATATTCTCACCTTGCTAGGAGCCCGACATATTAGGCGGGATGATACCCCCGTCTCGCGGGACCCTTATCAACCAACCGTCACACCATACCTCCCATGAGCGAGGAGGAGGAGAAGCAGACATCACTCGACGCCTTCAGTGGGCCGGCTCCTCGCACGCTAAATTTGCCTTCGCAACAGCCAACCATCTCAGTTACGAATTCTGAATCTTCGACAAGATATCATGACCTAGAAAAATTGTACCCCGATGCTCCAGTACCTAAAGTTGGAGGAGGGTTAGTAATTCATCGTGCAACTTTGCATGACCTCACTGGAGTTGGACAATTAATGGACTGGCTCGCAGATGGTGAAGCGGCCATCGTTCGAATGGAGAAGTTGATGAACCGTGAATTAGAACTGCAAACAGCAATCGAAAAATTGAATCTCTTTGTGGAAACCGATTTAGGTGGTCAAATAATTCGTTTAACAGATACTAGACTTATGCTATTACCGCCTGGTTGCCGTGGAATAAGAGGCGTTGAATCTGAGGCATTTGCAGTCGAAACCACAGATTTTGAGAGGTGAGAATATGGAGCCTGTTCCAATAGAAATTCCTTGTCCTATTTGTAAAGTAGAAGGCCAGGTCATGATGATGACTCATATTGATGAGATCCCATATTTTGGCGAGCATACTCAAGTTACAGTATTGTGTAATGCCTGTGGATGGAGGCAATCTGACTTCATTCCTGCAGAAGGACGAAAACCCGGTGGTTGTACATTATTGATAGATAAGCCCGAACATATCCAATCCAGAGTAGTTCGCTCATCATCTTGTACGGTTCGAATTTTAGAATTAGATTTAGAAGTTAAACCAGGAACTGCCTCAACGGGATATGTCTCAAATGTTGAAGGGGTAATTGACCGTTTCATGGAAGTAATAATCATGGTTACTCGTCAAGCATATACCGAAGATGCAGACATGTCAGATATCAAAACGCTTCAAGAAATGCATACAGCATTATTAGAACTCAAGGAGGACCCAATACCTAGGGCATTAACATTGGAATTCCTTGATCCAAATGGCCACTCACAAATACTTCACGAAGATGCAGTAATGCGTGAATTGGCTCCGGATGAGTTAGAAGATTTACCAGTTGGTCCTGAAGCACCAGTATTCGACCAAAATGAGATGTCTGAATAATTACATTATTGGCAATTCAAATCCCGAATCTTGAGGGTCAGGTAGGTCTTCAGCAGACGCTTCTATATTTTTATAGCCACTTGTTTTTACAGTGCCAAAAGGGGTGCTACCTCGAGAATTTTCTTTGGACATTGTAAGGAATGAAAACACTAGAATTCCAAGAATACCCGAAAGCAGAATCGCCATTGGAATAATCCATCCAGTGCCTCGAATAGATGAAATTCCTGCAGCGGAAGCTACCAGCAGAAAAGCACCCGCCAACAAAAAACCCCTCGAATTGCTGGTCATACCAACGACTCGGACCACGGTCTTGATGAACCTAGCCCATACTCGACCTCAATATGTTCGGTTCTGGCAATAGTCCGTCTGCTCCGGCAGCGGCATGTCCTGCTTGGTTGATGACAGCGGTTGCTCCTTGGGGTGAAAACGCTGAAGATGCCTACGACCAAGGTTTGGTTGAGATGGGTCTTGGCGATTCTAGATTGATTGAAGTTCATGGCGCATTCTTGCCTATGGGTTTCGAAGCAACCCCCCCTCAAGCACTCCCAATGGGATCTTTGGTCGAATGTCATTTAGCCACAGCATATGCATATGGTGGTTCAAGTGCCTGTGCAGGTGTTGCTTGGGCAGCATGTACTACTCCTGAAGGAGAAGAATGCGCAATAGTAGCAAAGATTACTACAGAACTAGATTATGAGGAAACTGAGGCTTTACTCAAAAGAAACTTGCAAAGAAGATTAGCAAGTAGAGACTTAGAAGTTCAATCATTCGATGTTGCTGTGGATGAAGTTACAGCCGCTCAAGATCACTTTGGAGTAGCCATGGCTGCTCTAATTCTGCCTGAATCTCTCAAGTTATCCGGTGCTGGAAATGTTGGAAGAGTCCGTTCAGGACTAACCAGACAAGCAACTGATGCTATGGCTAATGCAGCACGTCGTGTTGATACAAAGGCTCCTGCAGCACCAGCAATGCGCCCGGGCGGAAGAAAACCTTCTGGAGATGGAAACACCGATTTCTCATTGTGAGGCGAGATTGTGTACACAGTTGTTCGCTGTTCTAATTGCGAACGTTGTTGGGGAATAATGGGTAAGACTCGTAAATGTCCACATTGCGGTACTGCTGCAGGTGACGATATTCAAATTGTTTCTATTGCAGAAAATGCAAGTGAACTTCAACGAGAAGTCGCTCTTGCCAATATGCCAGAAAGTTTGCGTGAAGAAATGCGAGATAAATTGCCAAAGGCGATTGAAATAAATGAAAATCCAAGTGCAACCCTACTCTTTGAATGTATTAGAATTGCAGCAATTGACGATATTGTGGAATTGGATAGGCTTGCAGGCGCTTTGCGAGGTAAGGGCATAACCATTGCAGCTGAGGACGTTGCTGAAGAGGCTATTAGCCAAGGATTACTCATCAGACGAAATGATGACACCTACCTGCTTCTTCAGTGACATTCAAGAAGGGGAACATTTGCGCAAGGAGTGGAAGGGTCTGTGGGTTAGCTTGGCCTATACTCGGGCGTTTGGGACGCTTGGACTCCAGTTCAAATCTGGACAGACCCACCTTCCTCACTTACATCAGTTGTTTTTGAACGGCTAAATCTGGATTTTTTTATAGAAATTCGTAATTGCTTAACAAGAATATTGAATTATGATGTTCCCAAGCGAATAATATGAGACCAAGCAATCCACTCTTGGTCTTGCCTTTAGAAGAATCTCCTATCCGGGCTAATAAATTGAAAAATCTAGTAGCAATCATTTCATTTTCGTCATTTATTGTAACTCTTGCAATTGCTGGTCTAGTTATGGACGAAAGCGGCGTCCCTTGGTTCTCAGAAGGTGTCGGGCCACAATATGATTTCTCAGAGGGTAGTAAATCATACGATTATTATGAATCTCAAGATTGGGATGAGTGCTGTGAACAAGAGTATGCAAGTTATTCTTATCTTGATTCAGATTTACAACAAGAACAGAGTACAGATATTACGTCTATTACTCCATTGACAATTTATTTTGTGCTAGCACTTATTTTTGCTTCAATATTATTGATTATAGCACCAATAAATATGCCCAATTATGCAAAGATGCCAATTACAACACTACTCGGATTAGCAATTACTACAGTAGGTATTTTCTTAACTCGTAAATTCGTAATTACATTGTCACTTTATTTTGATATGTCCACAAATTTAGGCTCCAATAGTGAACCTAGTAATTACTTACATGTTATGGTATATTTCGGTGGATTTTTGGGGTTGGCATGCCTTGGTTTAGGAGGTTTGGTAATTAGTTCAGCAAACCGATTTCTCGACTCTGTATCTCTTTCGTCCAGATTTTCATTTGACGCTGCTACCAATTTTCTATTATTTTCACTTATTGTTTTCCTTGTTTCACCATTGTTCCCAATCGCTTACATCAGCACAGACCAAAGTCAATCCTCCTTTGACGAGGGCATAGATCCTGATTCTATTCACTTGTATCCTGCTAAAGCATTAGTAATCGATGATCAATCAGCCAACTATGAAGATAGTGATGTAGTAGATTCCACAGTAGGTAATTATGCACTTGTGGAAAATTTATTTTTGGCGATAATTTGGATTAATCTTGGCATCATAATGCTAATTTCTCTTACTTTAATTCCTAGAGGAGGATTTGTTTTTGAATGGGCTACTCAGATAAATATTTTATCGATTATACTAATCATTTTATCCACTACATTCACCACTATTATGTATGTCAATTTACCAAAGATTTTAGGTGCAGATGGAATTTTTAGCGATGAAACTTATGCATCATTTTCTTACAATATAAATTGGATAATTCCAATTGTATGTTTGACTATGCTGGTAATTTGGTTTAAGTTGTTAGTCAAATCATATCTTCCATGGATGAATCTGATGTTGAATCAATCATCACGTGTATGAACCCAGATTAAGTGGAAGCCGAATCTAGTTTTGATGAAGCAGTCACATTTTTCTATTTCTTGAGCCCAAACTTGCTTGGAAAATTCAGGAACCATTTGTTTTTCATGGAACTCTCCAAGATCTCCTTTTTGGGCCGAAGTAGAACATTTAGAATAATCTCTAGCCATTTTCTTGAAAACCTTTAGTGGTTTTTTTGCCTTGGTAATTTCATCCAATATTGCTTGAGCTTGAGATTTGGAGCCAACCAAGATATGTCTGGCATGAGCATATCTACCAGGGGGTCTCATTGAACATCCCTCAATATCGTTGCTACATGAATTCTATCCATGATGTGAGTTACTACTAACAAGATTGGATTATATGTCCAGCCTAAGATGTATATCGCCCAAGTACCTAATAGAATAATACTGGGAGAAATGATGGTGTTTCTTACAATTCTTACATGTAATCCAATCAATAACATCAGAGATACCTTCGGTAAAAATGTTAGAACCCTAATCCCACTTTTTTGGCCCTCATAAATCGCTTTAACCGGAACATGTGAAATTCGGAAACCCATTTCTGATAGTCGCATTAACCACCAATTCGGATAACCGTACCCTTTCCAAGATTTATTCCAATTCCAATCTCTCAGTACTTCGCTACTTGTTGCTGTATAACCACACTGAGGATCTCTAATTGTTTGGCCACATGCAAGTGTGGTTAATATTGCTAGAAGAAAGGTTCCAAATCTTCTGTAAATTGGCATTTTCCCTGCTCTGTCTAACCTTTCTCCCTTAACATGATGTGACTTTTTGTCGATAATTGGTTTGAGTAATGATTCCATGTCTGCAGGATCCATTTGTCCATCCCCTGCCATAACCACAGAAACAAAACCGGAATCTATGATGCTGAGTAAATGTTGGTGGCCACTATCTATTGCAGCACCTACTCCTAAACCCTCTAATCTTACCAATTCTGCATCCTTAACTAAATCTCCAGTGCCATCGGTCGAACCATCATCCACCACCACTACCTTGTCAACAAAAGATGGAATGGTTGCTAAAACATTCGGTAGATGCTCCGCTTCATTGCGGGCAGGAATGACTACACCTACTGTCATTCCTTCGTACATAATACTGCGAGGCTGATTCGTATGATAATTATGTGTACTATTCCAAACAAATCTTCAAATCATATTGGTGATAGGTACAGGCTATGGTCAATAACATACGTAGTATTGCATTAGCGGTCATGTTACTTCTAATTCTTCCAGGATGTACAACCTCCCAAAGTATGGAATCTGATATGGATGATGATGAAATTATCCTCCCCGAACATCTCAATCTGGTTGCAGATACAGCAGGAAGAGACATCGATCGTGGTCAGCAATTGGACATCCTTGCAGATGCAGATGGAGATAATACTCTGATATTATGGGTTTCAACAGGTTGTTCGGGATGTCATGATTGGACTGAAATGATTGCTGATGAGATGCGAAGTGGGAATCTTTCAAACGATACTCGGGTCTTGACCATTCATCGTTATCCATCCTTTGAAAGTCGTGCAGAAGTGATTGATGTCTATGCTTCCGAGAATAGTTCCACTGAATCACTGTGGCCTGTTCTTATTCCAAGTGATGGCCAATCCGCAATAGATGTTGATAAAAATGAGCCAACAGATTATGATTATTCAGAAGCCTTTGCCAATCCAGCGACCCCTTCTTTGTATATTTTAAATGGAGATGGAAAGACCATTTGGAAGAATAAAAACTACTGGGCAAACAGTACGGTTCTATCCGATGCATTAGATGTGCTGGAATCCTAATGGCTAGTAATAGTCCTGCTTCAAAACCCGTTCCTGTGCGATAATCTTCCATGAAGTTCATGACTTAGAAGAAATCCCGCCGTTCATGGAGTCACTACGTATCGTTCTGATGGGTAAGGACTTTGAGTTACGGTTTGTGTCTTTAGTGGTTAGAGCTAGAGAACTTGGAGATGATGTATTATTGCTTGATTTGGGTAGTACAGACCAGACCCTAGATTTAGCAAAAAAAGTAGATTGTCGTGTCTTGAGATATGATGGTGAAATATTGGTACCTGCCCTTAGTGATGCGCTAATTGCAGATGGTCCAGAACAGCATACCCTTCTGATTAATATCACTGGTAATTTCAAATTGCGAGATATGCCACTTCTCGTAAATAGGGCTAGAGAGAATTGGGATGTTCATATGTCCTTTAGTAGTGAAGAAAGTGACAATTCTAACCCGCAAGAAGTTGTATATGAAGACGCTGAAGTTTCACATCTAGCAGCATCTATCAATGGCTTGAAGGCCTTGTCAAATTCCAAAATTAGTGAAACACCTCTTGAACTAGACCAAGAGTTACGTGTACGTGTTCTTCATTCCAAACCAGCACCCAAGATTCAGCAAAGAGAATCTTTAGCGACGGCTTCGAAATTTGCACAGTTATTCTATTGGATGCTAGAATCAAAACATCCACTACTATTATTCGGAATTCCCGGAATTGTCCTTTTCTTTGTAGGATACAAGTTATCTGGTAATGTCTTAGATACATTTAACGAATGGAATCAGACTAGTGTTGGGGTAGGTTTAGCCGTAATTGCTGTTACATTGATGGGATTATTTGCTATGATGGTTGGATTAATTCTCTACATAATGGGTAAGCAGGTCAAGCAAATCCAGTCACAATACCAACATTGGCCTAAAGATAATTGAGGTCTTTTATGCAACACTTGATTTGCTTCGATATGGATCGTGTATTAGTGGACCATATGTCTACTTGGCAATACGTTTATGATCAATTGAAAATTTCAAACCAGGACGCGTTTGACCTCTATAATCAAGGTAAGTTAAACGAATGGAATTGGTTAAAGATGGATCTTGCATTGATTAAGAATTCTTATCCAGATATCAATGACTCTCAAATGAGGTCACTTTGTGTGGGAACGCCTTTGATGCAGGGGATAAAAGAATGTTTAGATTGGATAGTAAGTGAAGGTCATGAAGTTGCAATAATCAGTGGAGGTATGCAAGAAACCGCCAGAGATATTGCATGTATGTATCCTAGTGATGAACCTTGGACAAGAAGGTGGGGAGGAATAAATCGACATCGTGGATGTGATACTAAATTCCATGTTTTTAGCAACGGTTGGTTAACTCGAAATGATGGTTCACTCGAAGACTATGGTCGCTTCCAAGTTCAAATGAATGGTAAAGGTTCGATTGTTAAGATGTTACAACGACGGTTGAATATTCCAAAAGAAAGAACCATTTCAATTGGTGATAGTGCTGGTGACATTGGAATGTTTCAGGAAAGTGAGTTATCTATTTGCTTCAATCCATGGGATGAGAAGCCAGTTGCAGTTGCAAAGATGACTATCAGAAGTCGTAATCTTCTCGATGTTCTTGAAGCGATTAAGAATCAAATCAAGGGGTAACTCTACGAGAGTCACGTGGGAATGGAATTACTTCTCTGATATGGTCTGCACCAGACAACCAGGAACAAACTCTGTCAACTCCAAGACCAAATCCTCCGTGAGGAACACCGCCGTATGTTCTTGTATCGATGTAGAATTGGTATGGTTCACGAGGAACTCCTTCTTCATCGATTCTGGCAAGAATCTCTTCTTCAGACCAAGTTCGCTCCCCTCCGCCAACGATTTCTCCATATCCTTCTGGAGCAAGTAAATCGTGACATAGAACATAGTTGTCATCATCTGGGTCGACACGGTGGTAGAATGGTTTTGCAACCTTAGGGTAGTGTGTAAGGAAGTGAGGGACCTCAAAATCTTGGGTCAGAACTTTTTCTTTGGAATAATCTAAATCCTGTCCCCATTCAATTTCTACATTCATTCCTTGTAGTGTTTCAACAGCCTCATCGTAACGCATTCTTGGGTATGGATTGTCAGCATATCTTGCAATCAAGTCAAGGTCTCTCTCAATCTCCGACAACTCATCTTCCCTCTCATCTAGAACGGTGCGAGCAATGTGACGAACCAAGCCTTCTCCATGTGACATAATTTCTGCATTTGATGCCCAAGCAACTTCCATTTCAGCATGCCAGAACTCAGTAAGATGTCTGCGAGT
>NZFU01000055.1 GCA_002689345.1 Methanobacteriota archaeon | reverse complement strand
ACTACAAACGGTGCATATTTTGCAGGAAAGTTCGGTTGTAGTTTCACTGGAACAAGCTCTTCAAGTGCATCGTTCAATTACGGAGGTTTGATTCATGTTAATACGGTTGGAAAGTACCAAGCTGATTGGGGTATTCAGTCTACAAATACTGATAGATTTAATCCCAAAGCCATCTCTCTTGATTCGAATAATGATGTATATATCGGAGGGCATTTCAGAGATTCTATCAACTTTGATAGCAACACAGGTATTCAATCAGGTGGACAGGAAGATGGGTTCCTTGTCAAGGCAGCATCTAATGGAACATGGAGTTGGGCGATTTCACTTGGTGGCACAGGATATGATGGTATATTAGACATAGATACACTAGAAAATGACACTATAGGTGTTGTAGGAATGAAAACAGGAACCATTAGTGTTGGCCTAAATACACTTGCATCTAACGGTAGGGCCTTTGTTGCAGTTGCCAATTCACAGGGGGGTTGGATTTGGGCATCACAAATGAATAATGTCGGCCAGAATCCGGACCAGTCCTATGCACGGGCGATAACAAGTTCATCGAATAATACATTATCAGTAGCTGGAGAAATTATTGAATCAACTACAGTTGGTTTGACCACAATCAATACGCCAGGTAGTGTCGATATATTCGTAGCTAAGATGAGTGCGGATTCAGATGGAGACCAGGTTACAGATAATCTAGACAATTGCCCTTCAATATTCAATAATGCCCAATCAGACCTAGATTCCGATACCCTAGGAGATTTGTGTGATTCCGATGATGATGATGATGGGATTTCAGATACATCTGACTCATGTTACCAAGGAGAGATTGGTTGGCTGAGTAACAATATCACAGACCATGATTCAGATGGATGTAGAGATGCGATGGAAGATTTAGATGATGACAATGATGGCATCGAAGATAATTTAGATTCTTGCAGCATTGGTATAACTGGTTGGTTAAGTGATAGCATCAATGATCATGATTCGGATGGTTGCCAAGATTCAGTAGAGGATAGTGATGATGATTCTGATACAGTTCTAGACATAGTAGACTCTTGCCCAACTGGCGAGTTAGACTGGATTAGTAGCTCAGATACCGACATAGATTCCGATGGCTGTAGGGATGCAACTGAAGACGATGATGATGATGGTGATGGTGTTCTTGACCTCGATGATGTCTGTAAACATGGTGCTCTAGGTTGGAATTCCAATTCTAGCACGGATAATGATGGCGATGGGTGCAGAGATATTGATGAAGATTCCAATGACGATGACGATGATTTTACCGACCAAGATGATTATTGTCCCGATGGGGTAGTTCGATGGAGTTCCGGCGTAATTACCGATTATGATGGTGATGGATGCAGAGATATCGACGAAGACCTAGATGATGATGGTGACGGAGTGCCTGATGTAGATGACCAATGTCCACGTAGTCCATTAGGATGGAGAACAAATCCTAGTGTTGATTTCGATGCCGATGGCTGCCATGATTTCAATGAAGATTGGGATGATGACGGCGACGGAATTTCAGACCTAATCGACCTTTGCCAAATCACTTCTTCAGGTCAAACAGTCGATGCTTCTGGTTGTGCTGAGAATGATATACGAACTGTAGGTTCGGTAGGTGAAACTGGTAATGAGACTACGATTGTGAACGAAAACCACTATCACAACGACACAACATGGGTCAACAATACATTCGTGAATAATACCGATGAATTCTACAATCAAAGTTATTCCAACAATTCCTATACAAATGAGACTTGGGAAAATCAGACATTCATTGATAACGAGTATCAGAATAACAGTGCAGTGTATAATCAGAATTACACCAATAATACTCAGTCAGATTTAGATGAAGAAAGCTCTGAACCGATACAGGATGAATCCAAAGGCTTTGTACAACAAGAATGGATGATAGCAGGGTTTGTCATTCTATCCTTGATTTTAATGCTGGTATTCATCATGTATCGTAAGGTAAAGGATACGGATTGGAACGATGAACAATCTGAAGACGATCTATTCGAAATTTCAGATGACATTTCCGTAGATGAATCAGTAGTGGAAGAGGATACAGTTCTCAATGATGGAGAACCAATTGCTACAGAAGAGGTTGAGGAAAACCAAGTAGTAAAAGAGCAGATTGAAGGCCCACCTATTGATGCTGAAGGTACCAAGGATGAATCTGGTTATGAGTGGTTGGAATGGCCTGAGGAATCAGGTTCTAATTACTACAGGACCGGCGATGAAGAATGGAAACTCTGGACAGAATGAAATCTGTAACCAAGAATGGTGTTTCATCTAATGGCTTCGCCTTAATGCACATAGGTGTGATTCTTTTCGAAGAGCATGATGGAAGGACCGATAGCCGAGGTCAACCTTTCCAAGATAGACTTGGATTGGAACGGGGCAATAGCATTTCTAGATAGAGATGGAGTCCTAAATTTTGGCAGTCCCAATTACATTAATTCCCCTGAAGAACTGGAAATTATACCTGGTGCTAAGGAAGCAATAATCGCTCTGCGTGACATGGGTTATAGAATTGCAATCACTACTAACCAATCCGCAATTATGCGAGGATTATGGGGTGAAGATACAATTCATTCAATTCATGCAAAATTGCAAAACGAAATTGGACTACTCGATGTATTGGTAACATGCCCACATAGAAACCGAGATAGATGCAGGTGTAGAAAGCCTCATCCAGGTATGCTAAACAAGGCCTCAGAAATTATCCGCGGAAAGTATCATCAAACTTTGGATTGGTGGGGTGAAAAACCAGAACCAATTCATCCTCTCGATTTAATGGTAGGAGATAGGAATTCTGACATGGGTGCGGGATGGGCTGTAGGTGCTCGACTATTCAAGGTGGATGAAAAAACTGGAATTGCTGAAGTGATTGATAGGATTATTCGTGATGACGTAGGCGATGATTTCAACCCGGTGGGCTGAATATGTGGTTAGGGCTAGACGATACTGATTCATTGGACGGTGGATGTACCACTCTAGTGTTTCACGAATTACTAAATTCCTTACCATGTGAATATGGCGAAGCTAGACTTACCCGTTTGTGGCCTTTTGCTGACAAAAGAACTAGGGGAAACGCTTCACTGTCAGTAGAAATTTTTGCTGATGATTCCATTGTGGAATGGCTTGATGAATATTGGAATAAGAATATTTTACCACTAAAGGGTAAAGTTGCAAAATCTGAACATTCACAAAGAGAACAATATCCATCCGATCCAGGAATGACCCTATTCGATGAACAGCCTGACGAACAATATTACTGGGATGCAGTAAGAGGAGAAGTCGATTACCTAATCGGTGGACATCAATGGGGTGGAAATGGTCGTATCGGAGCCGCTGCATCTTGTGCATGGCGTGAAACTAACCCTACATGGGAAGCGATTGCATGGAGAAAGGGTGAGAGAATGGTTAGTGAAATGGCATTGGAGGTAGTGGACAATATGGAAGGCACATTCCTGTGTCGTGACCCCCGTACCAATAGAGGACTTATTGCTCCAAGAGGGCCATGTCCTGTAATGTTCGGCGTACGTGCAACGAGCAGAAGTGTAGCCAATGATGCGTGTGAAGAACTAATTGAAGGAAGCGCACAAACAATTGGTCATAGAATATTCAAAACAAATCAAGCATCCGGTGATCATTTAGATTCCTCATTCACTGAAACTGTCAATGATAAGATATCACTTACAGGTGGTCATGTGATAATCAACGATAGATACCTTGTATTTTCAGAATCTGGTAAAGTTAATACAATTGCTCAATGGCTACAAATCGAAGATTCATTCGAATGTGTAGGTTTGGAATATGAGGGTAAGATTCATGTCGAAGCGATAAGAATCATCAATTCCGAAAATAAGACAAGGCCTCTTTGTAAATGTGGCACTAGGATGAAGTCCATGGGTGCAGGACAAGGGGTTAGATGTCCAAAATGTAAAGTTAGAAGTGAAGATTCTTGGGACATAAATAAGCGAATCCCACCATTTGCAGGTTGGGTTCAGCCTCCAGCGGATAAACGAAGGCATTTGGCCAAACCACTGACATAAGAGCATAAATCTTGATAGCCCACTTCTATTGGCGTCATACATGGTATCTTCAACAGAGGTCACATACATCGCTTTCGGATTGACCCTATTGGCCATGATTTGGTACATTACAAACAAAGGTCGCTCTAACCTAGCACGTGCTAAGGCCGATGCTGCGCCTGCAGTAGCAGGTGATGACGTAATGGAAGGTGCTGCGATAAACCCAGAGCAATTTGATGAACCGGACGCTGCTGCTCTAGAAGAGATGGCAGAACTTCTTGGCGAAGATGATGATCAAGACTGAAATCCTTCTTCGACAAGGCGAAGTTCAATAGATTCTTCATCTATCCATAATATTCGTTTTGAATCAGCATTAGGTCTTGTAAGAAGCCATATTTTGTCTGTATTTAATTTGCTCTTTCCTCTAGCAACTAGTGGTGTTGAATCCATTGACTCTCCACCTTTAGAAATTAGTAATGTCGTCCAATCTGTTTGCGAGATTAGATTGTTAACGGCTTTTACAACATCACTAGGAATCTTCCCATTAGGTGGGCAGTAGTCATCTAAGACCACGAGGGAAACACCAGGTAACATCTTGGCATTATGTAATAATGATTCTAATGCCTTATCCACATTACCAACTAGATTCATCGCATGAAATCTTGAAGATGCAGTAAGTTCAATTCCAGTAAATATCTGAGAGAACCTTACTCCATCCGGTAATTCAGGTGCAGCCCAAAGAACTCTTCCGCCATCACTTATCGCTTGTCTAGCAAGTTGGACACCTAACGTTGTACCACCACAAGAGCCTTCTACGGCAAGATGTATAGAGGATCCATCTAGAGGTGCTTGCCACAATTTCATAGTAAAACCTCAATCTAATGAAATCATGGATGGTACTTCGGTTACCTCGTCTTCTTCATCATCGCTTTCACCAAGAAGAAGGTCGAGTAAATCACCACCGGATTCTTCTTTTTCGACCTTTTCTGTAATAGCTTTACGTGAGCGATATAATCGTGCTGACATCAATTGATGTGCCTCTAATTTTCTAG
Source organism: Methanobacteriota archaeon (assembly GCA_002689345.1). Taxonomy (GTDB): domain Archaea; phylum Thermoplasmatota; class Poseidoniia; order Poseidoniales; family Poseidoniaceae; genus MGIIa-K1. The sequence continues at coordinate 15,369 of NZFU01000055.1, read as the reverse complement.
TTGCTTCTCGGTAATCTCTCGCTGAAAAATATCCAATGAAATCATTATTGGAATCTACGACAATTATTGCATCGGGATTAGTACTACTCATTGTATCCAATCCTTTTGAAAGAGGTGTATCACCATGAATTGCTAAGATATTAGTGCGCATGATTTTGTCAACCTTTACCTTGGTAGCATTGATGCCCTCTGCCATTTTAGCAAAGATATCTTTGGCCGTAACCACTCCTAAGATTTCATCTGCGTTTTTCACGAGAATCGCATGATTAGGATTGATTGAAAGTTCCTGACAAATATAACTGACTTTAGTCCTAGATTCGACAACAATATGCTCGTCCATTATCGACATATCAGCAACTGTTGGTTCTTCCATATTACAGGGTATTTGTCCATAGACGATATTGATTTCCCAACAATTATCCAATGACAACCCATATGACCCAACTACTCTTCACCCGAAACATGGCCGGGGATCTTCGCAAGGGAGAAAGAATACCGCGTAGAGAACTACCTGAATTCGAAGAAGCTGGTGGATTGTCTACTGCCATCGCAAGAGATGGCCTAATTCAGACCGCTCTTGAAGATACTAATGAGTATGGCCCACACTCAATGATTGTCCTATTGATGATCGTTGCTACAATTACCGGCGGAGCTCTTCTCGCATTCCGATATATCTGAACGATTGTCAAACTGAGGGTTTTGCTCATCTTAGCAGGGTAATATACAAACCCTGTATTGTAGCCACCTGAATCATGAGTGAAGGTTCTGTGAATGTTGAGAGCCGTACATCATCTCAAGATAAGCGATGGACCATAATGGCGGCTCTGCTTGGAACAAATACCGCAGTAATGCTTTTCCAAGGTATTGAACAAGAGTCAAACCCCAATACAATTAGGGAATTCGCTCTAACATTAATCGCTGCTACAATTCCATTCCAAGGAATTTATTTCTTGATTTACACATTCTTACTCGAGCACAAAGGAAACTTGAGTGATGAAATGATGGATAGGCTAAATCTTGCATCTGCATTATGTCAAATTGCAGGCTATTTATCGCTGGGTGGACTAATCGCATTATGGTACAGTATGTCACAAATGGTAGGAATTGCATTCACTATCTCTGCAATAACAGCGATGATAGTGGTTCGAATAGCTATGAAGCAACCAGAAGNAAGTGTCACTGAATAGCACTGCGTGCNAATTCTACAGCTTCGTCTACAATTTCTCCTGAAACGCCNATATGATTAGCAGGATCAAACATTGCTTCTAATTCCTCAACACTAAANGCAGCTGCAACTGCAGGAGTTCGTGCACAAACATCAATCAATTCTTCTTGATTAGCGATTGCTTCAAATGATGCAGAACGAAGAATTTCATGCGCTTCATCACGTCCAATACCATGACCTACTAACTCAATCATCACTTTCTCAGCCATGACAAGACCTTTCTGGCTTGCAATGTTTGCCAGCATCCTCTCACCATCAACCCATAGATTGGTCAATACATTAGCAGTTTTAGAAATAACATCCTCGCACAATGCAGAAGCATGCGATAGTGTGAAACGTTCGCTACTAGAGTTCGCAAGGTCACGTTCATGCCACAATAGGGCATTTTCGTATGTAGGGATGATAAATGAGCGAACTATTCTAGCTAAACCAGAAGCGTTTTCAGATTTAATAGGATTTTTCTTATGAGCCATAGTCGAGGAACCAACCTGCTTTTTGATATCAAATCCTTCTCCAGCCTCTGCAATTTCAGAGCGCTGTAAATTACGAATTTCTTGCAATATCTTTTCACAGGTACATGCAACATTTGCTAACCAAGAGACATACTCGATGTATCTATCTCGTCCCACAACCTGTGTTGTAGCAAGTGGAACTTGAAGGCCGAGATGAGTCAAGATTAGGCGTTGTAATTCTCTAGCCCCCTCTCCCTGGGCTGCTCCAGTACCAACCGCTCCCAAAAATTTGCCAACTGCAATTCTTGGAGTTGATTCATCCAATCGAACCAATTGACGGCGCATTTCATCTAGCCATACTGCAACTTTCAATCCGAATGTAATAGGAACTGCTGCTTGACCGTGTGTTCTTCCCAGCATCACAGTATCTCTTTCTCTTTGTGCTAAAGTTGCTGTCACATCTATCAGATTACATAATTGCTCACGTAACAAAATAATTGAATCTCTAAGTTGTAAACCAACTGCAGTATCCACAATATCGTTTGATGTTGCACCTAAGTGGATACACCAACCCGCTTCTCCAGCGGCTTCCGCCATGGCTTTTGTCAAAGCCATAATATCGTGACGAGTCTCTGCTTCAATTTCAGAAACTCTCTCTTTGGTAACTATACTAGGAACTGCTATTTCAGCGACCTTAGCATAATCTTCAGCAGACACCCTGCCCATCTCCATATGTGCCCATACAAGAGCTCTTTCTACCTCCAATTGACGCTGATGCCGACCTAGTTCGGACCAGATCTCTTTGAAGTCTTGGCAGCCATAGCGATAGTCGAGTGGACAGAAGGCCATACTATGCTCCCTCTGAGGATAGGTCATGAACATTCCGCGTGGCCAATGAGTTTGTTCGAAGGTGAAATTAGTCAAATGAGAGATGGCCTCTCACACCATCCCAATGAACATCGTAAGTTAATTCCAGTTCCCCTTTCATGTGTGGACCTGCGACAACTAGGGTTTCATATTCCCCTCCCTCGCCGTCGACATGGAATCTATATTTCGTGGCAAGAGACTGTAATTCTTCCAATGATTCTTTTGTTAAGACACGACCTAGCCATTCACTGGTCAGCCCATCTGAAGATACACCTGTAATCATTACCTTGAAGCCATTAGAGACCAGCCCTTCCATATGTGATTGACTAGATTGGTGCCACAATGGTGTAAATGACTTGATGCCGAGAGTTTCACACATTCGTTCAAGCCGGGTCTTCTGATAATCTGAGCGAAGTGCTCCCGAAACGATTCCATCTATCTCCAAATGCGAAAGTGCATTTTTCAGGTCTTCAACTTCTAGTTCTTCTTCGCCTTTTGTTTTCACAGAAAGCCATTTGCACTCACATAATTGCGCTTGCTGTTCTACTAATGAGGTGCCAGGAATTTGAAACATCCATGAATCATCACCCTCAACAATCATAGTAACGAGATGTGTAACATCCCAGCCCTTACATTGGGCCCACCATATTGCGGCACTACTATCCTTGCCGCCACTAGATAGTACAGCCACCTTCACAGACCTCGCATCCCGCCAAGGTTGATAAGACCCCGACCCGGACAGCGGCATAAGGTGGACACTTTGCAGCCAAGCGGAAGAGGATATGACCACGGTATTACCACATTCAGCCCAGACGGAAGATTGTTTCAGGTAGAATATGCCAGAGAGAGTGTAAAAAGAGGGACTACTACTGCTGGACTAAAGTTCAGAGAAGGTGTAGTATTAGTCTGTGACAAGAGAATTGCCAGCAGATTAATCATTCCAGAATCCATCGAAAAGATGTTCAAAATTGATGACCATGTTGGTATTGCTACCAGCGGATTAGTTGCTGATGCTCGCCAACTTGTAGCACGTGCTAGAGTTGAAGCTCAAATCAACAGAATCACATATGCAGCCTCAGTTCCTGTAGACATACTTACAAAGAAGATTTGTGATTTCAAGCAATCTTTCACACAGTACGGTGGCTCAAGGCCATTCGGCACAGCACTATTGATCGGAGGAGTTGATGAAAATGGAATTCACCTATTCGAAACAGACCCGTCAGGCGCATACCAATCTTACCATGCTGGAGCAATTGGAAGCGGAAGGAATACTGTAATCGAATACTTTGAAAAGAATTGGAAAGACAATTTGACACTTAACGCAGCTATGAAATTAGGGTTAGAGGCACTTCGTAATGCAAATGATCAGGAATTGAATCGTGATGCTGTTGAAGTTTCAGTCGTCGATGCAGATGGTTACCGTGTACTGGACAGAGGCGAAGTCAACAAGCAAATTGATCGCCTGAAGCCCCTCGAGGAGTGAAATTAGAAATGGTGAGCCTTGACACTGCTGTCTTGGCTCGCTGGGAATATGGCGGAAAGCGATATGAAATTCTGGTTGACCCAGATTTAGTAGATGATTTTCAACAAGACCCATCCAATGTAAACATGGATGAATTCTTGGCTACCGATGAGGTTTGGCATGATGCAAGAGGCGGGGATAGGCCTACTGAAGATGCAATCGAATCAACCTTTGGGACACAGGAAATCGGATTGATTGCTGCTAAGATTCTTGAAAAGGGAAATATTCAGTTGACCACTAACCAAAGAAAGGAAATGGTAGAACAAAAGCGGCAGTTGATAATTCAAGAGATCCATTCGACTGCAATTGATCCTAAAGCCAAAACACCGCATCCAAAAACTCGTATTGAGTTGGCATTGGAAGAAAGTAGATTCTCAGTTGACCCTTTCAAGAGATTAGATTTGCAAGTAAAGGATGCCATTGACATACTAAAGCCTCTGATTCCGCTGTCCTTTGAACCGATTAGAATAGCCTTCAGAATAGCAGGCTCGGGATATGGTCCTTGTAGCAAGTTCTTGCGACAATACTTGGACAAAGATGAATGGTTATCCAATGGAGATTGGGCGTGTATAATCGAATGTCCTCCAGGGATGGCTGGAACCATCATTGGTAGGGTAAAAAGCGTTGATAGCAACTCAGAAGTAAAAGAGTTGTAGCGTTAGTCGGCAAGCGTCTGCTTTATCATGGGTTGGCTGGTCGCCCGGAACGGAGACAAAGAAATGTCAGGAGCGAAAGAAGGCGCCGAGCTGCGCCTCGTGACTCCGGGAGAGGCCATCGGGGCCTCATCAGGAGTGCGAGCAGGAACTGGAACCCTAATCATGGGCGACAATATTATTGCAACCAAAGTTGGTTGGGTAAAAGAGAATAACGGCGTTACATCCGTCGACCCGATTCATTCGGCTTACATGCCGAGATCTGGTGACTTGGTAATCGGAATTGTTGAGAGTGTTCGAAACAATCTCTGGTTTGCAGATGTAAATGGGCCATTCAATGGATTACTTCCAATGTCCCTAGCACCTTGGAAAGTAGAATTCGGGGCTGCTAGACAGCACATGGATATCGGCGACATCATGCTTGCTCGTGTTCAGGAAGTAGATGAAGCACACAATATTGTTCTAACAATGAAGGGTGTTGGTCTTAGAAGATTGAAAGAAGGCATCATGTCTGAAATTTCAATGAATCATATTTCACGCCTTAGAGGAGATGCAGATTCTACTCTAAGGGAATTAAAGGAAGTTAGCGATTGTAGAATTATCGTTGGCGAAAATGGAAGAGTTTGGGTCGATGGCGATTCAGATGGTATTGCATTCATGCGCACAGTAATCGATTTGGTGCGCAACGAAGGTCATATGGCCACATTCAGTGCTTCATTAGGGGCATTAATCGAAGATAGGAGGAATGCCTGATGGGCGGATACGGAGATGTAAAGTTACTACGTGATGATGGCTTGAGACTAGATGGTCGCAAAGTCGATGAAATGAGAGAAGTGAAGGTTGAAGCAGGTATTTTACCTGCTGCAGATGGTTCCGCTTGGGTAAAGCATGGACTCAATGTTGCAGTTTGTGCAGTATACGGTCCAATGGAAGCACATCCTCGTAAGATTCAGCGTCAAGATAGAGCGGTTATCGATGTTCGATACAATATGGCCCCATTCTCTACCAGTGACAGAATCCGTCCAGGTTACAATCGTCGCTCAAGAGAAATTAGCAAAGTCACAGCTGAAGCATTGGAAAGTGTAGTTTTGGTTGAAAGATACCCACGTTCAAAGATTCGTGTTGAAATTGAAATCCTTGCTGCTGAAGCAGGAACACGTTGTGTTGGAATAACTGCTGCTGCAGTTGCTCTAGCAGATGCAGGAATTCCAATGCGTGATCTAATCGTTGGAGTTGCTAGTGGTAAGATCGAAGACACAGTTGTCCTAGACCTTGACAAAGCAGAAGACAATTATGGACAGGCTGACCTTCCTATGGGAATTCTACCTACAACTGGAGAAATCGCATTCCTGCAAATGGATGGCGACTTATCTGTTGAAGAATACAATACCTGTATGGAATACAACTTGAAGGCTGCAAGAGAAATTCACGAATTGATGGTTGATGCTCTAAAGCGCAGATATAACGAGAAGAATGGAGGTGAGGCTTGATGGTTGAACTAGTACCAAGTCTTCTTCGACAAGAATTAGCAGCCCTCGCTGCAAATGATGAGAGAATCGATGGCCGTGGCCGTTGGGATTCTCGTGATATTAAACTTGAAACAAACTGCTTGTACAATGCAGAAGGAAGTGCAAAGGTAACTTGGGGAGACACTATCATTTATGCTGGTGTAAAATTCGAGATACGAACTCCTTGGCCAGACCGTCCTGCACAAGGTTCCCTAATGTGTGGAGCTGAACTGCGACCAGTCGCTGGAAGAAAGTACGAACCAGGACCACCTTCACCCCAATCTATTGAATTGGGTCGTGTTGTAGATCGTGGAATTCGTGAATCAGGATGTATAGACATGGATTCACTATGTATCATTCCAGGAGAGAAAGTTCTGGGAGTAATGATAGACATCCATGTTCTATCTGACAAAGGAAATATCTTCGATGCATGTGCTCTTGGAGCAATCGCTGCTCTAAGGACTGCAATCGTTCCAGCAGAAAGGTTCGATATTGGTGAAGACTACCCTCTTGCAGTATCCATGACCCCAACTATGTGCTCATTTACTCGTGTTGGAGGACGCTTTGTTCTTGACGCAAATGATGAAGAGGAATTGGGCGGAGATGAAAGGATTCACATCACTTTGGGAGATGAAGGTCACCTTCACTCTCTTCAGAAGGGGTTAAAGGGAACTTTCACGCCGGCCGAATTCGACGAGATACTAGGTATCGCACAGCAACGCTGCGCAGAACTTGCAAATCTTGTCAACTCTAAGGAGGCTTGAACATGGCAAAGCGAACACATAAGGCAGGCGCAACCGGCCGTTTTGGTGCAAGATATGGTGTTAGCGTTCGACGTAATGCTGGCATGGCCATGAAGAAGAAGTCTGCAAAGTACACATGCCCGGTTTGCCAGTACCGCAAGGTTGCTCGCAAGTCAGTAGGAATTTGGTCCTGTGGCAAGTGTGGACATACATTTGCAGGTGGAGCTTGGGAGCCATATACTCGTGCATCCGATGCAAACAACAGAATCATTCGCCGTAACGCAGATGGGGCAACCACTGCAGATATGGCTTACATCGCACAGCAGGCGGCAATCGAATACGAGCGTGCATTGTCTGCTGGCGAGATCGACGAAGAGGAGTGATTTTCTTTGTGGACGGTCCGCCTATCGGTGGATTCCCCCAGGGCTAAATCATTAGCATCTAGTTTGGCTAGTGAAGAAGATGTCATCGTTGAGGGTGATAATTTCTCATTTACTCTAAATGAGCCTCGTGCCAAAGATGCTAGAGCGATGTGGAATACGAGAATGAGATCTTTGATTATTGCAAATAGGGTAATCGAAGTGATGGATTCTTGAACCCCTGGCTACTGAGGTGACATTATGGAAGCAGCACAACAATTGCAAATGGTAGTTGCAGAAGTTCAAGCAGCAAGGCAACAAGTTGCCTCACTGAATGCACAACTAAGAGAATTAGAAGGGACAATAATTGCTGTAAAAAAGCAACCTGAAGACATGTCATTACATCGACAAATGGGTACCATATTAGTTGAAGTCGAGGATAGGAATCAATTATTATCCGATCTTGAAACGACTCTTGAACAAATGAAGGCCGCAGTATCCACAATGGGTGAAAGAGAGGCCGAACTTGTTGCTACTTATGAAAAATTGAAGCAATCTCTTGAGGGATAAACTTGGAACGATTGGCTGACTGGATATCTAAGGCAACATCTAATGGTGCCGTTCCAGTATTGACAGGTAGAAATGGCGACATGGATACTATTGGTTCAGCCATAGCATTAGCAGCTTCTAACCCTGGATTACTAGCCTGTGGCCTTCATTTAGGTCGTTTGGCAAATCGATTATGTAACGAGTTAAACGCTCCGTTTAGAAAATTAGCAAAAGAGCCATCTTGGCCATCTAAACTTGGTGGTATAATCATAGTCGATGCGGCTTCACAATCACAAACTGGAGTAGTAATTCCAGAAGGAGTACCGATATGCGTAATAGACCATCATGACACATGTGATTGGGATTTTAGTGAAGGAGATTTAGAGTTACGTGGTAATGCAAGAGCAACAACGCAAATGGTTTTTGAATATCTAAAGGAATATTCACCCGAGACTTTGACTGACGAAGTGCGCAAACTCTTACTTGCAGGACTGATAACTGATACAGGCAGATTCAAACATGCTGATGAATCATCTTTGAGATGTGCAGCAGATTTACTAAATGGTGCTGGATTCGAGTACCAAGAGTTTGTAGAAGAAATTCAGAAGGAGAAAATTAGCCCAAGTGACAGAGGTGCAATATTGAAGGCCCTGTCAAGATGTCAATCGACGGATTGTGGGAAATGGAATCTAGTTCATACTCATGCTGGGATACACGAAGGCAAAGTAGCGGGATTGCTAATTCAAGCCGGTGCTGAAATATCCCTGGTATCCAGAACACGAGACGGTGAAACTCGACTAACGGCTAGAGCACCGAGGTCGTCTACTATTGCAGGCATTCACCTTGGAGAAATGATGAAAGTTATGTCCGAAAAAATGGGTGGGGAAGGCGGTGGTCACGATGGAGCTGCTGGATGGACTGGACGATGTGAAAGAATAGCAAGTGAAACTGCATTCATCAATATTCTTGCAAATACTAGGAGGAGTGAATAATGAATCCAGATGAAATAATTATTGCCTTTGAAAATGGTGAAAGAGATCTTGAACCATTACTAGAAAAAATGGGTTGGACCAGTTGGCTAGGAGTAGCGGAATTGGGATTGGTAATGAATAGTGAAATCGTAGAATTTGTTGAAGGTAGATTGAGTCCGGCTGAAACAAAAGTGCTGGAATTAGTTAAACTTAGATTGTCCGGAGAAATTAATCTTGATTCTATAGAAGAGGCTCTTGTAGTTGCTAGAGATCCGGAAACAAGGGATTTATCACTTGAAGGTAGATTGAGAATGGAAAGAGGATTAGTACATTTTGAATATGGCAATATCGATGGAGCTCGAGATGATTTGACTTGGGCCGAAACCAGGCTAAAATCAGTATCAAAGGCAAGTCGTGACCATGATATTTCTCTTCTAAACAAAGCAGCATTCCATCTATCAATCGATGAACCTATGATGGCCTTGCACGTTCATGGTGAGATATCTAGACACGCTGGACACGCCAATGAAACAATCGCCATATCACGAATTCAAGCGGCGAGGATTCACCTAGCCTTTGGCCAAATGTTTGATGCTGCTAGATGTGCATTCAATGCACACGCACATGCTATGATTGCAAAACAAACTGAATTAGCGGTGGAATCTGGAGCGATATTCGTTGAGATCTCGTCTGGATTTATCAGCGAAGATGCTGAAAAGTTTGCAGACCAAATAATGGATGCTAAACCACTTTCTGCAGGCGAGACCGCTCCTGTATTACAAGTAAATCCAGAGGATATCGATGGAGTACTAAAGTGGTGTATTGAAAATACGACTGAGGGATATTCTGGTCAAGAGAGGCCAGATCTTCGTACTTTGGTAATGTTAGCCAAGAGGTTGAATCATGGTGAATTATTTTCTGATTTACTATCATCGCCGGAAAAGGTAGATGATGCTATGTTAGCAGCTCTTTGCGCTTCGATAAGTGAAGGTGAAATGGCAGATATGTGGACTAGTAGAGTCACAGAGATAATGACTCTAAAAGATATCTAAAGCATTGATTGTGCTTTCAACATCCATTCTTCGGCCCAAGACTCACCGGATGTTAGTAAAGAGCGAGCCATAAAGAAGGCTTCAGCAGCTTCACCAGCATCAATCAAGTCCTGTAACCTCTTCAAGTCGGGGTCTACAGAAATTGTTTCAGGTTCTTCGATATCTTCTTTGACTGGAACATCGGTTACAGACTGAGAAAGATTCTGCATCCGTTCAAGGAAGTCTGAACGTGTTTCCAAAGACGGGCCACTCCAAGGAATTGCATCCTTGCCATCCATCGCACCTTTTAGGCGCTGCAAAAATAGATCTCTAACAGGATCTGTTGGTCGCAATTGCTGAACGTGGTCATAACATAACCATGCTTGGTCAATTTCACTTCGTCTTTCATGCAGACGTCCTAGTTCCATCCATAATTCATGATTAGCTGGTCGGTGAGCCAATAGATGATGGACTAAATCGATGAACATATCTTCATGTCCAGCGCTACGTATTCTTTCAAGACGGCGTCCGTAGATTATGTTGGAGCGTTGGTCGGTAAAATCTAGACCTTGACACCGACTTGCGAAATTGATTAGACCGTCAGAATCTAGCGCATCAAACCATTTTTCTGGCTCTAGAGAATCAGTGATGAATGCTGCTTCGAGTAATTCTAAGCCAACATCGAGATGGTCGATGTTTTTTAGTTGCCCTAATTGATTGGGATCTCTCCCCAGGACCACAAATAAATCTTCCAACACTAATGCTAGCCCCTCGCCATCGCCCCGCATATGCTTGATCTCTGCAAGGCAACGCCAATTTCTTTCATCTGTAAAATCATATAATACGGCTTGCTGAGCATTTTGTTCAGCCCATGCAAGATTTTCTTCCTCTCTTGAAGTATCTTTTTTGGCTAACTTAACGAATCTATCAGCCTGTGAGCGGTGTCTACTCCCTAAGTTGCGTCGAGGGTGCTGGAGAACCGAAGCACTATCCATCTGCAATCAACTCACTGAACCGACATGAAACCAGATTGCTCATAACCCCATGGAATGGTTGCGTCAATCCCAATCTTTGCTGTTTTACCGTCTTCTAAACGTGATGGATCAAGGCTTGAGCCCTTTTGATTAGATAGAATAATTGTATCCTTATCAGGTTGCCATCTTGTCATCATTGCCCATTCTACACGAACTGGATCGGTGATATCGATATCTGCATCAACAATTGTCACCATTTTCATAGAACGATGACCATCCAATGCTGCTTGAATTGCTTTCAGACCATCGCCTTCATTGTTAACTTTGATTTTGACAACAGCAGCAAGCCACCCTCCTCCACCCTCGGTCATGTGGACATCCAAACATTCGCAGACTTCATTCACTGCAGATTTAATGGTCGGAGCTCTAGGCAATCCCATCAGAGTTTTGTGTTCTGCTTCTGCAGGAATTAGAGCATGGAAAACAGGGTTAGTTCGATGAGTTATACCATCGATCTCGATGACAGGTTCTTGGCGAACATCGTCGACTGTGCCTGTAATGTCGACATACGGTCCTTCATCATCATTATCTGTAGTTATTCTTCCCCACATAGCATATTCAGCATGTGCTGGAACTTGAATTCCATTGGGCAGGGCGACCAATTCAAGTGGCTTGCCATACACCTTTTCATGCAATGCAGAAGCGATTGTTAACTCATCTATATTTGAGTCGAAAGACATTGCTGCAGCGAGCAGCACAACTGGGTCTGGCGCATTGATTACGGCAATCTTTACCTCTTCACCAACCGCTCTAGCCTCACCGGTCATAGTGTGCAAATGCCTAGGTACAATTCTTGCAACTAAATGGTTTTCATCACGTAACAGTTGTCTGTGAAATGACATGTTTCGAATCCCGCCATATTCTGCGATAATTACACTTGATGACATGTATCTGCCACGGTCTTCTCGCCAGTGATGAGGAATTGGTAATTTTGTCAAATCTGGACTTTCTTGGGTACATTCCAGAACAGGACCATTTTCAACAATTTTTGGAATTCCAGGGTTGCTCATCCCCCATCCCAGTAGGTCAATAAATTCCTCTGGCGCAATGGATAATGCTGAACAAAGTCTGGCTCTTGTTAGTAGATTTACAGCAACTCTGTGACCTGGAGCCTCAATCAAATTTTCAAAGACAAGTAGGTCATGACCCGTAGACTTTGACTTATCGAAAATACCATGCAGTACACTGATTGGCTCATCAACCATGGTGGCTGCACCCAACAAATCACGGAATGCCATCAACCCCTTGGTGTAGGACTATAACCATGAACATTGGCACTGTACTTTAGTCGATGCGTCCATCGTTTGACCAAAGTGTTTCCATCGGCACCATGAAATAGGGGAGGTAGGTCGGCAAGTTGCTTCTCTGGAGTGTTATGACATGGGTCGTGGATTATTCGCAGGAACCAAGATGGCAAAGGACCGCCAAAAGTTTAGGTGGTCTGACCGCAGATACAAGAAGCGTATGCTAAAGTCTAGAGCTAAGCATGACCCCCTTGCAGGTTCCACTCAAGCAAAGGGTATCGTTATCGAAAAAGTCGGTATCGAAGCAAAGCAGCCAAACTCTGGAATTCGTAAGGCTGTTAAGATTTCATTGATTAAGAATGGAAACAAACTCACAGCATTCGCACCAGGAGATGGTGCGATCAACTTCATCGATGAACACGATGAAGTTATGGTCGAAGGTATCGGTGGACGCATGGGTCGTTCATACGGAGATATTCCTGGAGTCCGCTACAAGGTTATCCAAGTCAACGGCGTCTCACTAGATGAGATGGTACGTGGACGCAAGGAGAAGCCAATTCGGTGATTCGGAGTGATTGAGATGAGTGAAGAAGTCGAAACACAAGAAGAAGAGGAAGTTACTCCTGAAGAGGTCAAGCCTATTGCAGGAATTGGAACTCTAGTATTCGGTAAGTATGATGCTGCTGAAATTGTATGCAGAGACCCTGGACTTGCTCCTTACATCAATCTCTCAACCGTCGGCGTTCCACACACAGGTGGACGTCACGCCAATGCTTGGTTCGGTAAGGCACGCCTTTCCGTCGTCGAGCGTTTTACAAACAAATTGATGCGAACTGGAAAATACACTGGTAAGAAGCAAGGTGCTTTGAAAGCGTTTGAGGCTGCTTTGGACTCAATTGCTGAAAGAAGTGGAAACAATCCTCTTCAAGCATTCGTTGATGCTATTTGCCATGCAGCACCTATGGAGGAGATCACTAGAATCAAATTCGGTGCAGTATCACAGCCAAAGGCTGTCGACAGTTCTCCATCACGCCGACTCGATGTTGCTCTAGCAAACTTAGCTAAGGGTGCACAACAAGGAACTTCCAAGTCCAAGAGAACTCTTACACAGTGTATCATCAATGAATTGACAAAGGCTAGCAATGGTGATGTCACTTCATTCGCTGTTTCAAAGAAAGAAGAAGTTCAGCGTATCGCATCCAGCGCTCGCTGATACTAAGTCACAAACTGTACGCATAGCGTGAGAATGTAACCCCAATAGTCAATAGGGTTAGTCTTTGCGAGACGCCTATGTCAGAGCATGTTTCCCCTACTAGAGTAAACTGGCTGAATACTATATTCCTGCTAGGCACACCAATAATTGCTGTATTAGGGGCGGTTTTCCATTGGATTTATTTTGGCGCACCAGGTTGGACTGAAGCTATAGTTTTCACAACACTGTATTTTGCATGTGGGCTCTCAATTACAGTTGGATATCATCGATTATTCTCTCATCGTTCACATGATGCCTCATGGCCACTGGTTCTATTTTACTCGATATTTGGAGCCGGTTCATTTCAAAACTCGATTATAGAATGGTGTTCTGACCATCGCAATCATCACAAAATGACAGATTCTGAGAATGACCCCTATTCTGCATCACGAGGGTTCTGGTACTCACACATTGGATGGGTGCTAGTTGAAGAGCATAAATTTGCTAATGATTTTTCTAATGTCAAGGACTTGCAGGCGAGTAAAATCATCAGTTGGCAGCACAGAAATATATTCCTGATTGGAGCATTATCAGGAATTATCCTTCCTATGGCAATTGGATATCTAGCCGGTGGTATTGCTACAGCAATTGGATGCCTTATATGGGGAGGATTTGTTAGAACCGTATTTGTTCACCATGGCACATTCTTAATCAATAGTGCAGCCCATATTTGGGGAACACAACCGTATTCTGAAGATAATTCGAGTAAAGATTCCTTTTGGTTGGCCTTCTTTACTTTTGGTGAAGGATACCACAATTTCCACCACACCTTCCAAGCAGATTATCGAAATGGGCACAAATGGTATCATGTTGACCCTAGTAAATGGTGGATTAGAGTTTTCAAAATATTTGGCCTAAATAATAACTTGAAATCTACACCTAATCATTCTATTGAGGTTGCTAAACTTGATATGAAATTTAAGAAATCTGCAGCTAAGTTAACCTCTAAAGAAATCGTGGTGGATGACTTCGAAAGCAGATTAGAAAAATATAGAGATTCAATGCGCTCATGTCTTTATGATATTCAAAAGGCTAAGGAAGAACTGAAAAATACAATTGAATCCTCAAAGGCACTGGTTAGGCAAAAAATATCTGATATGAAGGAAAGATACAATCAAATCAAAAATGATTTGAAGCAGATGTTCATAGAAATGGATGCTCGTTACCGATCATTTATTCAAGCCGTTTAACGGCCCACAGCACAACGTTTGCCGACATTGTTTCGTAGTCGATTTGATAAACCCCTTCAAGGTGGCGATGACAGACGAGAGTCAGGTGATTCACCATGGGCCGTAAAGAAGACAACATCAAGAAGGCAACAGAAGTAATGCACATTCTACCACAGATTCGTAACCTGTGCATTGCGGCTCACATCGACCACGGAAAAACTACACTTTCTGACAACCTGATTGCAGGTGCAGGAATGATGAGCGAAGACCTTGCTGGTAAGAGCCGTGTTCTTGATTTCGATCAACAAGAGAGTGCTCGTGGAATTACAATCAACGCTGCTTCTGCATCTATGGTTCACGCAGTAGATGATACTGATTACCTGATCAACTTAATCGACACACCAGGTCACGTAGACTTCGGTGGAGACGTTACCCGTGCTATGCGTGCGGTCGACGGATGTTTCATTCTAGCATGTGCTGTTGAAGGCCCAATGCCTCAGACTGAGACTGTTGTTAGGCAGGCTTTGAAAGAGAAGGTTAAGCCAGTACTTTTCATCAACAAGGTAGACCGACTAATCAACGAATTGAAGGTAACACCTGAAGACATGTTGAAGAGGTTTGAGGAAACTATCAAGAAAGTAAACAAATTAATTCACTCATTCGCTCCAGAAGGAATGGAAAAGAAATGGCAAGTTAGTGTAATGGATGGAACTGTAGCATTTGGTTCAGCATACCACAACTGGGGTATTACAATCCCTTACATGAAGAAGTCTGGAGTATCCATGACTGA
>NZFU01000054.1 GCA_002689345.1 Methanobacteriota archaeon | reverse complement strand
CTATTGGGGCATAACATTCAACAATTCCCCTAGTTTGGCCATTTCATTATTGCACAACTGTACCGTAAAGCCTTTTGTAAGGAATGTAACCGAGACTTATGGCGAGCGCCCCTCGACGTGCGATATTTCTAATATTTCTCATGTTGACTATGGGTTGTGTTTCACTAGTATCTGGAGCCGATGGTGACGGAGATGGGGTTGATGACTCCACAGATAATTGTCCATTTGCAGCGGGTAATTCAACCACCGATAGAGACGGGTGCCCCGATAGAGACGGTGATGGAACTTCTGATTTCAATGATGGATGGACATCTACCAACCCTAGTTTTGCCAAAGATATTGCAATGCCATCTAACTTCGAGTATTGGGATGTCGACCATTCCCCCGATGGTGAATTTGTTGTTAGCTCTGATGAAAATGGATATGTCAGAGTTCGTAACTCCAGCACTGGTATAATTTTACGTTCTGTACAAGCATTTACAGATGATGCACATGATGTTGCTTGGTCCGGCGATGGAGCCTATATTGCCGTGTCAACCGAAGAACAAGATATTGTCAAAATGTATTGGCAAAATAATCTAAGCAGTGTTCATGGCGATATATCAGCAGATGTAGGCGGAGGAGACCAAGTCAATGATTTGGCCTTTTCACATGACGGTAGTATGCTTGCTATTGCAATTGGGCGTTCAGGCAATGGAGGAACAAATGGTGTAGTTCGTGTCATCAACACCGCTGATGGTAGTGTAATCAACAATGCTAATCCTTCCGGGGAAGATAGGTTTTACAGCGTTGCATTCTCACCGAGTGATACCCACCTTGTTGCTGGAGGAAATGGTGAATTTTACATTGTTGAAACCGATAATTGGACAATGGTCGATGAAGTTTCTGAGCCTGCGAGTACAGTGAATGATGTTGCATGGTCCCCAGATGGAACAAAAATTTCTGTCTGTGAAGGTTATGATAATGGAGTCGCTAAACTTCGCATCTATTACACCGGTATTCTATACAGCACCGGTAGTTTGTCAACCGCAGCCAAAAATTGGGACCATAGCACTTCGTGTTATGCCACCGAATTTTCACCAGATAGTAAACAAGTTGCATTTGCTGGTTCTTCTTACGAGGCCGATGGCGCAAAAATAAGAGTCGTTGATGTCGATAATTGGAATGTAATCGATACTCTAGCTCAGCCAAGACCGGGTAGTTGTAATGGTTGGCCCAATAATTGTGGAATAACGCGTGGTATTTCTTGGGACCCTGATGGTTCAAGAATCGCACAAGCATTCACAGAGGATGATGAAGGATTTTACATCTGGTTCGCTGATTTAGGCCCTGACAATGATGGATGGAACACCACGGACCAAGGCGATGGTAGAAGTGACGATTTCCCGGATGAGCCTACTCAATGGAATGATACTGATAATGATGGATACGGAGATAATCCTCTTCCTGCTTATCAGGGGGATGCTTGTCCTAACACCTATGGAACTAGTTACCAAGATAGATTTGGATGCCCTGATGGAGATAGCGACGGTTACTCTAACGAAGGAGATGCGTTCGAAAATGATGATACACAATGGGTTGATTCCGATAATGATGGAATCGGCGATAACAATTATCCTGGCATCCATTACCAGGTACACGAATTCACTGAATTGCGCTATGATCAGACTGGCGATGCATTCCCAATGAATCCAACTCAATGGAATGATACCGATGCTGATGGCTGGGGTGATAATTACGACAATGCCTCATGGACTGCAAAACGGCCAGTAAATGACTTGTCAACGCCAGACATAGATGAGAGTTGGCCTGGTGATTACTTATCCAATGCAACACAGGTTGACAAATTCCCTCTATTCCGATACCAATGGGCTGATAGTGATGGAGACTGGATTGGTGATGAGCCGAATACTCCTCTATCAGATGGATGCCCATATCAATGGGGGAATTCTACTGAAGATAGAGTTGGATGTTTAGACAGTGATGGCGATAAGTGGTCAAATCCTACCCCGAATTGGCTAGCTCACCCTCTAGGAGATGCGGATGCATTCCCTGACGACCCCACGCAATGGAGAGACAGTGACGGCGATAACTTTGGAGACAACACGTCTGGCAACGATCCCGACGAGTGCCCTGGAGAGTATGGGACATCGTCTCTTGATAGAGTAGGTTGCCCAGATGCCGATGGCGATGGATGGTCCAATGCTGGCGATCCGTTCCCCCAAGATAGAACTCAATGGGAGGATAGAGATGGAGATAATTACGGAGATAATCCGTTAGGAAATAATCCTGATGCATTCCCTGATGATTCTAGCCAATGGGCCGATTCAGATGGAGATGGGTGGGGTGACCGTCCAGTCCAACCTAACGGTGATTTATTCCCTAATGACAAAACGCAATGGAGTGATTTTGATAATGACGGGTTTGGAGATAATCCTGAAGGCAATAATGGCGACCAATGCAGGGAAACATGGGGTCAATCAACAATTCCTGCAGTAAGAGGTTGTCCTGACACCGACGGTGATGGAGTAGTAGATCCTCTGGATGGCCCCGATGGTATTTTCAAAGATGATTTCTACCAACAAAGCGATAGAGACGGGGATGGGTTTGGTGACAACCAAGCCGTACCTAATGGTGATGATTGTCCAGATGAATACGGCACCAGTAACATGACTGGATTGTTGGGTTGTCCTGATGATGATGGTGATTTGTATGCAAATACAGAAGATGATTTACCCGATGATATTTTGCAATGGGAGGATACAGACCTAGATGGATTTGGAGATAACTATGGCTGGGTTAACACAACTATTGCTGATGATCTAGATCGAAATAATCTAATCACAATAAGGGACCAATGGGGGGACGCATTCCCTACAGACCCAAGTCAATGGTGGGATACCGATGGTGATGGATTTGGAGATAACAGCACAGGAAGGCTTCCTGATGCTTTCCCAATCCGTGCAACGCAATGGGCTGATACCGACGGTGATAGTTATGGAGACAACAATAAAGTAGGCTCTTGGCAACCTGATTTCTGTCCAAAATTGTACGGTGAATCGACTATAGATTATTTCGGTTGCCCCGATAGTGACAAAGATGGAGTGTCTGACCAAACAGACCCTTGCCCTTATGATGATACGAAAAGTGAAGGGATTAGAGGACAGGTTTCTTGTGCATCGTTTGATGATCACGATGATGATGGAGTTCCAAACAAATTTGACGCTGATTTCGTTGCTGGATCTGGGGATGATGGATTTTCTATCGACGGGAATGTAATGATACTGCTCGGCTTACTTGTATTCCTACTAGCTGTTATTTCGGTTGCAATGGTTGCTAAGCAAGCAGGAAGAAGAAAGGCTGCTTACAACCAAGCTGAAGATATGAAAGTTTCAGCAATGTTCCAAGAGGAAGAGGCGAGAAAGCAAGAATGGATTGACTACTATGTAACCCAGGGCGATACCGCCAAAGCAATCGAACTGGGATGGACTCCACCTGCTGAAGTGCCACAGTGGCAACAGCACCAAATGCAACAAGAACAGGCAGAACAAGCTTCGATTCCAACAATGTTCAGTCTAGATGATGTGGATTAATCTCGCTGGGCTTTAGCCTTCTCTCTACGAGCTTTTTCTGCTAAATTGTCATCGAAGGAAAGAAAATCTAGAGCATTCCATTTCGAATCATCATCCAAAGCCATTAGGGCTTCGTTGGTAGAAAGTAACTCTTCAACCGTGATATAAGTAGGATTCGAGCCATTAGAAAGTTGATACTGATGACCGGGTAAAACCAACCAATCGCTTGGCAACTTAGAAAGAATCGTTCGCAAATACTGGAGTGAAGACCTCTGAGCGATAACATCTCCGCCAAATAAATCAGTTCTTCCACAGCGTCCTAAAAACATACAATCGCCGCTGATGACTACGCCTTCACCGATGAATGTCATATGACCAGGGGTGTGACCGGGAGTACAATGTGCTTGCACGACTAAAGATCCAATTTTCTGAATTACTGAGGAGTTAGGAGGATTTGTCCATTCTTGATTTGAAGGTCCGCTCCAACCTCTAAGGGATTCGTTTGAATGAACCCAAACCTGCTTATCTTGCAAACCATCGACTCCTTTTGCATGGTCCCAATGCGAGTGTGTTAGCCAGACCTGCTCTAACTGCCAATCATTCTGTGAACACACGTTTAGCCAATAATCTGAGAAGAAAGGGTCGATTATCGCTGCTTTGCCGGTTTTTTTACAGACAAGCAAATGATTGAGATTATCCCAATCGCCTAACTGTGCCTGAAAAACAAGCATTTTTTCAGTCTCGAGTATGCATTCCGCCATCTGCGCTCACCAATAGCATGAACCGCATCACTTCTAAGGGATGACGCCCATGGTAAACCATGGGCAGAGAGCGCATGCTGGCAGTGTTACTAGCCGGCCTACTGGTTGCGATGGCTCCCAGTGCCCTTGCTGACAATACAAATGTCAGTTTGGAGGCGAGCCTCGTAGAGGCTCCAGACAAAGGATGGTATGCTTCAGGAGAAATTATTGAGATTTCAGCCGTCTTGACAAATGATGGCGATGCTGCTAGTATCATTGTTGACCCATCTTGTGACCAAGTTCTCAACGTATGGAATATGGATTCCTTAATTGTTGATGGAAGCGAAAATTGTCTAGGACAAAGCAGAGGATTAGATCTTGATGCATTCTCTTCAACCGACTTGAATACTCTATCGTGGGACCTTACTGATTCGAATGGTGAACTTGTTCCATCGGGAGACTATATTCTCGAATATTTCTTAGCTGGTGAAGAATTATCATCAACTGTAAATGTTCATGTTCAAACACCAATAACTGCCCCTCTGGGCTTGGAAATGGAAGTTATTGCTACCGCTAGAGATGGCGTACATGCAGAATCATCTCCGAGTATTCTTTCGATCAGACTTCATAATTCATTGAGTGAACAAATGGATTTAGACTTTGGAGATTGCAGACTTGCAATCAATTCTGAATTATTTAGTCCATGTGGCCCAAGTCTTCTATCAGGGCATGAAGTTGTAACTATCGCTCAGATTCCATATATGCTTAGTTTTGGTGAAAATACATTCACTGTATCTCTAGGAGATAATGTACTATCGCAAACTGTCATGCTAGAAGCTGTAGCAGATGAAGACGAAGGTGTGAACTCGGGAGACCTAGGATCACTTGCCGTAAGTTTAGCCCTAGAAGGCGATGATGAATTCGGCGAAATGGAAAGTTTTGATTCTGAAATTATTATTCAAAATAGCGGAACTCAAGATGTTTCACTCGAGTTTTCTGATTCTTGTAGAGGTGAAGTTTGGATCATAGATTCATCTGGGGACGTAGTTTTAGATTCTAGAGCGGTGAAGGAATGCTCAGAACTAGAAGTTCAAAACTTACTCACCCCTGGCAGTGATAGAAGTTATGCGCAGCCTGATTGGTCATTCATCAACATGGAAGGGTGCCACATTGCCCCGGGGGAATTGTTAGTTGTAATGGAAATCCCTGAGCACGATTTATATTCAACAGATACTATCACATTGACCAGAGATCGTGATACATATTGCGAAGATGTAAATCTGGAGATAGGAGCGGTTGTATCTGGTAAAGATACACTTTCGGTAACTCCTAGTATCACTAGTGATGAAAAGCGCGAGATTACTTGGTCGACTATTTGTGGATTGAAAACCACACTATACGGTCCATCCGGAGAAGTTGAAGATTACCTCTCGGAATGTAATAACAACCAAATCATTTCAATGCAAGTAACTGAAATGTCTCTTGAATCATTTGAATTTGACATGGATGGCTTAGAAGAGGGTGAGTATTCGCTTTACTTCGAAACAAGCACCGCTCCTCAAATTCAATCAACTCTTGCATTTGATTGGCCTATCGCTGATGAAGAAATTATCGAAAATGATGATGTCGAAGAAGAGATTGTAATGCCAACTAGAGTGGTTGAGGGTACTTGGAATATCATTACTAATGATTTGGGGACCTGTTGGTTACTGAACTCTCCTGATGAGGGGGTTGTTACATTAGCAGGCGCACCTGAATTATCATCGTGGTCGCCTGAAGTTGGTGCTACTGGACAATACCTGGTTTACGAATCTGAGGCTGCTCCAGAATGTTCTGAATTCGCAGCAACCGCTGTAATCATTGAGGAAGTATATTCTCAAGAAATAATTCAAACTACTCAGGTAGAGGAAGAAGAAGAGCCTGCAGCTGCAGGGGTTGACTCTGAAGAGGATGAGATAAGCCCAATCGTAATCTCGGTTGGAGTTGTTGTGGCTAGCAGTGGAATCCTTTCTCTTCTCGTTGCTTTAATCGCTACAAATGAATCTTGGAGAATCCCAACTACAAGTGCTGGTTTGTGGCTTCTAGGCCTTATTGGACGAACCAGTGAGACCAGTGACGGAAGATACCAAAGGGGTCGATTAATGGGCTACTTAACAGCAAATCCAGGTTGTCACTTCAGAGCTCTAATGGCTGCGCTTGAAATGTCGAATGGACAAATCACCCACCATCTGAAAATTTTGGAAGATGAAGACCGTATTTGGAGAAGGCCTGATGGGCGCTTGGTTAGGTTCTACCCATACACCTCAAATTTACACCCTGGTATTTTGGAAGAAGATTTGCCCCTCCCTCCGCTATCTCCTGACCCAAATAGTTTGCAAGGCAAGATTTTGCGACTACTGGATGATGATGGCCAAATGAATAAATTCCCTACTCAGGCTGAATTAGCACATCGCTTAGATCGCTCCCAACAACTCGTCAGTCACCATCTAAGAACTCTGCAGAAGTTTGGATTGGTTGAAAAACAGAAGAGTGGCGTTCGAAACCGATACTGCTTGACTAGAGAGGCTGTCTTCCTTCTCGACACTACTGAAGTGTGATTTAGCAGATGGATTCAAGGCCATTGTATTGCTCGACAACTCGCCCCGTAGGGGCGAAGAGGGGTTTTCATGTCGGAATATGTTCCACAAAAGACTGAGGAATCCTGGCAAAAAGCATGGGATGATTCTAAGATTTTCAATGCTGAATTCAAGGCAGGAAATCCAGTATTTTATTGTCTAGAAATGTACCCATACCCGTCTGGTAAAATGCATATGGGGCATGTGAGAAATTATTCAATTGGCGATGCAGTGGCCCGATACAAGCGACTAATGGGCTATGATGTTCTATACCCGATGGGATTCGATTCCTTTGGGATGCCTGCAGAAAACGCAGCGATCGCAGAAGGCGGTCACCCACACGATATTACTGAAAGAAACATGGCTTCTATCACTCAACAAATCAAACGAATGGGTTTTTCTTATGATTGGAGGAGATTGTTGAAAAGTCATGATCCTCAATATTATCGTTGGAATCAGTGGTTTTTCCTTAAATTCCTTGAAAATGGTTTAGCATATCAGCAATTTGCGCCCGTTAATTGGTGTAATGCATGCAATACCGTATTAGCAAATGAGCAGGTCAAAGCAGGTCGCTGTTGGAGATGTAATGGACCTGTAATCCAAAAGGAAATGAGTCAATGGTTCCTTGACATCACCAAGTATGCTCAAGAATTGCTCGATGGATTAGAAACCATCAGTTTCCCAGAGAATGTTAAGGCTCTACAACAAGATTGGATTGGACGCTCTGAAGGAGCAGAAATTGAATTCGGTTTAGAAGGACGAGAAGAAAATATCAGAGTATTTACTACTCGGCCTGATACTTTGTTCGGAGCTACATTCCTAACATTGGCTCCCGAACATGAACTCGCAAAGGAGTTGGTTACTGGAACCGAATTTGAAAGCGATTGGAAAGCGCTTCATGATGAAGTTGTTGCGATGAGTGAGTTTGATCGTATCAAAAACATGGGTAAGAAAAAGGGCGTTCCTACAGGTTCATTCGCCATCCATCCTTTGACTGGAGAAAGGGTCCCTATTTGGGTAGGTAACTTTGTAATTGCATCATATGGAACCGGCGCGGTAATGGCCGTTCCAGGACATGATGAAAGAGACTTCGAATTCGCAAAAAAGTACGATATCCCAATCAAACGTGTATTGATTATGTCAGAGGATAATAGTCCAGAAGATGAACTAGAATCCGCTGAATGTGATTTGGGTTGGATGGTTAATTCAGGAGTCGATGGATTTGACGGGCTGTATGGTGATGAGGCTAAATCTGCAGTATGTGATGCTCTAGAGTCAAAAGGCATGGGTCAAGGAACTGTAAATTGGAAGATTAGGCCTTGGTTGATTAGTAGACAGCGGTATTGGGGAACTCCTATTCCAATTATTCATTGTAATTCTTGTGGAGTTGTGCCGGTACCTGAAGATCAACTACCGGTGGAATTACCCAGAGATGTCGTATTCGATGGCAAAGGAAACCCTCTTGAAACAAGTGATTCATTCTGTAATGTAGACTGTCCGCAATGTGGAAACCCTGCAAAGCGTGAAACTGATACAATGGATACATTCGTTGATTCTTCGTGGTATTTCCTAAGATATACAGATTCGATGCAGAACGAAATCTGCTTCAATCCAGATGTTGCGAATCATTGGATGAATGTTGATTTCTATTGTGGCGGTATCGAGCACGCCCAAATGCATCTAATCTATGCTAGGTTCTGGACTAAGGCTCTACGCGATATTGGATTGCATGATATTGACGAGCCCTTCAATGAATTACTGTGCCAAGGAATGGTGAATAAGTCAGCTCCTTGGTGTGATTCATGTGCAATTACACTCAACGTAGAATTCTCTGGAATGAATTGTCCGCATTGTAATTCTCAGTTAAGTGAGAGAAGCGCAAAGATGAGCAAGAGTCTTGGAAACACGGTTTCTCCTGAAGAAATGATTGAAAAATATGGCGCAGATACCGTTAGACTGTTCATTCTATTCGCTGCAAATCCTACTGCAGGAATGGATTGGTCTGATTCTGCATTAGAAGCAAATTATCGTCAAATGGTACAACTATTCAGTATGCCATCTAACATTCTAGCCTGGAAAGGAGGCCCCAGTAGTATTGACTTGTGGATGAAGGCGCGTCTAAAACAAAGGTGTATTCAATGGCAAGAAGCAATGGATTGCTATGACCTTCGAGGTGCGGTTGATGCGAGTCATTTTGACTTGGTTAAAGACATCAATTGGTACCGTAGACGCGGTGGTGAAAATCCAGTAATCGGAAGAGAAGTTCTAGAAACATGGACCCATATGATATCTGTTGCAACCCCTCATATCGCCGAAGACTGGTGGAAGATGTTGGGCAATAGCGACTTGGTTGCTAGTAGAGTTTTCAAAATTCCTGAGGCGCTTAATTCGGATGAATTGTCTGCCCTTGAATCTGAAACTTATTTGCGGGCCTTTTTGGAACAAGCAAGAAAGGTTGCTAAGGTTGCAACTAAGCATATTGGGGGCAACCCAGAAACTGCTGTTATTCACATATCTAGGCCATGGAAAAGACAACTTGCACAGGCAGCGATATCTCATATTGAATCTGGTCAGAATGTAAAATCATTTGCTGGCGTATTAGCAAATCTGCCCTTCGCTCAAGGTGAAAGGCGTGGTGAAATAATGGGATTCTGGGGTAAGAGGATGCTTCCACAAATTTTCAAATGGTCTGATGAAGAGAAGGCCATGATTTGTGGTTCACTCAACGAGGGCGCTATCCTCAGTGCTGCTTCCACTTTCATCTGTAGCGACCTCGGCTTGGCCAGTATCGATGTCGAGGCTGGAATTGATGACGTCGGCAGAAGTAGTGCCGCCATCCCCTTGTTCCCCTCCATTGTTTACAGTTGAAGCTATATTGTCGACCTTTGGTACTGGTTTAGGCGGTAGTGGTTCTTGTGGTTTGAAAGTAACAATCAAAGCAATAATGACTAATATTCCTGCTACGACAAATAATATCCAAGTCAAGGACGATGATGGTGAATCTTCATCAACACTCGCCTTTCCTTCATCTTGAGTTTTCATAGTACAGCCGGTAGATGAAACCTTGTCGCCTGGAGGTGTTGCTGGGCATAAATCATTCAAATTATGAACACCATCTCCATCATCATCTAATTGAACACCAGAACACCCGTCTGCATCAACATCCATTCCTGCAGGCGTGTACCTACATTGGTCTAAAGAATCCAAAACGCCATCGTTGTCATCGTCGTCATCTTCAGTAGAATCAATACAACCATCTTGGTCCAAATCAGAATGGCTTCCTTGCGGTCCAACAATTCCTCGTGGGCAATTATCAATACTATCTTCATAGCCATCGTTGTCGTCATCAGTATCTTCTTCTTCATCATGACAACCATCGGTGTCATGGTCAAATGAGGCATTCCAATTTATTGCACCCTTTGGACAAACGTCTGATAAATCTAAGACGCCATCTGAATCATCATCTGCATCCCAGGTGTCATCAATACAACCGTCTTGGTCGTAATCACTATCATGTTCACTTTCCCAATCAAAGTTGTCTCTTGGACAATTGTCAAATTCGTCATCGATTCCATCGCCGTCAGTATCGGTTTCACAAGCATCTCCGATCCCATCACCGTCTAAATCTGCTTGATCATCACTTAATCCAGGGCACTTGTCCAATTGGTCAACATATCCGTCTCCATCTGTATCTACATCTTCGCAGCCGTTTTGATCTTCATCATTTTCTAATGTAGAAATCCAGCCTAATGGCCCTTTTTGGCAATCGTCATAGTTGTCAAATATTCCGTCATTGTCATCATCTAAATCTTCTGATTCGTCGCGGCATCCATCTCCGTCATGGTCTGTATTTGGAGCTGAGATCCATCCGGTTTCGCCATTATGACAAGCATCAGATGGATCGCCAATTGAGTCACCATCNTCATCATCATCACATGGGTCCCCATACAAATCTCCATCAGTATCTATTTGGTCGGGNTTTGCAATTCTTGGGCAATTATCTGAACCATCNGTAAGTCCATCAGAATCATGGTCTCTAGCATAATGCCAAAGCCCGATATCATTATCTCCTGCTGAAGAAATTGAGAAATTACCCATTTGAGCAGTGTTTTGGAAAATTAAACCAATTATTGGAGATTCGTCTTCTCCGAATTGAATTGAACGTGCAACATCATCTCCTGAACCCCCTGTAGATACGGCCCAAACCCATTGATTGGAATTATCTATTTGTGCAACGAATACATCTCTCTTATCACCATTTGAATCTCTATCAGTCAACTCATCTATTCCTAATGTAAAGGTCGAAGTGTATGTACCTGTGACAATTAGATTATCCTTAGAATCAATAACTAGAGATTCTAGATTTTCCCAACCACCACCTCCGGCATTAATGACATCATTCCAAGCACCATTGGAATCTATTGAGGCGTGGAACATATCTCTCCAACCATTAGAAGTGACATTAAGGAAACCAAAATCTGCGGTATCTTCGATTTGGCCGACAATGTGCATCATACCCGTGCTATCGATTGCGCAATCATTAGCCCAATCTTCACCCTCTCCTCCTGCGAAAGCAGTCCATGTGAAATTTCCATCTCCATCCAATTGTGCTGCAAATATGTCAGCCTCACCTTCTGCAAAGTGTCGCTCAACAAACATAACCGAGCCGATGTATGTGCCTGTAATGTGAAGATAACCATCTGAGGAATAGCACATACCTCCAAAGGATTCTATTCCTTCTTGGCTTGATACTCCATTTGTCCAAAGTAATCCTCCATTTTCATCATAATGCAATATTGCAATGCTTGTTCCTTCAGAACCAGGCATTATTTCATCTCCTATCTCTAGGAACCCTTTATGGAATATTCCAGCAGTTATTCCGCCATTTGGACTAACCTCTACATCAAATCCTGATAGATCGTTAATATTGGAAACTGTCCGTATCCAAATTGGGGAAATTGTGTTCCCTGCTAATGCAAATCTACCAACAAAGGCATCGCCTTCGCCGCCATCATCACTTTTGTTAAGGAAAAACGAATTCGTAAAATTCATCTCACAAGGTTGACCTGCCGTGCCTAGACAAAAATGCCCTACAATAATGAGGTCGCCAGATGAATGTAAAGTGATAGCATCAATTCCATCTGCACCATTAGAACTACCGAATCCAGAAGCTGAAGTCCAATTGCCTGAGGAATTCATTATTGCGATGAACATATCGGTATCACCCAACATTCCTTCTGCTTCAATTCCGTCTTCGCCGAATTGTGCTGCGGATGTGAATGAACCGGCGACTACCACTCTATTGTCATCCAATACTACATGCCCTGCAAGATATTCATCACTAAATCCTCCTGCTGATTGAGCCCATCCTAACGGGCCATTGGATTCTCCTTCTGCTGAAACAAAAGGAACTATCATCAATAACACAAGTGCCAATGCAAGAAGGCGACGCATGTAGTCCCATCACCATCTCTCACTTGAAATGATGGCAATAATGTCCGTAATAACAATGCCACATCACTAATTGGCGAAGTCATGGGCAAGGTATTCACTCATACAGATCGGAAAAGAATGCCCGCTGAACAAGTGAAAAGGTCTCTTGCATTATTCAGAAACCCTAGCAAATGGCCTGAATGGAATAGTAGTGCAAAAAGTCTGCTAGCAACAAATCCTGAAACTATTGATGAAGGCGACCATTTAGCAATTTTTCAAATGATAAAGGGGGGACTAATCGAGACAAAATGGTTAGTCAAAACTATTCGTGAAGGAGATGGGTTTTGTGAGATTGAATTATTGGGCGAGGGGCAAAGTCGTAACGAAAGACCGATTGGAAGAGGTCTGAAACATTTGCAAATATCAATTACTTTCCTTTACCAAGACGAGGGTGGGGTTGAAGTTCATATGAGCTGCGAGGTATCAAAAATTATCTCAATCTTTTCTAAACAAATAAACGCATTCATGAAGAAGCAAACTGAGCAATTCATTACCGATTTATCCAACATCGAATAGCCGGTGTATCTATGGAGCGGGGCGAACAGCCAACGATATGGCGGATGAGAGAAAGCGAACTCACAAACGCCGAAGCGGGAAGTCTCGAAAAAAACCAAAGCGCCATGGTGGCCCTTCTAGAACAACACTCTTGGAAAGGCATGCTGAGTTCGATGCTGCTGCAAAGGTTTCTGCTAAAGGAAGATTTTCAGCTTCGCCATTACCGATTGGAATACCTGAAGACTGTGAGGAGCCTCGACATTTTTCATTTGAGTGGACGAACAATCCTGTCACTCTGAAAACTGAAGCAGAACTTGCAGCAAAGGTTGTGCGAAAAGGAGAATTCGGTTGGCTATCTGATGAAAGAGTTGCTGAAATTGGTAGAATGGTCGATGACCACAATATGACCTTGGATCAAGCGCTTTCACTTAGAAGTGCTCTCCTTCAACAAAAAACCGTCTACTCGCACGGTAAATTACAATCTAGAGGCAAGGCCCTAGTCAGACTATATCGCGAAGGCCTAGGTATTGTTGATTTGTCAAAGAAATTTGATTTCCCTCCGATGAATGTATTCAGAGTTGTATTGAAAGAAATGGGATGGTCGAAATCTAGGATAAAGGAAACTTTACGCTCACCATCTAAATTTAAACAACGGGAAAGAAATGAATTTGAAGCAGCTGAGGCTGCAGATAGGGTGAGTAATGTCGACCAATCTGAAACTCATGTAAGAGCCGATTTGTTTGAAGAAATATTAGCGGATTGGTTTGAGGGACAGGGTGTCCGATTACGCAGACAAGAAGAGATGGTAAAACAACAAATGAAAGAACATGGAAGACCTGTCAACACTCCAGATTTGTTATTCTTAGATCACGTTGAAATTAATGGTGAGCCTGTTGCTTGGATTGATGCTAAGCATTTCTATGGCGCCGATGTGGATTTCCAGAGAAAGAAAATTTCCAAACAAGCGACAAGGTATGTTGACTCATGGGGACAAGGCGCATTGGTCTTTAGGCACGGCTTTTGTGAAAATGTACACATCCCGGGGACGATTCTCTTAGATTGTGGGCCACTAGATTTGAGTCCATTAAATCGGATTACTGAAGAATAGTTTCCCTGACCCCTAGGCCAATACTTCTCAATCGAGATGCGAGTTCTTCACAATCGAATTCTTCATCTAATTTCCTTGGTACTACAATCAAAGATGTCCCAAGCATACACAGATGGCAACTCATTGTATCGTTTGAATTCTCGAGAACGAGGTTGAGTAAATTTGCTCGTCCTTCCTCTTCTAACAGTCCAGAATCTAATGCGAATTGATCGGCTTCATCCAACAGCATATCCCAAATAGTCAAGTCCCACTCATATTGCTTAAGTCGCTCTACTGCTGCTTCTCCAGCTTTGGTAATCTTAGATTTCCATATTGGGTCATCGATGTAATTTGAAGTATGCTTGCCGCCTTCAGGGTCCCAAACCAATAATGCCGGACATCCTACATCGAATCCAATGGCCTTCCCAGGGAATGGTGGGCTTCCAGGAGTTATTCGAAGTTCGCACCCTCCTGCCCAAAGTCCAAGAATATCTCCCAGTCCTCCCGAAATTTTTCTTTCGATTCTATGAGCTAAGCGTGCTAATTGGCCTTCGTCTCCACGGTTGAATATTTCTCCCAATGCAAGACTTGTTGCCAGCAAACCTGCTGCTGACATTCCAAAACCTTGTGAAACAGGCAACTCTAATTGAATATTAATTTCAACCGCAGAATCAACTTTGAACAATTCTCGAAATGAATCTAACAAATCAGTATACAACTGCTTGCCTTCATCAAATGGAGTTCCATCCATTGCAGTGACCGAAATTCGATCTGATTTTTCATCGATTATTCGGGCAGTGGCTTCAACTCCGTCCTCTAGACAAAAACCTGCGCCCCTAGATCCTTGATTTCTAGCCAGTAGGGATTTTGAGTGAATAGAAAAGAGAAGGGTTACGTGCCCTCCAACTTGAACAGTTAACTCACTCATATTGCTCACGCTGTGCAATATAGGTCATCATGCTTCTCCATTATTGGAGCGTTGAACACTTATTCAAGCTAGAGCAGTGTCGATTTCGCCATCGATTTTCTCAAAGCGGGAAACCAATTCATCACATGCTTGATTGAATACATCCTCTGGAGAAAGTGAACCGTCTGATTCGAAAGAAAAGACATATTCGCCATCGATATCTTCCATAACGATTGCATTATCGAATGCTTCGTCACGACCGGTTCCGTATCCAACTTGGTGAAGTGCTCTTTCCAAATCTAATACCGAGTCTACATCTGTACACTCTTTGTTCTTGAATAGTTTAGAATTGATTGCACGACCAGATTTAGAAGTTAAATCTAGATCGAAAAGGGTGTTTGCCTTCTTCGGCTTTGCAAGTGTAGCTTTCTGCCTAGGCTGGAATGTTACTGCTGCTGCTGGGCACCACTTTGCATGTTCTCTTCCACGACCAAGAGTTGCATATGCATACAATTCAAGATATTGTCCAGAAGATAGGATGGTTAGAGGAATACGCTTGTGATCCTCACCAATTTGCAACTTTGTTTCTCCGAGTACATTCAAATCTCCCGCATAAACAGTCTTGAATTGTTCTTCAGAATCAGCGTTAGGTCCACGGATTGACAGATGGTAAATTATCTGTGAAAGTGGTGATCCCCACTGGTCTTCTGGAAGGTTCTCGTTATTTGGATCCGCTTCAGGGAAAACGAATTCATCTAGGAATGTTGGTACTGGCACCATTGCAAGGCGATGTGCTAAAACTTCATCTGGTAATACATTTACAGATTCAATTACTTCTCCTTGGTTGTCCTGTGTTACGCCTTGTTCAAACCTAACTTTGGTAATTGCCATCTTTGGAACATCAGCTAGAATCGCACGACGAAGGCTGTTAACCTGAGCTGCGTTTGTATCTGACAGAATAATTCGAATCTTGTTACCCTTGGGCCAACCGTCTACTACTTGCGCCTTCATTTTCAACACCTCAGAATATCAAACACGGCGTCCACGACGTCCGCCTTTCTTCTTTGTACCATCATGTGCAATAGGAGTTACATCCTCGATTCGAGTGACTGTTACTCCTGCACGTGTAAGAGCACGAATTGCAGCTTGTGCCCCAGGACCTGTGTTGTTGGCTTTGTTGCCACCAGGTGCACGGTACTTGACAATAACTTGTGTGAATTCTTTCTCCTTTAGTTGGTCAGCCATTCTTTCTGCAGCACGAGTTGCTGCGAATTGGCCACCTGAATCTTTGGAGGATTTGACTACTTGACCACCAGAACAGGTTGCGATTGTTTCAGCGCCCGTTAGATCTGTAGCGGTCATTAGCACATTGTTGTAACTAGAGAAGATATTGATGATTGCCTTGCGCATCATTCGTCACCTCCTTCTTCAACGGTGTCTTCAGCCTTAGGTGCATCTTCTGCGGATTCTTTCACAGTAGTTGCTTCGGTTGGTGTAAATTCAGGGTCTACTTCTTCCTCTGCATATTCTGCAGATTCACGTACTCCAAGGATAGTTTGACGGATTACGTGGTTCTCATCGTTTAGATTGGAACGAGGATGGTATCGAATCAATTCTTCGTCATCCCTTGTCACTGGGTATGATGGAATTGTGACCTTTTGATCTCCAATACAAATTTGACCGTGGGTTACTAGTTGGCGGGCTTGCTTCATTGAACATGCCAATCCTTTGTAGTAAACTTGTGCTTGTAAGCGACGGTTCAGTATATCTTCAGCAGATAATGACAATATGTCGTCCAGAATTGCATCGCTTGCAATCAATCCTTTGCGGTTAAGGGATGCTAATAGAGCGTCTTTCTCGCGTGAGTAGTGTCCTTCTGAGGTGTCAACACGACCGATCAATTTCATCGCTTGTCCACGGATACGGCGAAGAGCAGATTTTGCTTTCCAAATCTCGGTCATGTTCTTTAGACCGTGATTTGCACGAATTGCGTGTTCTTCTTCGATTCTGTCAGCCTTCCATGGATGTGGAGGTGTGTCGTACTTTGGTCGAGCGAATTTTGGATGTCCCATATGTCATTCCTCCTATCACTTCTTGCGCTGTACTCCAAGAGTCAGTCCGAAACGGCCGTTAGAACGACCGCGCTGTCCGCGCACCTTGTGGCCGCCAGCATGGCGGATTCCACGGTAACACTTGATTGAACGTAGACGAGAAATATCATCTTCGTGGGTGAGTTTGAGTTCTTGTCCGGACAGGTGAAGTTCGTCGCCGGATTCAAGGTCACGTTGACGGTTTAGCATCCAAAGTGGAACGCTCTGAGCGTAATTCTCAATCGCTTCACGGAGGGTTTCTTGTTGATCTGTATCAAGGTGTCCAGCCTTCATACCAGGATTGAATCCTGTAATACTGCAAATATTTGCAGCTGTGCGGGCTCCAACGCCGCGTACTGCAGTCAATGCGGTTCTTAGAGGCTTGAGACCGTCGATATCGGTGTCAGCCATACGAAGCATGTAGGAGAAATCGTCTCCCAATTCCTGATCATTTGCCATGGTAGTTCACCTGTAAAACGCGTACAACATGATGTCGAGCGGCTTTGCGACAAACCACCCCTATATCAAGACCGCGATTG
>NZFU01000053.1 GCA_002689345.1 Methanobacteriota archaeon | reverse complement strand
ACAACCACCACCACCACTAGCGATGTAGTGGTTTCGGTTATAGATACAGAGAATGGCGAAACCAACATCGGTGTATTAGTCGGGATGCAAGTTGCAGGTGTGATCGGTCTACTGGTCAGTATGTTCCTTTTAGTTCAAACTGGTTGGTTATACGCAACATTATTTGATTATTTACTAGCTATTTTAGTTATGGCAGTGGGTTGGGCTATATTCAATGGTTCAGACTATTTATCAGCTGGATTATCCCAGTCGAAGATGATTATTACAGCAGTAGGATTTGCAAGTCTATTCATTGTAACAATCGTTGGTACTATTTTCATGAATGCAGGTGGAGGAGTTACGATATCATCAGTTGAATTAGATGGCGCTGACAACGAAATAGATCTTTCATTTTTCGGACCTAGTGGTATGAGTTACACCGTCGAAGTTATTGTCGATGGCTCCGTTCAGTATTCTCATGATGGTGAGATAAATATTGACCGAGGTAGTCATTCAATCCCTATCGATCAATTCTGGGCTGGTAATGCTATGAACATGAATGAGATAAGTGAGGTTACTTACGAAATAAAAGTTACTTCAGAGGGCGGCGAAGACAGTTTCACATTTGATGATATCATGAATCGTGAAGCAGACACTGGTTTTGCTAAAGTAACAGAGCTTTACACTTACGACTCTGGTGGTGAAAATAGAGAATATACTGGTATTTGGGTAGCGATGATTATTGGAATGGGTGATCCATCTGCGTCATTTGACTTCTCTGATAATTACTTTACAGGAACAACTCCAATGCCAATAGTTTCTGATTGGGATGCGACTCTAATTGTGAAGAAAGGTAACAATGTTGAATATCGATATTCAACAATTTCTGCTGATGAAGGTCTTGTTACTGGCATGGTACATAATGGGGCATCAACTCCTTATGCAGGAGAGTTCTTTTTTGATTGGGTTCCTATGCCAGGTACTGATGGTGATAAATTAGCCAAAGATGATTTTTACTCTGGAGATGGTTGTTATACATTTGAAATTGAGATTGTAAATGTACTTGGTGAAACATACACTGATTCAAGTTCAAGGATTGAATTCTTTTGGGATTCAAACGAAGCAAGTGGAGACAGCCAGCCAGCAAAAGCATGCTGAAATGCCAGTTGTAATTTGAAACAACCGTTTATACCTAGACCGTCGATGATAAATCATGGTCGATTGGTCCTTTGATGATACAAGCCCGGAAACTAGAACTTCAACCAATGGTAGAAGACGAAGAAACACATCACGTTCTAATCGTCGTCGTGTATCTAGAAGAGTAGCCTCAAAATCCACAGTTAGGTCTGAGGGCCGAGTTCAGAAAGTTGTCAATGGACAAGTAATGTACTTGAGGGTTCGAAGAGTAGTTCGTGCCTGAGTGCAATATTCATTCTATTGTACCCATATCTTCGTCTGAATCTTCTTCTGTTTCATCCGTAAGGGATACGGATATCGAACTAAGGTGTTCTTTCACCATTTCCATTTTCATCCTGCTTCTAGCAACTATTACGAACAGAACAATTGCTAATACTACTCCAATTGAAATTGGAATAACTAGGTTGATTGAATTATCCTCTACCTCACTCCATGTCACATTACCAGTGGTTGCAGAACCATTGGTTATGACAACAAAGTTTTCTAATTGGTACGGAACGAAAATCGTACATTCCAATGTTAATTCACCCTCCTGGGCTGAATCCCAATTCATTGGTATTTCGAGAGTTTCCTTTGCTAAGATTGTGTGTGGGACGTTAACTCCAACATTAGCATCAGTTCCATTGGATATACAATCTATCAAAAATGAAGCAGGAGCATTTCCGGTATTGGTAACCGTTGCCATTACCCCAAGTCTTGAATTAATACCATTTTCATCATCACTTTCAATTAAACTATCAAACGATAATAGTGGGGTATCTATGGTCACATCGAAATGGTTGACCCTTGGAAGTTCATCGATTACGTGTTCATAATCTCCCCATGGAGTTACTAATATCAGAAGGCCGCTTGCCTGTTCTGTTTCTTCGTTTCCTGCACCATCACGCCATTCGATAATCCTGGATTTTCTATCCATATCAGAATTACGATCGATATCGATTTGATTATCACCCATATTGTCGCTGTCAAATGTATTGTTATCACTTAATGGCGAAGTATCTCTTGAATCATATCCAATGCCATAACCATAGAATGTAACGTATCCATTTTGCACACCAATTGTTCTAGAGGATAGAATTTTTACCCAATTATCGGTTTCACCGCCAGTTCCGTTAGAATTTATCCATTCGATAGTAGCATCATCTATGACTGTAATGTCTTCATTCACAATACCGCTGTTAAATTCAGAATTGGTTACACTAATTGCTCCTGTGACTTCAATTGGTCCCGAGCTCTTCATTTCTGCTCCATCTAATGTGCATGTTCCTGAACAAGAAATCATACCCCCAAACATTGAACCACTCACAACCAATTCCCCTTGAACATCAAGTGACCAGGCTTTTTGTCTATCTGGAATTACCACAGATGTTCCATTCCCTGACAATTCTTCTGCATTACGAATTACTGGGGCAGAACCTTGCGGAGAAAGTGTGATGTGACTGATTACGGCTTCAGTGAAGGTGTTTCCTGTAATATTTATTGCAATACTATCTACGTCCATTCCTATAGTTTGGTCAAACTCAGAAGAGTCTTTCCACTCTTCTGTTGATGTACCATTAATTTCGATATTAATTCCATATATGATTTCAGAAGTAAAATGGATACGCATGGTTCCAGATTCTCCAAGATTACCTACTGGTACGATTACATTTGCACTCTGTGCGAGTTGAAGTTCAGGTGGTGATATTGCATCCATTGCCCCTGAAACTATCATCATGCCTCCCTGTTCAACTACAATCGATGTGTTATCTTCGAGTTCATAATCTCCTGAAATGGTCCATGTCGCCCCATCTTTAACTGTATATGTACCCGATAGAGTTCCTCCAGCATCTTCTTCAGTATCGGTGCTAATGTCTGTGGCAGACACCAAAGGTTGGCTAAGTAAAATAATTAGAGACAGCAATATTGCTCTTCGCATAATTTAGTCACACTATAGGGGGCAAATGAATTGAACCCCGTTTTTAGTCATCAATACGGCACATCTTTCCATCCGATTTTGTAACCGATGAGGTTGAATGAACGGTGAAGAATAGGCGTTATCAGGATTAACAAAGCCATAGGTAGGAGTAAATCTCTATCTCCATGTGCTGAATTGGTCAGGAATATTTGCCCAAACACAAATACCGAAATTGCAAATGGAAGTGTGTCTAGTAGTGGCGCTTTACTTGAGACTTCACCTTCTCTCTTCATTCCCTTTCGACGCTTGAAATAGGAACCCGTTGAATCTCCAACCAAACTCGTAAATCCTAAGAATGTACCAACTAAAAAGGCACTAGTTGCCCATCCTGTGGCCGCTTCCACAGGTGAGATAAAAATCCAATTTTCAGGAATCATAGTCATCAGCCAGCATAATAGCCCACTTGTGAGNGCTCCCCCAATCAGACCATTCCAAGTCTTTCCATCACCCAGAATTCNATTTCCATCTTTNTGCATTCTTCCTCCATCGATAGGCCAAGGNCCATATCCTGTTTTGGGAAGCCATTTACCCCACATCATAGCAAATGTGTTGACCAAGAAGCCGGGGAGATAAATCCAGAGTGTAAATAAAATCATTTCAAAGAGGTTGAAATCCGACATTAAATCGCTGGCGTACCATCCAGCCTTTGAACCCAATGGCGATTTTTCCTACGCGATGGCCTTATGAGCCGCTCTTTAATGGAGCGAACATGGCAGGAATGTCTGTACTTGTTGTGGGGGGCGGTGGCCGTGAACACGCGTTATGCCTTGGTCTTGCAAGAAGTGATTCAGTCGGTGAAATCCATTGTGCTCCCGGGAATGCAGGTACGGCAGAAATTGCTACAAATCATCCATTCAGTGATGTTTCCGACCTCATTCATCTCGCGTTTCAATTAGATGTTGATTTTGTTGTTGCAGGTCCTGAAGCACCTCTTTGTGAAGGACTGGCAGACCAATTGGCTAAGATGGATATTCCTTGCTTTGGACCTGTTGCAGCATTAGCACGATTAGAAGGAAGCAAGTTACATGCAAAGCAAGTTATGCAAAGTAACAATGTTCCGACAGCATCGTTCCATGTTTTGGATAGTAGTAGTGACATAGATGCGGCTTTAGATGATTTTTCTGGAGATCCGTGGGTTGTAAAGAGGGATGTGCTAGCCGGTGGTAAAGGCGTTGTTGTTACTGGAGATAGGGCTGAAGCAAAATCTTTCATCGAGGAATCTATTGATAGTGATGGTCAAGTCTTGCTTGAGGCATTCTTGCCCGGAGATGAAGCAAGTATGTTGGTGATAATGGATGCAAGCGGCTATGTTTGTATGCCAGCAAGTCAAGACCACAAACGAGAATTCGAAGGCGACAAAGGTCGCAATACTGGAGGGATGGGTGCTTATGCTCCAGCGCCAGTTTACACTGATGATGTCAAAATGAAAACGATTGATAGAATCGTGGAACCGATGCACAGAGCATTGTCTCAAGGTCGAGTTCCATATCGAGGAGTATTGTACGTTGGCCTAATGATCGATGAGATGAACGACCCGTATGTCGTAGAATTTAATGTGAGATTTGGGGACCCAGAATGCCAGATAACAATACCACTAATCGCATCAGATTTAGGTGAATTATTGAATGCAGCAGCAAATGATAATTTGGCAAATATCGATGTTGAATTTTCTAATAAACATGCACTCACAGTTGTATTAGCAGCTGAGAATTATCCAGGTCCTGTTGAGAAGGGACGTATTATTTCTAGCGTACCTGATTCAACCCACGATTCATGGGTAAATCATGCTGGAACAAAAGTGGAAAATGGACAACTTTTGTCTAATGGCGGAAGAGTACTTTCTTGCACAGCAATTGCAGATAGTTTAGGACATGCTGCCGACAAGGCATATGCTCTGATTGAGCAAATTGAATTGTCCGGCTCACACTATCGTCGCGATGTAGGGCATAAGGCACTATGACCATTATTTCCACTGCAGCCTCTCAGTGCCTCGTTTCCGGCATGCGTCTCAGCATTGTTTCACTTTTGCCATTAGGCAACGCATAAAAAGGGGTCTTTGGTGGCCGCAATGCTACAGCCTTAAGGCTGCACCTAGAATACTAGAGGGAAACACAATGTCGAAACAAAACGACACCAAAAACGGAGCGCCAAATGCAATGATGGGGTGGCTTATTGCCCCCCTTGCAATCTTGTTAGCGCTTCTAGCTGACTACGGACTAGACTTTGGTCTAGTTCTCGAAATGGATGAAATGAAACCATACGCTGTTATTGCTATCGCTGCAGCGCTTGGATTGGCACCTCGTGTCATGAAAGAATACGAATTGATCAATGTTTCAGGAGCAGCTCTTTCCCTCGCTACCCTTGTAATTTCACTCGTTCTTGCAGAAGGAGTTGCGATGTATATGGATTCAAATTTCTTGGGTCTTCTATTCTTCATCGTGATGTTTGGCGGTAATATTTTGGATTCAAAAGGACGTCATGAATGGAATACTGTTCTGATTTTCACCATTATTGGATTATGGACTGCAATGATTGCAGCCCTCAATTTTGCAGATAATCAAACCAAATTCTTTACCCTTGATGGTCAAGAGTACATTCGAACCGCTGCATGGCAAGAAGCCACTGGCTTTGTGTTCTTCAACACCATGGCTGTTTTCGTAGTACTTGGATTACTAGCCGCAGTTCTACTTCGTGGAATTTGTGCACCAACTACCGACAAA
Source organism: Methanobacteriota archaeon (assembly GCA_002689345.1). Classification (GTDB taxonomy): domain Archaea; phylum Thermoplasmatota; class Poseidoniia; order Poseidoniales; family Poseidoniaceae; genus MGIIa-K1. The sequence goes on along the minus strand of NZFU01000053.1, from coordinate 67,123 downwards.
GGATGGTTTGGTTACATCAAAGCAAATGATGGCAAATGGAACCGTTCTACACTACCATTGCAGATCGCACTTGCGGTTTGGGCTGCAACTCACGTCGCAGTGATGCTCTACTTCAACTCACTAGGAGATCTAGACATTCTTGCAATCTGGTCTGAAACAGGCTATCACGGATACATTGGGTTCTGGCCAGCAGCACTGACTGGAATCGTTGCATTATCATGCGCATGGATGTGTGCAGAGCGTTGGTACACTCGTGCTCTGTTCTTCTCCTCAATGTGGATATTGTATATTGTCTCATCTCTGTATGAGTCTGGACACTGGGAAAGTGAAAGCCTTAGTGGAACATGGGCGGTTTGGATTTGGTTCGGTATTACATTCTTCATTGGAGTAATAATCTACTGGTTCGCAACTCACGAAGATTATGGCGGCTGGATGAACAGAGAGATACATGAGCCTAGCCAGGCTCGTGTGTTCTGGTCTAATCATTGGGCAGGAATTATGACATTCATGGCCTTCCTAGTTGCTTTAGCAATTAGAGTTCAGTGGTACTTCGTACCTTCAATGAACTCCGCTGGGTTGGACTCTTGGGATTTAACCGGTGGTTCTGACCCTTGGTACATGAAGCGTGTTGTCGACTATGTTATTGCCGAAAATGCACATCTGATTTGGGATTCCGACAGGAATTATCCTGTTGGAGGAATCAATCCTCGACCTCCATTGTTCACATGGTCTATGGCTTTGGGAGCAATGCTGCTGACCAACCTTGGAATCAGTTCTGATTCTTCAGTTTGGTATGCTATACTTGCTCTACCGGCTATCTTTGGAGCTCTAATCATATTCCCAATGGCTGGAATAGCTAGAGATAACTTCGGAAAGGGTGCAGGAGTAATTGCCGCTTGGTTAATCGCATTCATGCCAACACACGTTCAGAAGTCCACATGGGCTATGGCAGACCACGATTCTTTCGCACTGTTATTCTTGACTGCTGCATTCATGTATTACCTTCGGGCTGTACGTGCAGGTGGAGACGAGCGTCTATCAAGACATACCAATGCTTACCCATCAGGAATAATCAGAGCTATGTCTGATGTTCTAAGGCAAAGAAAGAAGGCTTCTGCAAATGCAATTGCAGCAGGTGTCTGTTTCGGAATTGTCGCACTTGGATGGAAAGGTTTCGTATATGGTCCTGCAATCATATTCTTGGCATACTTCGTACAAGTTGCTATGAACATGTTTAGAAGAAAGGACAGTACAATACTGTCTGCACTAAACATCATGATGCTTGGTACAATTTTCATTATGGTTCTACCGTTCTATGGACATCCACAATTAGATCTAGTCCTAAACTCAACAGGTTTGACCCCATTATTGTTCATTACTATGTTTACTTTAGCAATAGCATGGATTACTACTGGTTTCCGTGATAAGCCATGGTTGCTAGTTCTAGGTTCATTGGTTTCTGGCGGTGCAGTATTCGGTGTAATTCTGTACTTGTTACAAATGGCCGACATGTCAAACGCCTGGGATATTCTAACCACAGGATCTGGATATTTCACAAAGAACAAGATATTCGGTACAATTGCTGAAGCAAGTGCTCCAAGCCGTGGACAATTGTTCGCATCTTATGGACCAATAGTCTTCGTTCTAGCAATTGTGATGGGTATTCTTGCATTATGGGATGGAGTCGTTAAGAAGAATCAGACAAAACTAATTCTTGGTATGTGGGTTATTGTAGCCGCATACATGGCTTGGTCTGCTGGAAGATTCCTATTCAACGCAGCTCCAGCAATGGCTGTAATGGGCTCATGGGGTATTGTAACTCTATGGTCGGCAAGCGGTGCTGGAAACATGGCTCGTTCATGGAGAAGAATGGGTATTAGAACACCTGGTGAAAGAATTTCCAATGCTCGAAAGTCTGTATGGAGAAACCCTCAATTCAGTGCCATTGGAATGGTTCTACTAATGTTGGTTAGCCAACATGCTAGTTATGGAATAGATGCAGCTATGCCTTCATCTTCCCAACACGAATCTGAAATGGATGAAACGATTTACAACATAGCTCCTGATATTCTAAGATGGAACGACTTTGGTTTCTCACTGCTTGACGATTCTAAGTATGACGAAAATTCACGTTGGTATCTAGGTTCCTTTGGTTCTGGATTCAATGACCGTGGATGGAACCAAGCATACGATTGGCTTTCTAATCAAGATACAGAACAACCCTATTCCGATAGGCCAGCTTTCGTATCTTGGTGGGATTATGGTTTCCAAGCCCTAGAGACAGGTGACCACCCGTCAGTATCTGACAACTTCCAGTCTGGAATTCCAGCAACTGGTAACATGCTTCTTGCAAGAAACCAAGACGACCTTGCAGCAATGTTCATCTGGAGACTTTCTGAAGCAGACCTTTCTTACAATGAGTCTCGCTCAGGCGAAAGAATTCATACCAACTCGTTTACTAACACTCTAAGTAACCACTTGACTGCTGAACAAAAGGAAGAATTCATGGAGATTCAAATCGATATGTCTTCCAGCGAAGCAGTAGATAGAATGTTCAAGGTCATCAAGGTAAATGGCGATGTTGTCATGGCCGAAGGTCACCTAATCGAAGATGGTGTGTTTGAAGACCCAAGAGTATTCTACAAGGTCTATGAGAACGGATTGGTTATTCCATGCCCAGAAGATTACGAATGTGTAGGAGATGCATTCATCGCTAAGAGTGATGCAGATCCAATTTTCAATAACAATGTCAGGGCAGTGTCCGATGATGAGTTGAATACTACTCACTATATTGTAGGGGACTATTGGTACACCTCTGATCTGATTGAAGAGTTTGATTCAGTAAGTACAGGTATTCACCGCAAGAATGCAGGAATCGCATTGGTTACACAGTTGCTAACCTCTTCTCTAGATAGTGAGGAATTACATTCCTTATACGTCGACTTGTCTAACAATGCAGTATACCAAGTTCAGGACTATGAAGGCGGACCTGGTGAAACAATTACTCGAGACCATGAAATTAGATATCTAGCAGTAGATAACAGACTTTATCCACGTGCTGGATTGTACAGTTCAGAATACAGTGGCGGAAACCCAACTGGTATTTTCGCTGCACCTACTATTCTGTCTGGACAAGATTTCTCTACCTTCATGGATGAGGTCTACATGACTTCAAGAGGACAATTCAGTGATGAAATGACCCGTGCGCAATTCGATGAAGAAATGAGAAAGGATGTATTGAATCAACAATCCGGTGCAAACTTTGACCCTCTGAGTTTAGTTGACATAAGAGTCGATCACACACCTTCATTCTTCGATACAATGCTTGCAAGAACCTATGTTGGATATGGTGCTTCATCGCTTGGATTTGCAACAACTGAACAACCTGGTCAACACTTTGGACAATCAGGCACACCTAATTCGATGATGACCAATGCAGTTCCATTGCCTGGTGCAATGATGAACCACTTTGTAATCGCTAACTGGTATAATGCAGAAAATGAATTTGACACATTGGGTCAGGCTAATACCCTTGTCAAGATAATGAAGTACTACCCTGGTGTTGAAGTCGGTGGTAAAGTTTCAATGTCTGATGATGGACAGGCTCTATCTAATGTTCGAATCTTAATCGAAAGAGATGCATTCTCTGGCGAAGGTGAAGTGGATCTAGATGATGACACATATTGGATTCCAATAGGCTTCACAGATGCAGATGAAAATGGCGAGTGGTCATACACAGTACCTGCTGGTCGTATTCGAGTATCTGCATATGCAGGGGAATACAGCGACTTTACAGCTAAAGACACATTCAAGTCTGGCGAATATGCTAGTGGATTGGGAGACTTAACAGTCGAGACTAACGAAGACCGTGATACTAACTTGATTACAGCACTTCTTGGAAATGTTGCAAACATGTCATGGATGGGTGAATCAACTCACAATATTACAGGTCAACAAGCAGACCGTCAAGCAGACTTTGATGGTAACTTCGATATCGAAGTTGATTCTAGTGGAATTTCAGGTACTGTTACTTGGACTGGACATGAATCCTTTGAAGGAGAAGCCCTAGATGACATTGAATTTGTCTTGAGAAATATTTGGGACATGACTGGAAATTACACTGTTACAACTACTAGTGGTTCATTCACAACAGAACCAGGAGTTTCCAGAGTAATTCCGGGAACTGGTGAAGTTATCTTCGATCCTGAAAGTCTTAATGATGGTCTATTCGATACTCAAGGAAGCACTGGAATTGTACGTGGTTTCACCGGAAACTACACTCGTGCAGTAATGGACGACCGCTCTTACACCGCCAATGCATCATTCGATGGTGCAGGAACAATCGTAGCCTCATGGATAGATTATGATGCACCTGATTGTGATGTGGAAACAGTAGATGGAGAGGACATACAATCTTTACCTACTTGGAATGAAACTGTAGAAAATGAAACTATTACAAACACGCATACAGCATGTTTGACAGATGAAGTGGACACCTATCTATTCAGTGGAATAGTCAATGCTAGTGGACGCATGACTGCAGACGGACAAGTTACTGTTGTCAAGTATCTAGATGGAGAAACATTCGAAGGCGCAGGTTTGTTTGAGGGAATAGGAACCGCAAACGGTACTGGTTTATTCGTTGGTGAAGGAACATTCTCTGGACCAATGGTAGCACCGGGTTCATTCTACAAGACTGGATTAATGCCAGGAACCTACAACATGATTGCGATAATGGATAATGGTAGAGAAATTCTACTACCTGACCCTGTTGAAGTTACAATTGAGCCAACAAATGGTTTGGAAATGAAGATGCCAGGTTCAATCTTTGAAGACACATTATTCGCAGATTATATGACTAATGGAAACCCAACTCCATTACCTAATGCTACAATTGAATTGGTTGACTTCGACTTGGCAGATGATGCCGACCCAGTCTCTATTACAACCGATGAAGATGGAAACTTCAGTTACGGACCTCTTGCTACTGGTTTTTACCAGTGGAGAGTTGATATCGACCAAGATGGTTGGTATGAGGTTGAAGAGAACTTCTCAGTAGGCCTTGATTCAGAAAACATCACATTGGCAGTTTCTGTTCCAACTAAGAGAGACGTTGTAATCAACTTAGATGCAGGAGACACAGGATTGGATCTCTCAAATCGAACAGTAACCTTCACTAACGCAGAAAGTACTGATTTGAATCAATACCTAGTAACTGCAGTTTCAGATGAAAACGGAGTCGTACATGCTGAAGTTGACATGGGTCAATGGATTATTTCTGATGAAACCGATGATGATTATGTTCTATGGCATGAAGTTGAAATTACAACCGATGATGTTGAATTGAATTTGAGCTACTCTGTGAGTGTTTGGGTCAATGGAACTGTTTGGGTATTCGATGAAGAAATTCTTCAGGACCCTCAGTACAACGTACCAGCAGATGTACCTGAAGAATTGCGAGACATTGCTACAAACGTAAGGGTTCAAGCCCGATCAGGTATGATTGTATTAGAATCAATTTCCGATAGTAACGGTAGTTATTCATTCAGAATGCCTGAAACTCTAGTCTTCCATATGACTGCTGAAAGTTTCGCAGGTAGTAGTGCTAACACCTTAACTGCAGGAATGCTAGTTACTAACGCTTCCCAAGTTACTGATACCGACTTATTCCTAGTAAGTTCCAATATCATTCAGGGAACTGTTTGGCTAAGAGATTCACCAATTAACGGCTCTGGAGTTGCATGGGGAGAAGGTATCTCTGGTGCAATAGGTGCTGAAGTAATTGCTACTGATGCAAATGGATTGGAATGGAGAGATGAAATTGATTCCTCTGGAACCTTCCTAATGCATCTAAATGACGGAAACTGGACAGTTAGTGTATCTAAATCTGAAATGAATGTAGATCCAGTATCCTTTGATTCTGAGAACCAATCCGAACAGGTAATACTTGTTGCAAACCCTGCAAACGTATCTCTTACAATGAGAATTTTCCTTGACACAAATGATGACGGTGTTTGGGAGAATGGTACTGCGGTAGCACCTGCATTCAAGATTTCTTCAGTAAATGAATTTGGTCTGGATTTGGAAGTTACAGAAGATATGTACAATGCAACTTCTGGTGAATTAGTGGTCGACCTCTTTGTTGGCAATTACATCGTAGAGATGGTTGCAGATGACCCTCGTGATGAGAATGCAAGTGATTATCGCCGTCACGCTGATGGTCTACCAAGTATCGACATAGGTCTTGCTCCATCGGGTGAAGCAATCGATATCGTACTCTCTCCTGAGTATTTGGTTAGTGGAACTGTATTGATGGAGGATAACCTAACTGCAATGAGTGATTCAACCGTTTGGTTGCGCAACGAAGCAGGAGATGATTTCCTTCCTCTAGTGACTGATGAGAATGGAACCTTTGCAGAATATGTCCCTCAAGGAGAATGGTTTGTTGAAGTTGCTGACTATGAAGCAAACAGCGGTGAAACTGAGATATTCAGAGGTGTATTGACTGTTAACTCAGCGCAATCAAACCTCGAATGGAAGACTAAGACTGCAATGGTTGTTAACATGCAATTACAAGAGTCATTAACCGAAGTTAATGTCACAGCGACAAGAATCACTGCGTTTAGCCTTGATGGACTAGGAAATGTAAGTCTAGGCCCTTCAGATAATGAAGGAATGATCAGCGAAGTATTGATGCCAGGAAATTGGACATTGGTTCTAAACCGCACTGAAAACTTAGAGATGTGGACTCTCGATGAGGGAGTGTACAACTCTGCTACAGGTATGGATGAAGGCGTTTGGGAAGCAGGAATTGTATCAGTGGATAAATCGGTATTAATCGGTGGAAAGATTTTCTGGGATTTGGATGACAATGATGAACCATCTTCAAGTGAAGGTATTGCAGATGTGAACGTTTCAATTAGCAGTGCTAATGGATTAGATGAAACAATGGTTACAGATGCAGATGGTGTTTGGTCTCTATTCGTACCAATTCGTGACAACTACACAGTAACAGCCCAAAAACTAGGATTCGCAAATGTGACTTACACAGATGGAAACAACAGTTACATGGTAAATGATACTCATGAAAGTCGTGACTTTGAAATGAGTGCGGGTCAAGTACAAGTTTCTGGAAATGTTACCGACGGCCTCTTCCTTGAAGCAACAGAACGTCTAGAATTTTCGACAATCACATTGCACCCAGTTAGTGGAATTGTTCGAGACTCTGTTTCGATTACAACAACATCTTATGAAAATGGCACTCTATCTTGGAGTGGCAGTATTTTACCAGGTGACTGGATAGTAGTAGTTGAAGGTACAGATGCAACTGATAACGGAGGAGGAATCGCAATTGGATTACTCGAAGCATCTGTTCAAGAAGGAGCATCTCTAGACCTAGAAATGAGGTCTGGTGGTCTTCTATCACTAACTACTTCTTGGGTTGCAATCGACAATACACCATATAATGCAGGTGATGTGCAAGATGGTGTTGATGTAGAAATTGATTTGGGAGAAGGTATCTCTTGGATGTCTCAATTTGACTCTAATGGTGAATTAGAATTGATTTTACCAGAAGGTAGCGTTGGATTAGACAGTGACTTTGATACTGTTCAGCACGAATTAAACCTGAGTATGGAATACACTGCAGGACTTTCACTTGATGTGCAAACAAATACCGCTCTGTACAAGGATATGGAATTCACACGACGTGTTAACTCAGATTTGGTAATCGAGGTAATATCGATCGATGATACTACTGCGGTATTCTCAACTGACGATCTGTCTGAAATGACTGCAATCGAAGATGATGATGGTTATCAAGTGATTACTATGAAGTTGAGCTTAACCTATGAAGGTACAGAAATTTCTGACGACTTCACTGCATCAGCAGGAGTTGGAGTAACTCAAGATGCTGAATTCTGGACTATTGAATATCTTAATTCGACAGGAGATGGCAACTGGACTGATGTTATGGATGTTGAAATGGGAATTGGATTGAATAATTCTGATACTAGCCAAATTCTATATCGTGAGGTTGATGTAAGAATTACTCTACCTCTTCAGAACCAATCACAGACCTATGACGATGGACATGCTATCAATATGAGATTTGCAGCAGATGGAGGAATCAGTGAATCTAGCGTAAGAGTTAGTGTTCCTCAGCAATACAATATCTCCCTAAACGATGCACCTGAATCTATCGGAGTTGCAGATGGTGGAGAGACTATTGTTACTCTAAGAATTTCAAACCATGGAAATGGTGATGATACCGTTACAGTACAGTCGGTTCTTGAGCAATCTTGTATCGATGCTGGATGGCAAGTTGCTCCTTCAATAGAGAACCTGACAGTTGCAGCAGCAAGTGACCGTAGCCAGTCATTCACAATTTACTCAGCCGTCAATTCAACTGTTGAATCATGTGATATTGACTTCAGCGCAGATAGTGAAGGAGAATTCGATACTCAGACTGCATCTACAGAAGCTAAAGTTTCTGTTGCTAAGTTGGTAATCGACAAGAAGAATGTTGAACCACTAGAGGCGGATGCTGAAGCAAACGCTGATGGAATATTCCGAATACCGATTAGAAACGATGGATTCTTGACAGCAGGTGACGTAATCGTCTACCTTGAGGCAGATGAACTAGGAATTACTGACTATCCTCAGAAGCAGGTGACAATCACTGTGCCTGCTAATGGAGTTGCATATGCAGAATTCCCATACGCAGACCTGCCACCAGGAGATGCTAGAATGAAGGTTACCATTGAGGTGATTGGAACTCCAGTTCATGAAGACAGTGCTGAAAGCGAAATTTTCACAAGGAAGTTCGCAAATATGGCTGATGAAGATGGTGAATCTCCATACTTGATGATTGTAATTGTAGGATTGACATTGTTGGTTCTTTACGGCGGTTACAAGACTGCACGCAAGGGATCATCTGGTCGCTTCTGATACCACGTTAATTCAACCCCTTTCAGAGGGGTCGGTTATTGGTTGATTTGAGACATATGTTCAAGCGTTGAGTGCGTCAGCGTTAACACATGTGGGATGATAATGAACTCAGTAATGTTGAGTTCATTCCTGAACCAAGCGATTCGCGAATCCTATCTGCAGCTGACTCGTCAACAGTCGGTCACCAAGATGGTTGGAGAAGCGAGGTAATCGGTTGGAATCCCGCACCAGTTCCGATTATATCTAGCCCTAGAAGAAATGGTAAGCGTATAGCAAACATTGGAATTTTGCTGATAATACTGTTAATATTGTGGGCGATTTGGCGCTCACAAATTTTGTTTATCGAATTCCCCCCTCCAACCTCCGAATGGGCATACGAAGATTCAGGTGTTCGTGACTTACAGGACTTAGGCTATACCGGCGCTGGTGTTCGAGTTTGTATGGTGGATACTGGAATCGATATGACACACCCAGATCTCAAAAACACCGATTTAGTGTTCAAAGATTTTTCCACAGGTTCTAGTGAACCAGTAGAAAGAGGGAATTTAGCCCATGGTACAATGATGTCTGGAATTTTAGTTTCAGATGGTTATTTGCAAGGCATTGCTCCGGGAGTCACTTTGGGAATGGCTGCGGCTTTAGGTGATGATGGAGAAGGCGGTAATAGCGGAGATCAAGATGTTGTTGCTAGTGCTATTGAATGGTGCTGGAAGACCTTTGATGCAGATATTATTTCTTTATCTCTCGGAGGTGAAAGCGACCCTGATGCTGATAGAGAAGGTCCTACTACAAACGCAGTTAGATTAGCTATTGCCAATGGTGTGTTTGTTGTTGCGGCTTCGGGAAATGATGGTGGTAGTGACGATGATGGAAGAGTTGCAACTCCATCGAATGTTGAATATGTGATTTCAGTAGCAGCTCTAGATAAAGATGGCAATGTATGGAGCGGATCTTCGCTAGGTAGTGAAACCGATAACAGTGGGGACCAAAGAAACGATCCTAATCGTAAACCAGAAATTTCTGCCCCTGGTGTTTCAATAATTTCAACCGCATACGATGAAAAATATTATTCCTCAACTGGGACGAGTGATTCGACAGTATTTGTTTCGGGCATTTTAGCACTTATTTTGGAGGCTGAACCACAATTACAAGATAGTCCTGATATCGATTGTATCGAACAAGTAAAAATTGCATTAATGAATTCTGCAATTCCTCTGGATTCAGAAATTGAGCATGATTTACGGTGGGGTTACGGTGCGGTAAATGGGCCAAATTGGCTTGATGAAATTCGTGATGCAACCCTCTGTTAATCAGTTATTCGGGCCACTGAGGGGTGCTAAGTCAGGGTTCTAACACATGATATTATTTGTGTAATATGATATTTTGTTACTTTTTACGCTCTAAAAATGTGATATTATAACATGTTTTTGATATTATTTAGCAGATTTCTTTCCCAATGTGTTAAGATGGACTTGGCTGTGGGCACTTTGTTAGAGGTTGAAATCATGTCTATCAACATCCAAAAAAGTAAGAGTATCGGTCTGGTCAGTATTTTTCTATTGTCCTTATTCGTAGCAATGGCTACAACAGTTCCTACAGTAACTGCGGTTAATGAAACATCATCTGGAACAATAACCGGTACCGAAACCTGGACCGGAGTTATGAATCTAGATGGCGACTTGTTAGTTGCAGGTGGTGCTAAATTAATTATCAACGCTGGAACAACCATCAATGTCCCTGCAAATAACAATATCCAGATTCAGGGATCAATCTGTGCTGGAGACTCTTCGTGTGGTGCTACTCAGGCAAGCACTGGTTCTCCAGTTCGCTTTATCTGGGGAGCGGCTGCTGAGCCAGCCCCTAATCAAACTGGGCGTTGCTATGTAACTGGCATCTATAATCCTGACATGTCATGTGGTTCAGGAATATACCTCGCATCTACTATCGACCAGTCTTTGACACGAATGAACCATGTCACTCTAGACAATGCATACGGTATTCCAATAGATCTTGACGGTCTAGGAACTATCAAATATGGTGCAATGATTTTCGACGGTGCAAGCCTAAGTGTTACTAACCCTACCTTCAAGGACATAAATACGACAAATATACTAGCATTTAACGGCGCTTCACCTACATTGGATGGCGGTACGTTCGCTGTCGGAATCGATGGTGAAGGATATCATGGTGCTGCAATTCAAGCCTACGGTGCAGGTGCAGGTATTGTGGTGATGCAGATTTTAAATTCTGCATTTACTGGTGAAGAAACAGATTGTGGAACTCAAGGCGGTGGCCGTTCAGCTGTCTATCTAGAGGATTCATTCGTTAGAATGGATTCAATCTCCATTACAGATAACTCATATGGAGCATTCTTGCGTTCAAGCAGTGGATATCTGACAAATTCTACTGTTACAACAAAGTGTAACGCTATTGATACCAATTCACACCTAGTAACAAATGATGTTACTCATACATTCGTTATTTCAGATAACACAATCACTCCTACTGATGGAGCAGGTATTACTGCTTATGATGGTGCAATTGTTGTTGCTGAGCGCAACACAATTTCAGGTTCTGCAGAAGGTTCAGGATTTGGAATTAGAAGTTCGATGGTTGAAATTAACAACAACGTGATAGGACCGATTGGTGGCTGGAATGGAATTTGGATTTATGGTGAATCGGATGTTTCTGCAGAGAACAATACAATCCTTAACTCTGCTAAAGAGCCAGTTCTAATCGGTGAATATCACCATAAGGACCAGGGATGGAATGTACCATCCCCTACCAAGGCACGCCTATATTTTGCAAATAACATAATTTCGAATAATACAGGAACTTGTAACTCAGTGTACATGTATGGAGGGGATTTCCCTTGTCCAGCATTCCATGTTTACATGTCCTCTGCAACATTCATTGACAACACAGTCACCAACAATATGGGCGACGGTTTCAGAATCAAGGGTGGAATTGTGAATGCACAAGGTAACACTATGGAAGTTGGCGGATTTGCAGCAAACATCAGTCTTTATGATGATAATTACGGTAACAAGTATGGCTCTATTGCTTACTTCTCAGACAACACTTACACCAACGCTTCGCAAATTTACAATGTGACAGAATCAAGAGTTGCAGTTCAGAGCGAATTCATGCCAGACCCAGGGGATGGCGAATTATACCCTGTTTCCCTATCTTGGCAAGGTGCAGAGTGTCCATGGGACCCTGCAGAATGTATCAAGGCTCCACTGACAGCAGATTGGCCTCCTCGATTCATGCCATTATCTATGGAAGTAAATCGCAATGCAACAACGTTTACTTATTCTGATGTGCAAAATTTTGACCGTTCCAAGATTTGGATCCAAAATCAAAATACTGCATGGGGTGTACAAGTCGAGCAAGGCGAATTGGTACGCTATCAGGTAAAGGCTGATAATTCTCAAGTTAGTGATGCACTGGTAACAATCAAAGATGCAAATGGTAAGCCTCTGTACAATATGACTACTGATTCCTATGGTTACACTCCATGGGTTACACTTCCATCTAACTTCCATATTGATACAAATTGGAATCACTTAGCAGTTGACCCTGGTGAAGATTCTTGTTCAGATGGTGCCGATAATGATGGCGATACACTTACAGACGGACAAGATCCAGATTGTGATCCACTAAATGGAACCAGAGAGATGCCTACTTATTCGGTAGATGCTAAGAAATTTGGTAAAGGTACTTCAGTTCATGATTTCACATTAACCGGAATTATTGATGAAGTTATACATTTGACTAACTTAGCACCATCGGTCAGCATAGACCAGAATGATGGAACCTCATTTGCTAGGACTGTATCAATTTCAGGTTCTGCATATGACGGAATTGGCGGCACTTACTTCAGTAACTATGATTCATGGTTGAAGCAATTTGGTGAGATTAAGCGCGTTGAAATCCAGCCGCATGCAAGCTTAGATTGGTATCTAGCAACAGATACATCTGGCGCAAATGGTCAGATCAATCAGACAAATTGGCCATTTAAGACTTGGAGCTTTGACTGGGATATGGCTAACCACTTTGAGGAAGACATTACTTTCAGAGTCCGTTCATTTGATGGGTTGGAAGAATCAATTGTAACAACTAGAGTATTCAAACTAAACATAGATCCTCCATCGATCAATGTAGAGTCTCCATTGGATTCATCTACACACGACGGTCAAGAAGTAATGTTCAGTGGAACTGCTTCTGATAGTTATCAAGGAGTCCAAGGAAGTGATATTGAAAATATTTGGTTTAGTGTAGTTGGGCCAAATAACTACTCTGCAAATTATCCAGCAAATAGTGGTGGAGGAACAACATGGGCCGATTCTTGGAATTTCTCATCATTACCTAGTGGTTCATACACATTCACTATATGGGCCAGTGATTCCAATTATTGTCGTGGTGTTATTGATATTTGCACTCCTGATGTTATCACAATTGAAATTGATAATGATAACAGAGTCCCTATCGTACAGATCAGTGAGCCACTCCCTATGGAAACAATCCGGGCTGATGAAGAGACATTGATTAGTGGAGTTGCAAGAGATAACGATGGTCAAGTCACCAGGGTTGAATTTACTATTATGGATTTAGCTGGCGGTTTTGAAATGAATAGCGGTCCAGACCCAATTACTTCATTCCTAGCCAATGGTGGTTGGGCGACATATTGGGATACAAGTGACCTAATTCATGACCAGCAGTATGAAATTCATGTTAAGGCATATGACGGTGAAAACTATTCATTGACTCAAACAATTAGAATTGTAATCGACAATCCTGCAGATGCAGATAATATTGCACCTACATTTGACCCATCTGGATGGGTAGATACTATCACAATTTTCTGCGACGAGGCTTCCAGTGCATTCGACAAGTGTGGAGATGGTGTTGAAATAGACCTTCTAGATTACTTCAATGACTCTGATGGAGTTGGTCCACAGTCTAGTCATATGGTATTCGACATCTATGATGACCCTTCAACCTTGAACGATGATGATTATGCATATCACATTAGAATTACTCCTGAAGGTAAAGCGATTTACAATCCAATGGACTCAATGTACCAAACTTCGAGTGAAATTTCGGATTGGTCAATGCAGAGTGTAATGTTTGAAGCTAGAGATATCCATGACTCTGTAGTTTATTCCTATCAGGTAAACTTCATCGTAAAGAGCGTTGAATTCTCTGTTCAACGAATGGATACAGGTTCCGTGACATTTGAAGATTCAGCAATTTTCCGTGGCACAGGTCTTCCAAATTCAAAAATCGTAGTTCGCTTAGTTAACGGAGATCAATTTGTTAACGATGTGGTTGTAGATGCAGATGGGACATGGGAACTAGAAATTTCATCTTCACAATTAGGTGATGACGGGGAATTCGAAATTTACTTCGAACAAGATGGTCAAACCATCGGTAAGGATGATGGTGGCCCAGAAATAAAATTGGATAGTGGCGAAACCATTTCTGAAGGATTAGCAACATGGGTTTGGGTAGTTTTAGCTGCTATAGCATTTGCAATTCTATTAGGTGTTGGTGCATTCTTCTTCTTAGAATTTGAAGAGTTTGAGGATGATGATCCAGAACTCGCAATGCAACAACAAAAGGAAGAGGACCCATATGCTTGGGCTAAGGTTAGGGCTGCAGAACAAGCTGCGGGCCAATTAGCACCAGCTCCGGCTCCTGTTCCAGCAGCTCAACCTCAGCATCCTGGATGGATTTGGGATGCACAGTCGAACGAATGGGTTGCAGATCCAAACTATAACTCAGGGCAAGCTCCACAAGTTGTACAGAATATTACTTACAATATTTCTGACAGTGCAGTTTCTGGTAATATTGGTCCAGGAGAAAACGGACCAGATAATTGATTCGTTGGATAATCTGTTTCAAACAGATGAACACAACACTCTAAGAGGACTGTGGGAGAGGATAAGGTATGGTTGCTAAACCCAAGCCAGGTGTGCAGGAGAGAATTCTTCTACATTTATCCGATTTTGGAGATTTTATGAATTCTGTAGAAGTACCATTTGCTTTGTCGCAAATGGGAATTGCAAATGCAGTAGCAATCGCTCGTTCTAATGTTCCTAGAGCAATCGCTGGACTCAAAGATCAAGGCTTGTTGGTTGAACGCCAAGCACACGTTCAAGGTGTGAGCCGTAAACGTAAGGCGTATTTCCTAACAGATTCTGGAATGAATTTAGCAGAAGAAACTTGGAAGCGGTTAAGGGGATTCTCACTACGTGCAATTTTGCCAGGTGGAAATACAATTGCTTCAACATTGGGTGAAATTCAAGACAAGTTACCATTTACAATGCGTCCAGTTGACGTCATTAGATATCTTGATGATAATGGTGTATTAGATGTAAGGTCTCTATCTGCAGATTTAGTTGAAAGGGATTTATCGAAACATGTTGAGAAACAATTGGTGACCAGTTTAGGAGATTTACCAAGATTACGTCACTTCTATGGAAGGTCCACTGAATTAGAAAACATGGTTAATTTACTTGAAGCTCGTTCTACTACGCTCATGATTCCAGGTATTGCTGGAATTGGAAAAACCTCGATGGCCGCTAAAGTGATTGAATCATTCATGCATCGTAGGAATTTGTTGTACCATCGATGTCAGGATTGGGATGGAAGTAGGGCCTTTTTCGAAAGTATAGCAGACTGGCTATCGAGTATTGGTGACCCGATGCTTGCCGATTATATTTCGGCAACACCAGTTCCACAAGCTGCAGATGCTGCTGGAATCATTACCGATTCATTATCAAATTCACCAGCATTAATTGTCATTGACGATTATCATAAAGTGAGTGATAAGGCTCTTCATCAAACAATACAAGCCCTTTCTCGAGGATTGGTTGAATGCGAAGGGGATGTTGGCTTAGTGATTTTTTCACGGTCCTTCAAAGAAGTCGTTCCTCTAAAGGATGCAGATGGAAGAATCGTGTCATTAGTCCTGCCACTTGAAGGTCTAGACCAAGATTCTACACGTTCTCTACTATCTGCATTTGATGATTTAGATCAAGAAAAATTACTCTATATTCATTCTTTGAGCAGAGGCCATCCTCTCGTTCTTGAACTGATTAACCGAGGTGCATCGGCAGGTGCATTCCACGAATCTCTTGAGAATTATGTCAACATTGAAATTTTCTCTAAATTATCTGGAGAACAGAAGAGATTGCTTGGAGCATTATCGGTTTTCCGAGAACCTATTCCGCTTGATGCCATTACCGAACAAGGATTGAAAGTTGACGAATTGGACTCTCTTGTAGAATCGGGTTTGGCTAGAAATGCAGATTCAGATGCCTATGACGTACACGATTTGATTCGAGAATTCCTCCTGCAAAGTCTGGATGATCAAGCCAAAGAGGAATTGCATAACAAAGCGGTATCATGGTATGAAAAGCAAAGTTCTGGTAGCCAGATTGCCTTAGAATTAATTTATCATTTGATATCATCTTCACGACATGAAGATGCTACAAAAATAATTGTAGCGGAAGGTCGTAATCTGATTAAAGAAGGTCATATTGAATTATTAGGGCTTCTTGAAGCGATAGAAACCAAATCAATAGAGGCTCAAAGTGCTTGTCGTATCGATAGATTACGTGGCGAAGTCCTAGCATTGTTGGGGCGATTTGATGAGGCTGAAGAGGCTTTTAGTCAGGCTAGAGCTCCTGCTGAAGCGGCAGGTTTGGATGACGTGATTGCAGATATTATGTCTAATCTAGCAGACATTGCTCTGAAGCGTGGCGACTCAGATTCAAGTTTGAATATGCACCGCAAAGCATTGGAATTATTCATCTCGATGGGTGATGCTATTGGTGCTGCTAGGTCGTACAATAATATGGGGTATATTCTGCGTCGTAATGGAAATAATGCTAAAGCATTGGAAGCCTATTCCGAGGTCGAAAAAATACTTTCAGATGATGATTCATTAGATCTAATCCCTGCCCAGATTGTATTGGCAAGATCACTTTTGGACCTTGGAGAACACACTCGAGCCCGAGACCATGCCCTCTCATCGTATGAGCGCTCAGAATCTTCAGATGATGCAATCCTACATGCTCGTGCACGAGCAGTACTAGGTAGATATTATGCCAAAACAGGTGATGCTGATTTAGCACTTCACCACTATACAGATGCACTATCTACTATGGGAGAGGCTGGAGATCCGTTGGCATTGGTTGAAGTTTCAATTCTATTGGGGGAAGTACTCCAGGACAGTGGCCGAATCGAAGAAGCCTTGGAACGCTATCGTGAAGCACTGATAATTTCAGAAGCCAACGATTTACGTATGCAAATTGGTGAATTATTGGCTAGACTAGGTGGTGTTGCCCCCGATAGACAACGCCGTATGGAATACTTGCAGAGGGCACTTTCTGTATTCAGAGAATTAGGTGCACAGACCAGAATGCGTGAAGTGCAGATGATGGTTCACACGGCAGTTATGGGTCGCTGATTAGAAATCAGGTCTTTTGTTGTCTAAGTAAGTGACTCCATCATCGTAGATTATCCATATTTGAGTAATTCCAGAAAGAGTGATTCTGCCATCATAGACGCCTGAGCCTGTGGCTGAAATAGATACATCTCTATCCAACACATTTTCCGTATGGTCGAGGTGTAATCCTTCATCATCGAGCGTCAAAACAAATTGAGATTCATCAGCTTCAGTTAATCTCCAATTTACTACTTCAGCATAGCGTACACTGCTGTCTTCCCGACTAGCTAAATCTGCTCTCTCTACAGCACCAGCAAGGTCTGCCATGTTGATGTCAACAGCAGTAGTGTTCCAATTTTCACGGGTTGAAGTTTCTAATCCAAAAGCCCACACGCTGAACATTGAAAGGAACAGAACACCCAATAAGAATGTGAAAATATAACCCAATTCAGTACTTGCAGCCGATTGATCACGCACTAATTTACCCTTCATGATGAAACCTCCGAAAGATGAACATCCAGGCTACTTATTTGTAGATTAAATTGAATTGGTTGTCCACCTGTGTGCCAAACAGCTTCACTTGGACCATGTGACGGAATTGGAACCCAACCCACGTAATCATTCAGTAAATCTAAACGGCCAGGATTCACAATCCAATCTTCAGATGAATCTAAATTATTACTTGACCATGCAGCAATAGCATCTCCATATGGTCCAACCCATCCTCTGCGAACATCATGCGCAGTTGTAGATGCAAGACTTTCCCGCATCGTTAATTCAATGTCGAGGTTCATGTTTCCTGAACCGGTGACTGATGTTTTTGTTGGATGTAATGATGGTACAGTTGCACTAAATCGTGGCCCCGGTCCCTGTCTGTCGGTGGGGCCAACTAAGATTGCAGGGTTAAGTTCAGGATGATTGGTAACAATAGCCCCAGCGCTCCATGCAACTTCAAGACCCGTTATCGAGGTGTCAAATTCATATGTAAGCCTAGATATGTGGAATGCCCAAGCAGTAGCCAAATTTGCATGTGTAGAATCACCCTCGGTGCCGATTAAGGTGATTTCAATACTGGCGGGATGGGGGCCTTCTCTCCATGAATTAATTATTTGGCCTTCAGGGATTCCATTCATGGATTTCCAAGGTAACGTGGTAGATATCCATCCCGAGGCTGTTTGATTTATCGCAATACATCTCATTGCTCCCTCATCTTCTAGAGCTAAAATTCCCGAATTACCATCCATCCCCAATTTCATTGAGTAGTCTTCAAATTCAGAAGTATAATTCATAATTGTCTGCGAATCATCTTCCATGAAATCTAATCCAGTTACTTGTCCTGTATCAAATGCCGGAAGCATTAGTAGTCCCGAATCACCAACACTCCATTCAATCTGGACATTCTCACTACTTTCAATCGTAGCTGCACTTTCCATATTCAATGGAGGCCAAGTAACAACACCCACTTGATTTGCTGGGATCGAAACTCCGCCATTCTTCCAAGTAATTGTGGCAGCATTTTCATTTGGATTTGAGATGGTCAAATTTCCCTCGCTATGAGGTGCTAAGAAGTACTTTGAAACGAAATTCCCCTCTTCGCCTAATAGTGAAACACGACCTTGGTTACCATGACTTATCAATAAATGAGCATCGACATCGGTAATGATTTCGAGAATACTATCTTCTGTTAAATTCACACTCTTTGTCCATGAATTAGCTATTCTTACCGCTGATGATTGAACAATGGCTTCATCCCCACTTTCTCCAGCCAAATCCCATTGTACCAACAAGTCATCATCTGCAAAGACCTCGATAGTTGACTCCCCTGATGGTAGAGGTACTGCCCAATGCTGCCCTTTTCCAGTTGCAGGATTATCCTTTGTTGGAGTTGCCAGAACTGAGCCGCTTTCTCCCTTCATTTGTAAGCCAATTAGATCATGACTAGAACGGATTTGTGAATCGGAATCAAGTCGTAATACTTCTCCAATCGACAAGGAATACTCAATGCCGTCTTGCTCGATGATGACAGGCCCAAGAGGAATTGTGAGTCCATGCTTCGGGGTGACAATCACCGATTCAGTCTCTGAGTTTGGAGTGAAGATGAATGGTCTGTCGGGTCCTAATCGCATGTCTTCGTAACAAATTGCTTGCACATTACTTTCAGCGTGACGTATGTCGATATTTCTATCCAAATCTAGGGCTCCTTGAATTCGAAACGTGTCGTCTTGATACCAAGATGCTGAATACCACATTCCGCCTCTTAATCGGTCCCAACGCAACTCTCCATCCACCGGTATTAATTCCACTTCAGAGGAATCTCCAGGCACACCTGATTCAGATAATAATGTGACTTCATGACCCATTATTTCCATCTGTGCCTGCATATCATTTCTTTTGAGTGAGCCTTCTAATTCTTGAATTACAGGCATCATGGATAATAACATGATTCCAATAATCGAAATTACTCCTCCAAATAAGAGAACAGTTGCAACCGCAGCACTCACGGCTTCTTCATCACGGTGTAGGTTGCTAGAAATCATTTGCTGACCTCCACTATTTGCAAATCAACTTCTAAATCAATCACCGAACCGCCTTTGTCGATAGTCATTCCATCTGAGCCACTAATTCGGAGCCATGGGCTAATTCCTCGATGCTGTTCAAGTGTATCTGAAGCTCGGTTGAGTGTGTAATCAGTCAGCCATCCCTCATTCATTTGAGGGGTGATTGTAGGGCCAAGTGCTGAATCAAAAGTAAATCTGAAATTCCAGGCATCACCGCTGAACAATGAAATTGGTCCAGCAGATTCAATATCAAAAACTGCATTCCTACCATTTGGCATTGGGCCCACTGCATTTATTGTTCGGAGAGATAGGCTTGCACGCATTGTTCCATCAAACAATTCTTCAATATTCATATCAGGGGGAGTAGAAATAGTCCACGGTTCGTTTGAAAATTTATCATATCTTGCATCGTTTACTAACGCGATTGAATGCTCACCTGTTTGCACCTTTGTCTTGATTAAGATTCCAGAGATCGAAATTTTTGCTTGTTTGTGTATCTCTTGGCCATCATCGTCATAAATTGTAATGATGTACATATTTGCAACATTCAATCCATGATTGATAACTATCTCTTCATTACTGGAATTGAAATCGAAGCTTTCTTGGCCCGTTTGGGTCCAAATGACAGCACTAGTAGCGGTTTCATTTTGAGCAAAAATACTGAATGATGTTTGATTTAGATATGTAATAGTTAGAGTATCATCTGCTGTTAAATCAGCAGCTACTGTCCATACTTCAGTGGTTGAAAGAGGTGCAATCGAACTAGTGATTGTTGGTACTGTAGTTCTTAATCCAGTATCGGCACTTGCACCTGCAACCACATCGATTCGACCATCTAAGCGCTCGGCAATACCATTAGCGTTCGACCATGCCGTATTATCTTGGAAGTCATTGACATATGGTGTGAGAAATAGGAACACGCCGCCCATCATTGTGATTACCATCGCTAGAAGCATGACTACTCCAATGACTTCGCTCACGGCGAGGTCTTGCTTGGGCATGCGGCTGGACCTCATCGGTCTAGAGAGAATCAACCCCCCTCTTATGGTTTCACCAAGAGGGAGCCCTTACAGGGCTCATCCGCGCAGTGTAATTCCCTCGCGAGAAATCCTCTCACTCTCATCCTGTCCGATGTGATGAGTGAATTCAGGGCCATCTTGCAAAGAGATACGGATGTCGCCTTCAAACACATCATCTACATGATACAAAACCGTAGATTCTGCTAGGTGTGGTGCATTGTTTTTTTCTGATAAATGTGTCAACACAATCGACCTTGTATTGCTATCGACAACATGCGACAAAAATTGCCCGGTTTGGTCGTTGGAAAGGTGCCCTCCTCTTCCTGCAATACGGTCCTTTAATTTCATAGGGTAAGGTCCATTCCAAAGTCGATTATGATCATAATTTGCTTCGACCGAAATATGCTGGCACCCAGATACGTGATTTACCAATTCATCAGTCCATGAACCAAGGTCGGTAATCACTGCACCGCGCTCCCCTTTGTGGCTTGCAACAAATGCAACATTATCAGCTCCGCTATGTGGGACGGGCACCGGTAATAATGCTAAATCATCAGCAAATTCAAGAGCTTCAAGACTCTCAAATAATTGGACATTTTTCAAGTCAAGATTTAGTGCTAAAGCTGTTCTATCATTACAGAAAATTGGTATGTTCCATCTTCGTTGAGCAATCGATGCTCCTCCGCCATGATCTCCATGGTGGTGAGTTAGCACTATTGCATCAATTTCCTCAGGCCGGATTTCCATTCTTGCCAACCTGATTTCGAGTTGTTTGCCACTAAACCCTTGGTCGATGAGAATTTTAGCATCACCACTTTCGACAAGAGTCGCGTTACCACGACTTCCTGTTCCGAGGTGGGTGAATGAGAGAGACATGGCTAACTCTCTATGGGCATCACATTCAGCCCTTGAACCCACCCCTTCAAAACCGCCTTTTCATCCACTTTTTATGCATAATTTCGGATTACCGTAGGTAATCCAAGTATGAACAATGCTCCATCACTCTATTAAGGCTGGTTCAGTGGTTCATCGTCTGGTTGGGTGCTTCCGCGCCCAACGGTGTTTCCGATGCGACGCTCACAATCAACGCTTTTGATGACCGTTCTAGTAATTTCAGGACTCTTTTTGGTCTCGCAGTTACCCGCTATTTCTAATGTCGCAACTACAAATCCTAATTTCACTGAAGGGGAACGTCCCCCTGCTACTGACTCTGACGGCGACAAAATTCCCGATGTGCATGAGAACTTGTTCAGTGAATGGATAAATTTCTCCTCCACTGATGGAAGAGCGGTTATCATGAAAGGATTAGACAGAGATAATGCTTCAGATGCATTCGTCGATATTGATATTGATGGATTAAATGCTACAGAGGAATTCTGTTGGCCATATCCTGCTCAATGTGTAGACCCTAGTTTTTCTAGAGGTCTCACGGGCATAATCAATGAATCGGGAGAACGTTGGTATTTGGATCCAAGAGTTTCAGATACAGATAGAGACGGGATGCCGGATGGTTTCGAGGCACATATGTGTGAGAAATTAGGTGGGTTTGATGAAGAAGAAAAGCGTTACGAATGTGAATTCTTTGACCCCCTAAATGCAAGTGATGCTGACCTTGACCCCGACGAAGATGGATTTGATGTAGATAGGAATGGCTTCCTTAATGTAAATGAAATGCTAACATCTCCTGAAGAATACATGTATGGTGCACCATCTAATTGGACAAACGAATTAGATGGGCTAAGGTGCTATGCTCCCAACCCCGAATCTTCAATTTTGGCAGATTGGCCGTTTATCACTGAAAATGTAAACTATACTCTATTCGAAAATATTCTTTCTGCATGTGCGAGAAATGGAACTTCAGATATCATTGATGAATATCTATGGTTAGGGACCAATCCAGTTGAAGAAGACAGTGACCGCTTCAACTATGATGGAGTAAAGCATAGGCGTCTCTATCCTTCAAATGGCGATGGTATCAGTGATGGCTGGGAGATACATTTCGGCCTAGACCCATTGAACCGTTCCAACGCTTTAATCGATTTAGATAATGATGGATGGGACGCTAATCGGGATGGAATTATTAGTGTAGATGCAGCACGTTCTGTAGAGGCATTAGCAGTCGGTGAACAATTATCAACTCTTGAAGAGTACTTTGTTCATTTAGATGACGGTAATATGGTGAAATCCGGAATGCGTTCGGTGGAATTAGGTTCTAGTGAAGGAACTTATGCTGAATATTTGCTTACTCCTGAGGCTGGTAGTGAAGATATTTCGATACTGAATCATGATATTAGAGTGTTATTCGATGGCGATACTCACCTCTGGGTTGGTACAAAATTAGGAATCACAGTAATTGATTTTGAAAATTCAGATTCGGTAAATTACGAACTTCCTCAAGGTCATGATCTTCACGACATGGTCGTACTTGAAACTCATGTAATATCAGTTACAGAAGGTGGAGTTTGGATTGCTGAAAGGTCAGGTGGAAGTCTTGATGACATGTCGTTATGGTCTTACTATCCTGGAAGATATACTGCAGGTGCACAACTAGTTACTGATGGGGGAGATGAGTATGTTATCGCTCTTGGACACGGTGGATTCGGTTCAATTTTCCAGATCAATGCACAATCGATAACTGAACTAGCCCTTGGTACTGGAATCTCTAATGCAATGGACTTAGGAAATGCAACAGCAACCTCTATTGTTCACATTGATGTATCAGATGGGCCACTCACGCTTTATGTTGGAACAGATGTTGGATTATTTGGAGTAGATACAACTACGGCAAGAGATGCAGCGACACCAAATTGGAAATTTTACTATTCACCTGAGCCAACTTCTATTGCTAGTGATATCGATAACTTACGGGCAATAGGCTCCGAAGGTGGAGATAACCCTGCAACAGTCAATGCGCTTGAGGCAGATGGCCCCGAAGGTGGCAAAATGCAAGTCTTGTGGATTGGAACTCCATCAGGACTCCACCGATTGGATTTAATTTCTGGAGTAATAGCTCATAGTGGCGATTATGAACATCAAGGAGTTGATGGTGAAACAGTTAGCTCAGCAAATGAAATTAATTCGATACATTCGACCGGCAATGAACTGATTATAGGATCGGGATGGGGAATGTGGTCTTTGAGTGGAGGTTATGCAGCAGTGTATGGCATTACCAGTCAGGAGTGGGTCCCTGGAATGATTTCAGCGATTGCTGTGCATGATGTTATGGGCGTTGAAACAATATTCTTAGGAATTGACCCAGGTCTATACTCGAATTTGGAATTGATGGACCCGATGGCTAACGATTCAGATGCTGATGGAATGCTCGATGGTTGGGAAGTTCGCTATGGACTTGACCCGACAGATCCTTGGGATGCACTCTTAGATGCAGATGGAGATGGTGTGAATCTTGATTCAGACCCTATCAATGAACGACTATGGCGCAATTTAGATGAATTTAGATATACAGCTCGAACCGAAAACGGATACAATGCAACAGACCCAAGGTCTGTAGATACTGATAATGATGGTGTTGGAGATGGTGCTGAATATTTCGGATTATTCCATGAGTATACTCCTCTTTGGTGTCATTACACAAACCAGTATGATTACGAGCATGTATGTGACGATGCAGCTGGACAGGCTGCAAATGATACGTATCTCTCTTCACTAGGTATTGATGTTGGTACGGATGCAACAAATCCTGACTCCGACGGTGATGGTATGCCTGATGGCTGGGAGATTCAACATCGAAGGTGGATAGGCTCTTCTTTCACCGGTTCCAATAATTGGACGATGGACCCTATGAATTCTGACGATGCTAGTTGGGATGCAGATGGAGACGGTTTGACCAATCTTTGTGAATATCAATGGACTTTGATTAAGGCCGCAGGTGTCGCAGGAGATTTATTGGAAAGCCATTTCGAGACTGAATCTGCAGCTGAGGCTTGGGTTGATTCAGATCCAAATAATGTGGACTCTGATGGTGATGGTCTGCCAGATGGTTGGGAAGCCAGAGGTGCGTGCACTTGGGATGTAACTAGAGTTGGAATTAATCCACTCAATGGTAGTGATGCATTTGAGAATCCCGATGGCGATGGATATGATATCAATCACAATGGTATTATCGAAGAGAATGAAGCTTTCGTGAATTGGCTTGAATACAATATTCGAGATGATTTATTTGATGGAAATATGAGCCTGGATGGCGAGGTAATTCCGAATAATTTCTCTACTGACTTATTTAGAAATATTTCTGATTGGGGTGTTCCTGAATCGAATTTCGGTAATGGTGCTGAAACCGGAGACCCAACCGATCCTGACAGTGATTCAGATGGAATGCCAGATGGTTGGGAAATTTGGTATGCCAGGTGGCATCTTCTAGATAGTGAATGGTCTCTTAACCCATTGGACTCTTCAGATCGGTGGGACGATTCTGATGATGACGGTATGAGTAATTGGGAAGAATACAATTCTATTGACCCATCTCGTTCTGAAACTAACAGCAATCGTACAAGCCCGCAATGGTATGTCACTACAATTGGTAGCGGCTTTACACTTCAACAATGGTCTGGAATTACAAATCCAGAATCATTTGGTTCATTCGTTGGACAGGATTTGATCAATGTGTCTGGATGGACAACAGACCCTACAAACCCTGATACAGATTCAGATGGATTCCTCGATGGATTGGAATTAATGTTTACTGCATGGAATGATACAGCACAGACTTGGACATTGAATCCATTAGTTCCAGGAGATGGAACGTTTGATGCCGATGATGATGCATTAACCGATGCTCAAGAATTCTCTCTGGCGATTTCTAACCCTGAAAATGGTGAATCACACCCATTGGACGCTCCATTGATGCATGTGGACGGTGATTTGAATGACCCTACACAAAAAGCTCAGAGAGTATATACAATCATTCTCGACAAGGGTCAAAGAGGTAAGAGACATCTCGACCAATTCCAAGAATGGCAATCTACTGGAATTGCAAACACATTCATATCTACCCTAATGGGAATTACCGACCCTACCATTTCTGACACTGATGATGATGGAATGATAGATGGCTATGAGTATTGGTTTACCAGTTGGGATTTGGAAAATAATCGTTGGTCAATGAATCCACTAATCGATTCGGACCAATGGCTTGATAGTGACATGGATTCAGTTGATTGTGATCGTGATGGAAATATTTCATTGGAAGAACAATTCACTAACAAGAGAGAGTATGAATCAAGAGTTTATGGAAAGTATTCAGAACGCCTCAGTACTGGTTCGGGCTTAATCGGATTTGGAGATGATGCTATTGATGCTTATGTCGAAGATGGATATACAGACAACGAGGCGCGTAGAGCGATTTACAATAATTTCCGAGATAAGGATTCGACATCGATTGCGAGAATGGATATGATAAACACTGAAGATCCGAATACTTTCAATCGTACATTGTTTGGTATTTCAGACCCGACTCATACCGATACCGATCTTGATGGTATTGATGATGGTTGGGAGTTTTGTTATGCAGTTTATGGAATGCCAGATCCTACTACACAAAACCATTGGGCTACAAATCCTGTGAATCCATATGATGTCAATTATGACCCAGATAGTGATGGCTGGTATGACAGGACTCCACTCGATGTTCCTGCAGCCCAAGGGGAATGGNACAATCGANTNTTTACTCCTTCAGGCGAAGTAATNCAGATGGGTCCNGGNANTTTGCCATTCACAAATCANATGGAATATCTGAACGGAACTAGGCCAGATAGTAATGATTCAGATAATGATGCTATTACATACAACACAGAAGTCGTTGCAGGTTCTGTAGTGTCGCATGAAAGAGACTGGAATTTATCAGATGGTCGTGAAGTGTTCAAGTATGGAATTAATCCAATGGATAACGATACAGATGGCGACATGTTGCCTGATTGGTATGAATATGAAAAAGGATGGAATGAAAGTAACGACAATTACTCTTCGAGATTGAATGTTGAAGTTCAATGGATCGATGCAGCGACTGGAGGAAATTGTGACTCAAACACTTCTTCGTGCCGTCCACTTTCACAGAATACTGGAACGTTGTCCCGGCCCAATTTAGGATGGACTTGGGCTACATTTAATCCAGCAGATTCCCTTGATGCTAATGAAGATCCAGACCAAGATGGAAATTGGGATTGTAGTGCTTCTTGTGTATATACGCCATATACAAATTTCATGGAATTCTATGCAATTGCAAACCCTAATCTTGACTCGCCAAATTCAGTGAGATTATCTGGTGAAATATGGGATGGTTCTCCGATTACCGAATGGTGGCAATTCAGGGCCTTTACTTTGGGTCTGGGTGAAGTTACAGAAGATACTACTAATTATCTTGGAATGAATAAGAAAAACCTTGATGACCAAAGTTATGTTTTGATTATCAATGATATGGACACAGATTTCCTTATTCTTGACTCTGGTGATGATATAACTCTATGTTCGGGTGATCTTACCGATGATTGGGATTTGTATTATGTTGGTAACACAAATCGGGCACCTGCAGTGGATTTGGGCGAACATGAATTCGGTTGGTATCTACTTGATTTAGATAATGATCACATCGCAGAAGGTAGTGACCCATTGAATTGGGATACCGATGGTGATTGGCTGGTTGATTGGTTCGAAGTCAAAGACGATGAAGATGACGGAGTTCGCGGAGATTCATCGCCTATCAGATATGATAGCAGAAATACTGCTTAATTGAGGTCAGAATTCCCCCTAAAGGGGGATTTCTGCATATGACGCGTCGCCGGTTAGTTCAAGTCTTATGGCTTAGAGCCTAAAGTAGGTGAATTGTTGATGTCGAAGAAATTCTCATCCCGTGCTGTTCTATCTTTGATGATTTTCATCTTGGTCCTGACGCCTCTCAGTCCGCTTTCTGAGACATTTGTGGGAGATGCTCAAGCCAATGGTGCTTCTAGGCACATCTACACCTTTTCAGATGGAAGCGTAGAGAATATCGCCCTGTATCAGGGTGGCGCAGATAAGACTACCAAAGTTGCGTTACCTAAAGGTGCTGAAGTACTAGATGTCCAAGTTACTCTATCCGGTGCATCATCTACTGGTTGGTCTCAAGTTACTACCGATACTTACGATGAATGGATGGACGGGGTATTGAATGGAGTCGATGCAAGAAGTGAAGACCTAGCACTAGGTTTCGATTCAGGTGATACTGAATATGCTACACATTCTGCCGATGAAGAAATGTTACCAAACTCAGATGCTTGGTTAGATAATGGTAGTTTCGCAATTAGGCAACCACATACTTCAAATTCCAATGAGAGCCGATTCAGCAACCAGATAAAACTCAGTAGCGCTAATTTCATGGCACAAGGTCAAGGAGCAATACTTCGAAATCACGATTGGTTGTTCATGTCAACATTTACTGGAACTTCGTTTGACAAAGTAGTCACTAGGATGCATCCAAACAATGTAACCCGTGATGTCGTTGTCGATTTGCAACGTGAATCAAATTGTAACCTACCTCAAGATCCAAGTTCAACCTATTACAAAGCATATGGATTCAAGGATTGGACGATAACAGATGATGAAATGCTTTACGGAATATTTTCGACTTACAAGTATCCTTATTCCTCGACAACACCTACTCAGCACCTCAGAGTATTAGCTATCGATGTATCAGATGACTGGGTATGGAGATGTGTAGAGTCATATGATATCTCAGCCCAATATGGCGAATATAATGGTATTTCGTATGATAGAGAATCTGATCAGATATGGGTTGTACATAGCCAACAAAGGCGTATTGTACCTTATGATTTTAGCGAAAATGGTCAGTTTACTAGGGGCCAAGATATGTATTCGTTTTCATCAGGTTCTTCCTCTACAACCGAGTGTGGTAAATCCACGAGTAATGTACACGGTTTGACAGTTCATGCCGGAAATTTCTACATGAGATGTATGAAAGGATACTATTACACCGATACAGATCAAATCAGCGTTTGGTCAGTATCAGGAACCTCATCCTCTCTAGTACCACAATCTGGTACAAGGGATATCACTGCGAAAGGTCTCGGTTTGTATTATGATGGTGACCGATTGATAACGGTCGACGCAGGATATTCAACATGGGGTGCTAAGACTCTATATTATCGTGAATTTGGAATGGGTATCTCATTCCCGACCACTCCTGCACCTGGAACAACGACTTGGGTTGGAGAGACAATCAATACACAAGAGGATGTCTTGGCTGTGAATGTTCAAAATCACTGGTCTGCTACTAGCCAAGGTGATCGTGTTGATTATTGGGTAAGTGCAGATAATGGAACTCATTGGGAATCTGTCGAAAAGAATCAGACGATTCACTTTGCTCACCCTGGTGATGAATTGGTATGGAAGATGCAATTGATAGGATCTTCTGCGGTATCTTGGTGGATTTCCTTAGAATATGCCACTTCATATTTGTCTACAGGAAATTGGATGAGTCAAACGGTTTCAACCGGCACAAATGTGGGTAAGGTCAGAGCAGTATGGACTGTGGATGAACCAAGTTCTACTTCCGCTACAGTATTGGTTTCAAATGATAATGGAACCTCTTGGGAATCTGCATCTAACAATGTTGAAGTTTCATTTTCTACGCAAGGTGCAGGAAATGAATTACTGTATTCAGTTCAATTAGGAACCAATGATACAACGATAACCCCGAAAGTTGATTCGTTTGTTCTATGGTACGAAGAGGGTTACCCCGACGCACCTCAATTGGATGTTGGTGATGATGGAGTATGGGATTGGAAATCAATTCTTTTCCTCAATGAAAGTTCAGTAGTTGCCTCTGATGATTCTCCAGTCGGAAGTGTAGTTTCCGAATCGCCCGGATTAGTTGATGCTTTCAATAGTCATATTCCAGATAATGGCGTAGGTACTGTTGAGATCCCTATTGCAGTAAAAGCCAATACTCCAGGTAGAGTTAAACTAACCGAACTGGATATTGAATATAGATTGAAAACTAGAGTATTAGATGCTAGCCTAGAAGGAGGATTAGTAACTCCAGATGGAGTTTACAGAAACCTGATTGTACGATTAGCACATGGCGATTTAGTAGACCGTGTCACTGAAGCTACAATTGGCTTAAACAATTCACATGG
This sequence comes from Methanobacteriota archaeon, assembly GCA_002689345.1. GTDB lineage: Archaea > Thermoplasmatota > Poseidoniia > Poseidoniales > Poseidoniaceae > MGIIa-K1. The sequence continues at coordinate 36,987 of NZFU01000053.1, read as the reverse complement.
AGGCGACCCTGCATTCAATTGGTTGCGTGGAGACTCATGTAGTGTGGTTGATGATTCTAATGGAATTGTTGAATTTGATGTAGGTAATTGTACCTCTACTCTGGATAGTGAAGGTGTAGTGTCTGTAAGGATGCCAATGCGAATTAATTGGACATGGGATGATGAGAGAAAGATGGAAGCAATTGTTTCTATGAGTGATGATTTAGGTCCGCAAATTAATGCTTGGACAACTGACACACTTTCATTAAATGTTGAGAATGACATTCAATTAGATTCAATGCGAGTCTGGGAAGAGACTGGACGAGAACTGTATGCCGGTGATTGGGTTCGAGGAGGATTCAATTTATCGATTAGTGGAGCAATTAATTTTGAGAACTCTGCATTCTCCCCTATGGCTGGAGACTTTAGTTTACGAGTCCTAGGACAAAACGTGACATTTGATGGTGACCCTATAGGAGAGCCAACAATCCTTCATGAAGAAGGAAATCCAGCCTTTGGCCAATACAATATGACTTTTACCTCACCAATTGAATCCGAACCGGGAGGTATGGTTCTGTTTGTCGAGGCGTTCAATTTAGCAAATGGATCAACATATGTTAACCCGGGATACAATACAATCAAGTTAATCTTTGATGGTAATGCCCCATTAGTCCTATTTGCAAGTCCAATAATGTCTGCTGAAATGCACAAAGGTCCTCCGTCTCCAGGAGGTCAGGCTATTGAAGTAGTGATTCAAGATTCTGTAGACCCTCCTCAAACTGTTGACTTACATTATTGGGTGGGATGCGAGGTTGGTGACCATGGAGATTGTAGAGATGCTAATTTCAATGGTCTACCCGAGCCTATCGAATACCGTATCAAGACATTAACAACTCCTGAAATAAGACCTGGTGGAATAAATGTTTTCAACGGATTAATCGATGACTCGATGCTTATTCATGGTGACAAAGTGGCTTTCTATGTCACAGGTCAAGATGGCCAAGGAAATGTAATTGCAATGGGGGGCTCTCCTGTCTGTGATATTGCTAGTGATGAATATTGTGGGGACAGGCCAGGTGACGTTATTCCTGAGTGGGATAATTCGTTATCTTGGTATGTCATACGTGAAGAATTCGAACCAATGATTGATATCGACAATTCAACAATCATGGGTCATGATGATTTGGACCCATTACATCCTGGAATTTCCTATAGTGCTACTCTGATGGTTTCAGATATCAATGGATGGTGGGATGTAGAGTATATTCAGTTAGCTCTTGCTGGCGACTTCGATGATGATGAAACTTCGATATTTGCAACAATCTCACAGAACCCTGACGGTCTACCTGAGATTTATTTAGAGAGTGGAGGTTCAGGCCTTGCGGTTTCCAATCTTTACTCATCAGTAATACTAGATCCCGAGAATCAATCTCGAATGATAGTTTCAATACAGTTCCAATTAACTTGGAATTTCCCTGAAATATGGGATACAAATGGGCAATCACACTTTATTCCAAAGGTGTGGATTGAAGATATGCCTTGTGGTATGGAAGAAAATACTCCCTGTAATATTCACAAGGCAGGATTAGGTAATGATTTATGGAGTCTAGATAATGACTTGAGGTTTGATACCCAACCGGGACATATTCTAGCCATAGAATTGAGAGATGGAACCAATCATTACAATCCTGAGTTTGATGAAACTCTTATCGGTGCAGGACAAGCACTTCGCTTCAGCGGCAGAGTCTTGTTTGCCGAAGATGAAACTCCGGCTCCTTCAGGGTCATTTACAATCTCTTTAGGTGATTATGATAATGAATGGACCACAACCAGTAGAGAGGGTGGCTATTTCAGTATAGATTTACTAGTTCCAAATGTTCGAAGTGGCCACTTGGATTTGAAGGCCAAACTCGTAGAACTGCCCGGTTTAGCAGAAGACCAATCCGAATTCAAACCTAGATTGCGTTTAGCAGTTGATAGCGAGAGACCAACAATCCATGCAGTCCAATTGGGCGGAATTGATTCTGGTGAAGAAATTCCAATATCTCTGGCAAATAGCCTTCAAGTAATGCTAGAAACGAGAGATGACAATGGATTTTCCATGGACAACCCTGCGGTTTTACATTATCTTGTCAGGGCTGGTGAGGCTGAAATTAGTCGTGGTTCTTCTCCACTACCTGAAACAACTCCATTTGAAGATCAATTCTTTTGGACTGGAAATGTCGATTTAACCGATGGTGGTGCAACTATGCTTCTTCCATCATATACAATCGATGTATGGGTTACTGGTTCTGATGCATCTGGAAATCCTTACGATAGTTCATCAAATACGATATCAGAACCTCTTGCGTCTTGGCCATTAGCACTAAACGGTCCAGATATTGATTTGAGAGATGCTGTTTGGTCTTGGTCCAATCCAACACCTGTATCTGGTGAATCTGTTTCATTATTCTTAGAGGCACAGAATGAGGGGGCATCAGGAAATGTGTCATTCGTATTGCAGCGTTTGGTTTCAGGAGATGATTGGAATACGTTATCTTCAACCAGCCTCGATGTTTCCTCTGGAAAGAAAATGCAAGTATATCTAGATGCTACAGCCGATGGCTTTGCTGGTGATACCTTGGAGCACAGAATTTTGTTACTGGATTCGGGTGTAGAAAAACAGAGAATTTCAATCTCACCTCTGATGATTAAAGATGAAGTAGATAGAGATGGAGAAGCATTGGCAAATCAAATAGCAGATTCACAATTATCTGTTGTAATGTATCTCATCGCTTTGGGTGCGATGTCATATGCAGTTTGGACTATGGTTCAGATGAGGAAAATTAAGCGTGGTGAAGATGAGGATGAATCGGATCAAACCGCTGAAGTTGTAGAAGATATGACAGGTAAAGCCATTCCAGAGATTTCGGCTCAACAACCAGTTGAAACTCTGAATGAACCACAACTGCCACCTGGGCCACCACTACCTCCTACTGGACTACCAGACGGTTGGACTATGGAACAATGGTCACATTACGGACATCAGTACATGCAGACTCAGCTAAATCAACAAAATCAGTAAATGGAGGTAACCACATGAGTGGCACAGATTCGATGGTTACCTTGCAGGAACGTCTTGTGAATTTGATTAATCAACTGAACATGCCCGTCCTAGAGACCAGTTTGGTAATTTCTCGGTGGACAAAACGTCTACTGCGGCAACTTCAAGAGCATTCAGATAATATTCCTGAGAATCTTTTACACCCTTGGCCATTAGATGTTACACCGGTAGAAAGTGATTCGAACTTTGATATTGAAAAGGCACTTTCTTTAGTCGATAGTGATAGAATGGATATTCTTGATACATTAATTAGAGTGACTTTGGAGGAAGAACAGATGCTGGTAAGTGATGCATTAGGTGTAATTCGTTCATGGGAACACTTAGTTCGTAATCAGTTATCTCAGGCAGCAGGGCCTGGTCAATTGTTCAGTCCCACTGATATTCCCGAGGATTTCTAGGTGTTTGTATGAAGCATTATTTTATGACAATTCTACTGATGACAACAATGTTGTCAGGTTGTTTTGGCGACGAAGGAGTATTTGAGGAAGAGAGAGGGATTCCTGGCGGATTGGCTTTAGCCTGCTTGCAAGATGATAAATTTCAAAAAATGAAAATACATTTTCTCTATGAAGATGGCTATGACCCAATAGCAATGGATTTGGTTAAAACTCGATTACAAGAAGTTTGTGATAAGCCAAAAGGAGTCTCAATCCTGGCCGATGAAGTCGATTTTGCCATCGATACTATCTGGAGTTCAGATGATGTTCGTGATGCAAGATGGAAGCATGGTGATGATGCAATGGATTCACAAACATTGCACTGGTATTTTTTATTCCCTGCTGGTACTTATACCGATGATTCGGTATTAGGAGTTGCAGTAGATGCTTCCACTATTGCAATTTTCAAAGATTCGGTGGAAGCTGCTGAAAATATTATTCAAAGGCCCTCGAGTGAGGAGATTGAAAGAGCAGTCTCTGTACATGAAGCAGGACACTTGTTAGGACTTGTGAATCTAGTCTATGAGTCACCTATTGATCATGAAGATCCAGATCACCCCGGTCATTCAAATAATGATAATTCAGTAATGTATTGGGCGATAGAAACAAATGATGTTGGCAATTTAATCACAGGGAATTTACCTAATACATTCGATGCTGATGATAAGTCTGACCTAGCAGGTATGGCCGACGGAACAATCGAATGTTCGAATCAAATCTGGCCTTGAGAATGTGAGACAATTATACTCGCATCTTTCCAAGCGTCAATTATAGACCAAAAGTATAGCAATATCCACAGTACTAATGTAAATGCTAAGGGGATTTGCAAAAGAAACCAGTCGGTTGCTCTTCTATGATTTCGATTGAAATGTTGCCCAAGGAATAGAAATGGAACTAGAGATAGAACCACTGCAATAACTGGTCTAAATGCACCCCAAATGCCTACTCCAGCAGTTATTTCATGCCAAATAGTCTTGGATAATGCAAGTGAATCTGGCCCTTCTTCATCGGTGGGCACTACGACCACGATGTCAGAACTTTCACTTTGCATCAGTGTGTCGTACAAGTGAATACTTGTCAATGTGGCGACGCAAATGCTCATCAAAGTGGAGTTCTGAACCATAGTTATGGGGGCGTCAGTACTTGTCACGGGTTTCGAGGCTTTCGGTAAGCATGAAACCAATATTTCAGGTATTGTCGCTAGCGAAATATCTGGTAAAAATGTACGAGGGAATGTAATTGAAACTCTTGTATTACCTGTCAATAATGATGGTGCTACGACAGTTTCTAAATTAATTACTGAACGAAAGTTTGCTGCAATCATTCATTTGGGGCTAGCAGAAAATTCCACATCTCCTCGTATTGAAATAAGGGCTAGGGATATACTTGATTTCCGAATACCGGATAACTCAGGACGTAAAATTATCAATAAAACAATCAGTGGAAATGGTGACTTATTTTCAACTATTAAGCCCGAAGATTGGGATATTGAGAGAATGGTAGATTCGCCAATAATTAGCAATGATGCTGGGGAATTTGTTTGCAATGAAACATTATACCACACACTTTCAAGAATTAAAGATAACACTCCTTGCTTCTTTCTTCACCTTCCACCAAAACAAAGCGATGCTAAAGGATTGGTTTTACAATGTCTAGATAGGATGCTTAGACCACCTTGTATCGATGTTGGCGCAGGCGCTATTATTCACAATGGAAAATTTCTAGCAGCCCGCAGAGCTCCAAATGAGAAACATGCAGGATGGTGGGAATTTCCAGGTGGTAAATTTGAGCCAGGAGAAGATGCTGCAGCATGTTTAGTGCGTGAGATAAAAGAGGAATTAGAATTAGAAGTTACAACTGGTGAATTAATTGGTACATGGATTTTTGATCACGATGATGTAGTTGTAAGACTTCATGTTTTGGAATGCCACATCGTTGATGGTGAAATGAAACTGCATGTTCACGACAAGACCCAGTGGTGTGATGGGCCAAACGAAGTTAGTTGGTTAGGGCCTGACCAAGAGATTGCAGAAGCGATTAGTGCCAGGTTACCGCTTCACCCTTATCATCCATAGTGAATTCATCACCTATACGACGAGGGATATCCTCTCTTCCTCTGTGCCAAGTAGCGGCTTCAAGCCAATCCTCAAGATTTTCACCACCGATTTCTACTGTGATAACTCCTCCCAATGGGTTATCTCCGGGCAGAGGGAATGCCACTTTACCTACCATTGCAGCTTGTCGTGAAATCTGAAATATCGTGCCAGTGTCATCTAAATTGGCTGACATGAAATCAAGCGAGGTATCGAGGATAGCCTGCTTGTGAATCGTATCTAGGAATTCACCAAGACTAACTCCTTCTGCTGCTAAGATGTCATCTTGCATCGAAGGGAATGTTGGCTTATCTGGAAGGCCACAAGTAAATTCTGGAAACAGTCTCAATACTGCATCAAGAACAAGTTCAGGCTGGTCAGCTCCCGATAATTTAGTTGAGACTAATACAGACAATCCTTCATCGATTCCTGTAAGTTTGAGTCTCTCCATATTACACCCCAGAAGGCCATGGTCAATGAAGTTGACAGGCCAACCTTGACATTCTTTAGCGAAACAGAGCGCAATATGGAGGTTCGGGTTTGCGCAGTAGTACCCGTTCTAAATGAAGAGCGATTCATCAATCGATGTATCGATAGTCTACTTGCTCAAACAATGTCATTGGACATTTTAGTTATGGATGGAGGCTCTAGTGATAACACTCTTGCAATCCTTGAATCCTATGGGGATTCTATCAAGGTGGTAAATAATCCAGGAAAGAGGGTTTCCCAAGGAAGAAATCTAGCACTGGAACATATTGGTGAGGGGATCACTCATTGTTTCGAAATTATTGGGCACTCTTGGATTGATTCTGACCACTTGGAAAAGAGAGTCAAAGATATGCTAGAATTAGAAGAACATCTTGGCTCAAAGGTTGGAGCAATCGGTTGCTTAACTAAATCAGGTGATTCAAAAAATACAGTCTCACAGTGGGTAGAGGGTGCGCTATCATCTCCTATTGGTTCAGGTGGCGGCCAATTCAAGCAGTTCAAAGGTCGTCAGCCAACCAAAGTTCCTGCGTTTTGTCTACATCGAGTTGAGGCCTTGAGATCGGTAGGTGGATGGGACGAGAGATTCATCACAAGCCAAGATAGTGATCTGTCGATGAGGATGTTAGCCAAAGGATGGCAGTTATGGCGCTCTGATGTTTCGTGTGTTTACATGCACAAGAGATCTACTCTTGGCAATTGGTGGAAAATGAGCCATCGTTATGGTTTTTGGAGAACTAAGGTCATTATGAAACACCCTAAACGATTGGACGTTAGAGAATTCCTACCTATAGTCGGTCTGATATTGATTTTCACCCTAAAGCAATGGTGGTGGGCTCCTGCTGCATATGGGGTAGCCCTGTTATTGATGGGATTATTCTATCGGCCAAAAGGTTCCAACCTCAGCGCAGTGCTCGGAATTCCACTGTGTTTGATAATTTTACACACTGCATTCACAATAGGTTTGTTTGACGGCCTAATACGTACGGGTAGGGCTCCGAGTGACCGCTCATGATGCGCAAACCTTCATTGGTGAAATACAGAAGGAATGTTTAGATGGCAAGACAAATGACCTCGGTAATTCTTTTGCTAACACCTATTTTGGTGCTTAATGCATTACGTTTTCTCGTAACGCCTCTAGGTGAAATGATGTCTGTATCACCTGTGCTTGATATGTCGCTACACGTTGTTTGTTTAGGAATTGGAATCGTACTTTTCAGGAAAACACGAATCGTTCGTGACCATGAATGGCAACGTAGCAGGGCTGTAAAATCAGTTGGAGGCCATTTCAAAGCAGAAGAGAGGGGTGTATGGGAGAAGGACATTCATATGGACACTCAACTTTCAGATGAGGCAGAAGCCAATTTGAAGGGTCAAGTAGGCGGTGTTATGGGCGGAGTATCTACTCCTGGAGATAACGAGATCGATTCAGAAGTCGAAGTCGAGATGCTAATTGATTCAGAGCATGTACGTCGTGCACAAGCTAGGGTTTCAGGCGATGAGCAATTCGAGGACGGAAGTGCCAATTCCACAATTGGTGCAGTTAGAAAAAACTCACCGATGGATAACTTTCTCGATTGGATTTCATCTTTACTAGGCAGGGACGGCAAGGCCGAAAGGGATGCCAAGAAAAGTGCAACTCTTAATGCCCGAAGTAGCGTTTCTCCAGTGATTGCGCAGCGTCCAATCGCTCCTATTCAACCAATTGAATCGGAAGAGAAAAAAATCGTGCCTATGGAAATGGTTTCTCTCACAGATGCTGGCGCTGAAAGTATTACTATCGATGATGAAACCAATCAGGTAAGTGCGCCTATTATGAGAGAATTATCGATTGAACAAATGGCTTTTGGTACAGCGGCGCCAACAGGGGTAACTACCGCTTCACAATCCGGTTTTTCACCTCAGCCATCTTGTAAGGTGTGTGGCTTTTCCAACCCCGTTGGAGAAAGATTTTGCTCAAATTGTGGTAGCGATATTTGAGCGTTGTACTGAATAACCCCGACCGCTCCCCATGTTTTGTTCGAGGTGTCAATGTGTCTGATAAGAGAGACTACTATGAGGTTCTCGGAGTTTCGAAAGATGCTGATGAAAAGGATTTGAAAAAAGCCTTCAGGTCACTAGCTCGAAAGTACCATCCTGACAAAAACGATGCACCAGATGCAGATGAAAAGTTCAAGGAAATTCAAGAAGCATATGCTGTTCTTTCAGATTCAGAAAAGCGTAGAAGTTACGACCGTTTTGGACATAACTCCCCGGGAGGTTCTCCATTCGGACCAGGTGGTTTCCAAGGATTCAATATCAATTTAGATGATATTTTGGGCGGAGATTTCTTTTCGAATTTCTTTGGAGGAGGAGGTCGTCGTCGTTCACCCCAGAGTCAAGGAAATGATATTCTGGTCCGTCATGAAGTAAGTCTCAAAGCAGTACTTGATGGGAATAAAGATGAGATGGAATTGGACCTTCCTGCAAAATGTGATGATTGTGAAGGAACTGGTGCTAAAGATGGAGTAACTTCTCAATGTGTGGAATGTGATGGTGCTGGACAGGTCAGAATTCGTCAGCAAATAGGTCCATTTGTCCAAGATTCAGTTCGAGCATGCCCACACTGTGAAGGGTCTGGGCGAAAGTATGCATCACGCTGCAAATCTTGCTCCGGCGATGGTACCCAAACCGAATCTCAAGTTTTGAGGTTTTCAATTCCAAAAGGTGCACAAGATGGTACGAGGTTGAGAATGAGGGGTAAAGGTCAACCCGCTCCTCATGGTAAAGGAACCTCTGGCGATTTATTTATCGAAATAATTGTTGAAGAGCATCCATGGTTCGAAAGAAATGGAATGGATTTGATAATGTCCTTACCTCTTGGATACAGCGATTTGGCTCTTGGAACATCGATTGAATTACCTCACATTGACGATAAGCCACTCGTGATCAAAGTTCCCGCAAGAACAAATTCCGGCGATACAATTACCATTCTAGGTAGAGGTGTGCCATCTGCTCGTGGATTAGGGAGAGGGGATGTTGTGGTCTTGTGCAAACTCCACATGCCTAAAAAATTCGATAAGAAGTCCAAAAAATCTCTTGAAGACTTGAGAGATGATTTAGCAGGAAGTAAGGATTTAATCGATAGGGTAATCGACGATGCTGAGGAAAGGCGACGCTGATTATTCTTCGGAATTACTTTCGCTACGATAGATAGTGTTGGCTGGTTTTGCAGCCATTGGTTCACCATCTACCATCCCGGAGAGATTGATGTTTAATGCATCAGCATTTCCTTGAAGGTCGATTCTGATGAATACTCGTGAATTGTCATTTATTGTGTCTAAGAAAATTTCATCATCTCTTGTAAGCATCTTCGGGTCTGTTTTGGATACCGACCAAGCTTCTCCTTCTGGCGCCTCAAACCTCAATGCAGCGACACTCCATTCACAATCAAGTGGTCGCAAACCGATTAACAATGGCCAAGTTCCATCTTCACCAAGTCGCTTATCCAATGTCCAAACAGCCATGTCTATTCCCATGGTATAGTGACGAATACTTTCTTTGCCCCATACCTCTAGTGCTTCTTCCCATTCAAGTGTTGAAACCGCTTTCAGTGCTCTGGATAAATCATAAGATGAGTATTCACCATCATCCAATTTTGAACGTAACCAATCTAAACGATTTTTACGACTAGAGAATTCTTCTGCAAATCTTTGTTCCTTCTTCACATTTATGTAGAATATTATGAATGGTAAAATTAGGATTAACCCAATCAACCAATAGAATAAGTCAGCAGCATCTTTGACGGCATCAGATGCTGGGAACCATGGTTGATCTCCTTCATCTAGTACTGCGGTTGTGATTCTAATATTCCATTTGACAGATTCTGAATTATTTTCAAGTAAAGAATCACTGCCATTAATGTGCTCGATTTTGATATAATGTGTGCCCAATCCAACATTTAGTGAGGCTGTGATTCTATCCATAGAATAAGTTGTAGTGACCTCACCTAATATTTCCCAAGTCTCTTGGTCCATATTCCAAATTGTCACTTGCAGGTCATATATGTCCCCTTCAACAATGACATTAACCAAATGTGTTGATTCGTTCCAACCGGTAGTTTCTACACGAAGAACATCTTGGAAATCCCCCATATGCAGAGTCAATTCACCATCTTCGGAATGGCTATCCATTTCGATTAGTGGATATGATGAATTATCACTTGTTGGCATCATTGGTTTAAGTCCTGGTGCGTCTCTTCCCCACCCTGCATCAAAGTGGCGGTAACGAGACATTGAAGCTATCCATTCACATTCACAATCCCATTGGAATTCGATAAATTGTATGTCCTCAATAACATTGATTCTACTATTGAGAGGTGCAGGAATGACATTCCATTCCGATTTCGAGTTTTCAGAATAGACATAACGGTATTTGATTGGAACTTCAGAAGTTCCATCACTTGTCATTGATTTTGTAATGGTTAACGATTCATGCGGGCCAAGTACGTATGCAAATGGCGTAGGGCCTACCCCCACAATATTATCTAGATGCGTTAATGGTTGAATTTCAGAAGTGGCAAATATTTTACTTCTCATCGACCAAATTGTATCTGGTTGGGGGCTAGATACTGTGACAATCACTCTTCCATCATCTTCAATTGGTACGTATTGGACATATTTTTCACCAATTGAGGTATTCAGTGCCATAGAGAAATTTTGAATCAAGGCCTGTTCCTCGCTCTCTGTTTGGAAATGTAGTTCAACATCAATACTAGATGATGATGCAACCAGTGTCAATACTAGCATGTGATTTTCACTAACATTGATTGCAAATATATCCTGAGGGTCATCGATCAAATCTCCAGAGGTATATTCTCCTTCACATCCCATGTAGTAACCATCTTGGGGACATACATCGGAACCTATCGTGAAAAACTCTTCACCAGGTATAGGTCTTGAGTTTGGTAATTCTTCAGTAAGAGGAATGACTCCCTGACATTTTGTCATATCGTCAACATAAATTGTATGGTTTTCAGAATCAAGCGATATCGTGAAATCACTATCATTTACCAATTCAATCCCCTCAGAATCATGGATAGATGCCCATGAACCATCACAATCAAACCAAGCAGTCCCTTCTTCAGTCATCTGGGTGTTAGAGTAACTAGCAGAGGCTAATGGCAAGACCATCAAGACAGTGATGAGGCATACTATCGGCCTTCCCATACTTGGTGCGGTGAACTCATCAGCCTTCAAATCATTCAAGACCAGCGTACTTCCCGCCTCTATTCATGGGAGGCTTAGGTCGCACAGTCTTGGCGCGTCATCGACTTGCTAGATTGTGGAGTTTAGGAGATAGGTCTGCACCTTCCTCCTTTGCCCCGGGATTGGTAATTACTGATGATGAGATGGATGTTGTTTGGGCTCCATTCTCGACATCCAGTGACGGAGCAATACCTAGGACTATTACACTAAATTCTCGAGCACCTTTTGCACCTTGGGAGTCTGAGGAGAATGGCCCAGTTCTTACTGCTTCAATAGGCCATGTGCTTCCTCCTTCTTTGGATGAAGCAGATGCTGGTGAAGTGGCCTCAAAGGGCGACTTACTACCCATTTCTTGGCAATCTCTCAATCATGATGAAGGATTATTAGACCAAGATTTGAATCCTCATGTTGTAGTGCTTACAGATGCTCTTCAACTTGCAAACAAACCAGGTAGGCTAGTAGAAGCAATACATGTAATCAAACGTCGTTTTCCTGGTTCATTACTGTGGGCTCCAGGTATAGGTGGCCCAGATAATTGTGCAGTACTTTCTTGGTTTGGCATAGATTTGTTTGATACAACACGTTCTAAGCAAGCGGAATCACATGGTGCAGTACTGACTTGGAATGGACCAAGGATGCTAATGGAAAATGAGCCAGGTGTTGACCATTGGAAAACCGCTCTAGCAGAGGTGCGTTCTGCAATGTCCAGCAATTCATTACGTGAGTTGGCTCAATCTCAATCCCTGAATAGCCCAAGACTTGTGGAACATTTGAGAAATCATGACAAATTAATTTCAGGCTCGGATGGAATATTATCACAAATCGTGAGTAAAGGCACGGCGCTCCGTATTCATAGCGTGGAATCGCATGACGATCCAGTTATTCTTGATTGGGTTGATTTCATTTCTAATGAATACAAGGCTCCCGAAGGATTAGATGAGGTTCTCATACTTCTTCCATGTTCTGCGCGTAAACCATATTCTTCCTCAAGAAGTCATAAGGCGTTTCGTAGGGCTATGAATCATAATGCCGCACATGAAGTAATTGTAACTTCACCTCTAGGGCTTGTTCCTAGAGATTTAGAAGAAGTTTGGCCTGCAGGGCATTATGATATTCCCGTAACTGGAGATTGGACTAGGGATGAAATCGATAGAGTCACAAAAATGATCGATTCTTTGGTTGCAAAAAATACCTACAGGGTAATTATTAATCACTCAGGTATGGAATATCAATGCGACATCCCAGTTATCGATACAAGAAAGGGCGCTTCATCTACCAATCATGAAGCTCTCCAAAGACTCGAGCAAAGTGTTCTTGACAATATGCAAGTAAAACGACGTAGTGGTGAAAAAATCAATATCGATAATTTCCGCTCGGTTGCAAGATTTCACCATTTGAATGATTCATGGTTAGATGGGGTTCAAGTCCGAGGTAGATTTCCTCGCTGGAAGATATTGAAAGATAATGAACAAATTGCAATGTGGGCTCCAGAAAGAGGTGGATTTTCAATTTCTAAAGCCTGTGTCGAGATGTTGGATTCACTAGGCTCGCTCAAGCGGATAAGCCTGAAAGAAAATCTGAAGTGGAAAGGGGATGTTAATCTTGCAATCCTCGAATCCTATGATGAATCGATAAAGGCTGGAGAAGATATTCTGGTGATGCAAGGCTCTCAGTGCCTCGGTTCTGCTAGGGCGGCAGCACCTGCTTGGGAATGGTCGGGAACTCCTGGACGCCTCGCAAAAATGCATCAAAGACTGTGAAACTCAGATTTTGTCTATGCGTAGCGGTTAAGAATGGGTGATAGGTCGGCGGAATGCTCGGAGGCATCCATTATGGCACGTATGTACGCTAAGAGGAAAGGTAAGTCCGGTTCCACAAAGCCACACAATGAATCTGCACCAGAGTGGTCAAACACTGATGCAGCAGCGGTAACCGCACTCATTGTTGAACTAGGAAAGACAGGACATTCATCAGCATCAATTGGAACAATTCTTCGTGATCAGCACGCAGTTCCTGATGTACGCGCAGTATTGGACGGTAAGAGAATCTCTGCTGTTCTATCTGAGAATGACATTGGTGGAACATATCCTGAAGATATGATGAATCTAATGCGCAAGGCTGTTGGAATCATCGAGCACATTGGTTCTGGAAACCACAAAGACATTCACAACAAGCGTTCTCTTGAACTTACTGAGGCTAAGATTCGTCGCCTTGCTAAGTATTACATCGGCGAAGGTCGCCTAGCTTCTGATTGGAAGTACAAGCGTGACCAACTTCGCTTGATGGTTGAGTGATACTACACACTCAACTTGATGAACTACCTACCAGGTGTCTAGGTAAGGTGAGTCGTTGAACAATCTGCTACAATCGCCGATTTTTTCTTCAATCGAAGAGCAGTTAGCGGATATTGTCGACAAGATTTCATCGGCTAAATTGGTTCAGTTAATGGCGCCTGCCGATATCGAAGGTGTTCTTGCTCTTGCGCAACTAGAAGCCGCTTTTTTGGATAATGCTCTACACTATCGTCGCAGAGTCTTACCTCCTAGAAAGCATACTGGGCGAGACCATGTTCATGAATTACCTGAGGTTGACGGGTTAATCATTCATATCGACCCTTTTCAGGATTCTAAATCTACTTTGGAGATAACTGAAAATTATATTCATATTTCACCACTATCTGTACTAATCAAATTGGAGTCATCAAAAAATGATCATCATGGAGCGGTTGAATGTGTTGCATTATGTGCAGCAATTTCATCGATGCTTGCACCTGAAGGTTCAAGGGTAAGGAAACAACGTTCCATGACAATTTCCGGCTGTTGGCTGCGTCAAGGTATTGATGCGAACTACGACCCAGTAATGTCCCTACTTCGAGACCATTTGGATGCAGAGGGTTCAATCGACATCTGTCCACTACCTGAGGTGCCATCTCCTGTGGTAGACATAGTTCCTGGATTATCACAGAGAATGCTCAAGAGGCTAGCTAAAGGATGGCCTACAATGGATGTCGATGAAAGAAGTTCAGCAATTAGTGAACTTGTATTACCAACTTTAAGATTGGACGGAATTTCTACCATGAGGCTCGAAGAATTAATTTGGCATAGGGTTATGATTCCAGGTAATGAAGTTGATATTGCCAGTCAGTTACACCTTGCTGGAAATGATTGGCCAGATGATATTGACGATGCTAGAGTTCACGCTAGTAGCATTGCAGACTCACTAATAGTTAGTGGCCATTTGTAATCACTCGACAATTTTCAACACTCGGCCACATCCACTACATGGCATTCGGAAAGGACGCTCATCAGTAGTGATTGGATTAGGTGTGCTGCATGCAGGACATTCAATAATCGGGAATGTAGTTTCAATTTTATCAACGGCTAGGCCCTTTCTTCGTGGGCTTGCAATAGCGGTAATAATCCACATAGTTACCGCAGTTGCAGCAATTACTCCTACAGTAAAAGGAGGGTATGCTAAGTACAATGTAAGTAAGACTACAGGAATCAAAACCATTTCAATCCACAGAGCACTTCGCCTCTTTTTCTTAGTAAGACGCATAGCGAACCAGAATCCTCCTGCCAAAATGCCCAGTGTGATTAATGTCAAACTCAATGGAGCGTTTAGTGGATTATTGGTGGGCATTGCAGTGAATGAGAATGTAGCTCCAGGCTCTAGATTTTGGGCATTGATTTCAATCGATTCACCAAATGGAGTTCTTCTATGTGTGAATTCCAAAGAATCATCTCCTCCAATCGAGGCACCAGTTAGACTAGCCATGATTCCGGTTTCGATCATTATTTTCAAATCAATACCTGACCAAATCGGAGACGGCTGGACAATTACGAAATTTCTAACCAAAGTAGTTAGGTTATTACCGCCTAAGATTTCTTCAGTTTTAATGGTCAAAGTTAGAGGGTGAGGTGTTACTTTATCCTCGCCTAATAAATCAACTGAGAATGAGATTTTTTCCAAATTCATAACATCATTACCGATTAGCTCTTCTAATTCTAAAGCCATTCCTTCGTTCATGTAGGTTACAGCTAAGTTAACCATTTGGTTTTCGAATTCACTCTTTTCGACATCGTCGATTACTCTGTTTCTTCTGTCATCTTCACTAACCATTCCTGAATTAAAAATTCTTAGAGATGTGGTTAGGCTAGGGTCTTCATTACCAATGTTGTCCATTCCCCATCTCATCCAATAGGCTATTTCCTCGTCGACAGTCAATTCGATTGTCCGTTCAAGCGTGAGATATTGGTCACCATCTTGCATTGTATTGTTGAGATTCAGTTCCATATTGACAATTAATGGAGACCCCCCTCCATCCGTTCTCAGCGGTTCTTCTGTGGGATAAAATGTCCCGCCTCCATCATTGCCATCATCAAATGTACTGATTGTAAATTCAGTGCTACCTGAAAGTGTAGGGGTGCCTGACTGAACTTGTATGCTTCCTTCAACAGTGATATTTTGCTCACCCTCGACAACTGCTCTCCATGTCCAAGTTAGGCGTACAAATTGTCCACTGCTCGTTTCGATAGGGTCTCCTGTGACTACACCATTGTTGACTCGTAATTCAAGACTATTAGCATGCGCTGCTGTCATTTGTCCAAATGGTGAAGCGACAACCATGGAGACATAGACATCCATTCCTTCCGATGTTGGTTCATCAATCAATAGGTCGACAATAGGAATATCTGCCATAATTGTCGAGTCATCATCAACTCCTCCCCAATTAAATGTCAATCCAGCATCTGTTCCAGGTACGCTAAACACAACTGTCTGTGCTAGAAGTGTGACACTGATTTCGGTTGATGAAGGAATTGAGCCAGCTTCAACATTGATATCAATACTTAATTTTCCACTTCCCGCAGGTAAGAATGAATTAGATTGGTCGGTTGTTCCAATGAAAGTTTCTCCACTGATCTCCACAGATACCGATGCATTGATTTGTGCACCACCTGCATTTGCTACTTCATATTCGATTGAAAACTCCCAGGTGGATGATGGATAAGTTCCTGACCACGCAGGATTAATTTTCCAAACCGCAATCTCTTGTTGCTGTGCAATAGCATCAGAAATTGTGACCTCTTCAGATTCAGCATTTAATTCGGCATCAAATGGTGACATGGTACCTGAACTCGCTGGGCCAAGCAAATGCAATTCCACAGGCCCGGAATCACAACAAATCTCTACAGTCTCAGCCTGAGCTTCATAGGCAGGTGTGCAGGAAAATAGTAGGATAACACACAATAAAAGTGGACGAATTGTGCGCATAGGTGGATTCACCTAAACGACTCTGCAAGCATTACCCTATTCAAAACTGTGGCCTAATGAGCCCTATGGGGCTCAAAGTGCCTTCTCTAGAAGATTGCCGAGTTCCTTTTCGAATAATCCTACCAAAGCTTCTCCAACTTCACCTTGAAGGTCGTCTGGTAGAATTCGCAGACCTAATTTTGCAGCGGCTCTACTAGCCTTTAATTCAGCGTAAACAGAACGTGCTTTTGCATTGAAATAATAGGTGATTGACTCTTTTAATTCATCCTTTAATTCTTGGTCTGCTTCGACCTTTGCACGGATGTATGCTTTGATTTCATCCTTTACTAAATCACGAACAGCTTCGATCATAATATCTTCTGTTGCCATCAGTTCTTTCACCTGAGTTCCGATGCTGCCAGTCAGTAGACGCTCGATTGCCATGACACCTCGTACACGCCAACAGTCTTGAATCCACCTATGGTATAATTGATGGACCTTCCCAAGTAGTGAGGTGTATGGAATTCTCTACAATCGGTGCTGAAGATTCGCTTGAGGAAGCTAAATCGAGGCTAAAATCAGTCGATGCGTTAGTCGTTTGGGGTTCTGAAACCATACTTGGTGTTTTGACCGAGCAGCATCTTGAGCGTAAAGGAAATTGCGGGAATGCCTGTGAGTTGGATATATTGGTTGACCCAACTCCACAAATGAACCAAAAATGGCGCCCTAAGTTTGTCATTATGACAGATGATGGTGAACCGGTATTCCTCAGTCGTGGACCATAAGTAATCCATCATCTTCAACGATGGCATATCCAATTCTTTCTAATTGGACAATCGTTCCAACTGGATGTGTGTGGTCTTCCAAAATCCCTTCGACTGTTTTCAGGTCTTGACCAGATGCTATAGTGAGTTTAGATGGCTTTCCTTTCGCAACCCAATGCACAACACTACGTTTGTCACTTCTGTCAATACTCTCGACATTTCCATTTTCATCAATATCACATAGATCTTTCAAACGAATAGGCTTACCTGAATCATCCTGCTCAATCCAAACACCTTCATCAATTGAGTAATTTCTTGGTGCCATTTCTGTATCAGAGTGAGATTGGATTTCTCCAGTTCTAGGGAAATTTCCATTCAGAACAATAGGGAATGCGTTTCGAACGAATGCCAATCTCGGTGCCCTTGGGTCAATTTTCTTTGTATTGTGCGAATACAGTGTGGACAGTGGTACTGCAATGTCTTTCTGAGTTAGCCCTAACTCTATCCAAAATGAGCGTAGCGATTCTGGCTGGATACCTCTTCTTGAAAGGGCCGAAAGAGTTGGCAATCGGGGGTCATTCCAATCACTGTAAAGTCCTTCAGCAATGTCCTTTTTCATTTGTGATGTTGAAAATGCTCCGAATTCATGAACTTTAACTCGTCCCCAGTAAATTGTTTCAGGATATTCCCATCCAAAGTGTTTGTAGAGCAATGTTTGCTTTCGAG
Organism: Methanobacteriota archaeon; assembly: GCA_002689345.1. Taxonomy (GTDB): domain Archaea; phylum Thermoplasmatota; class Poseidoniia; order Poseidoniales; family Poseidoniaceae; genus MGIIa-K1. The sequence continues at coordinate 18,900 of NZFU01000053.1, read as the reverse complement.
TGGAGTCCATTAAATCCTTTCCACGAATAATGTGAGTCACACCTTGTAAGTGATCTTCAACAGCAGATTGGAAATCAAGTAATGGCCAAACCCGCCATCTATTTCCAACTCTAGGGTGTGGGTTGGTTTGAATTCTAGCAGCAGGCCAGTCCCTTAGGGCTGGGTTTTTGAGAGTCATATCTGTTTTTACACGTAGTACTGCATCACCAGGCTGATAGCCATCAGGGTCATTCATTTGCTGCCATCCTTCTAAGTTTGTAGAAATTTCATTATTACGGCAAGGACATTCAGTCTTAGCCACTCTATGTTCTCGGAAATCTTCGGCTGAACAGGTACAAACATATCCAAATCCACCTTCTAGCATTTGTTTTGCATGATCGTGATAATGCTCCATCCTTTCACTTGCTACAACTATGCGATGAGCCGGAAAACCACACAACCACTCCTGTTGAATGGGTATGGATTGGTAAGCCTCCATCATAGGTGGTTTAACGGTTGTATCCGTATCATCAAAACGCAGAATTAACTCACCATTCAAATCCTTAGCATATTGGCCATTGATTACTAATCCTCGTGAATGGCCAAACGATAGTGGACCATTTGGGTTTGGAGCAAAGCGAAGTACAGGTTTTCTATCATTCAAATTTGGCAATTCCGGTAAACCTTCACGTCGAGTCTGAACTTTCCTCTCCAATAGTTCAGGTGCCTCTGCCTCTAAAATTGCATTAATTGCATCTAAGCCATCTGATTCAGCCATCGCATTTGCATCGTTAACCGCTTTTGCAACCATTGGCGCAATGTGCTTACCATGTTGCCTTAAATCAGCACGATTACCCATGATTCGACTAATCACTGAGCCGGCTTGACCTTTCCCGGCATATTGCAAACTGTTTTGCAGTGCAAGATGACGAATTAGGTCCAATATCGATTGGTCCGGCTCCCACTCCATAATTGGGCGTGGGGCCTTTAGTTCTTCAAAACAAGGTTTGTTGGCGTGCATTTGGGCGTGGTGGAGGAGTACCGCCCCATGCATTTTCTACAGTTTTCCAAGACCAACGTAAACAGTCATGTGGTCTTTCACCCTTAACCAGTTCAATAACAGCCTTCTTTGTTTTTGGATCTGAAGGATAGCCGCTACCTAAATCGATACCGATTTCCTCAGATAATTCTCGAACGATTCGATCTCTTGTAACTTTGGCAATAATACTTGCAGCACTAACTTCAGGGTGGTTTTCATCTGCTTTGTGCTCAGCCATACATTCTCTTTTGGATAATGCTGAAACATTCCGGGCAAATCTTTGGGCATCTACATCACAGGCATCCAACATGATTTGGCCATCAGGCATAGCCGCAAGAGCTTCTGCAAACAATTCAACTTCGAGGTGATTCAGATTATCCGAATTATCAATTCTCTCAGGGGGGCAAACCACTACTCGATGAGGCATTTCCGATAAGATTTCAAATAACTCTTCTCTCTTTTTTGGACTGAGGTCTTTTGAATCCTTGACTCCAAGTTCTCTCAAACTTGATTGAGATATGGATGCGAAAGCACAGACAACTAATGGGCCAATAACTGGACCTCTACCTGCCTCATCTACGCCGATTTTCATATTACCACTCACAAATCAAGGTCATCCAAATCCAACATCTCTGGGATTGCAGTTTTCTCCTTAACCACGGGAACAGTTCTTTCTGTGACTGGTACTATGTCATCTGGTAATGCTACATTTGCACTATGTGGCCTACTGATGTCTCCGCCAGCAATATCACTTGCTAGTACATTCATTTTTGACTTGACATTTTGTGTATCATGGTGGTCAAGCACAGTATTTGCCGCACCAACAAGTTGTGAATCTACAGGTTCAGCAGTAGGTTTTCTTTCGCCACCAACGGCTTGGAACATCCCAGTGAATACTTCAGATGGTATTTCAGGTGATTGAGCAGGTTCAGGAACTGCCTGCTTCTTGTTAGCAAATTCAGCCATCCAATCATCTGGTTGCTCATCATCTTTTTTTACCGGATTATTCAGAGCTGCTTCATCTAGTCTTAATTGCCTATCCCGCAAGGATTTGTTAATCATTAATCCACTAACCAAAGCTGCAACAAGAATCCATTTCCAGGCCCATATGATCGAGAAGAATGATGAAATCAAATCAGTGATCGAATTCACTACAGAACTTTCGTCATCCTCAACAGAAATAGCAGCATCGAAGGAGGAGTTGGCCGAAAACAAAAATGGATTTTCTTCAGCAAGTCTACTATGGGCTGTTATGTTGAGGTAAAAGTCATCATCTGAACCTTGGTCATTCGGAATTTTAGCCCAAGCCCTAAATGTGAAATTTTCTCCTTTCTCATTATTGATTACTTCGAAAGATCTGATGTTAGATGAACCATCTTCAACAATCGCATTATCGGGGGGGATGAAACTCATATCTGTATAGTATGAAGATGTCATTCTTACTACTAAACCATCTGCAGTATTACCATCATTTCGCATTGTAATCGATACTTCGAGTTTGCCATTATTGACTGAATCTGATGCGTTTTCACAAATCCAATTAACATTAGGTGCAGTGGATGATGAAATTGCAATCGAGTCAACTAGTGTACCGTCAGAGCGTCGCAATTCTAAATTTGCAGAGGCAGGTAGTAATCCCTCAGCCCCAACGAGTGGTGTCAGATTCAATGGAATTTCTGAACTTAATTGGTCTTTTGATAAACCAATAATTTCAGATGTAATCTCGAAACTCATACCATTTTCATCAACAATTTGCAGCGAATATTCTTCATAGAAATTCCCAGTATTCTCTATCTGAATCATCTGTTGACAGGTTTGATTCCATAGTACTGAGTAACATGGATTAGATGCCGATGAGATAACACCACCCCTTTCCCAATTTATTGATGAAGACATAGTGATTGAATTGACACGCTGAGGAAAAGCCTCGGGTTTGATTATCAGTTCAACTTCGATTTCGTCATCATTCACATTTGGTGATTCAAATCCGATTTCAATTAATCGAGATTCATTTGGAGCTAGAGATTGAGATTCAAATGCGTTGAATAATGCAATTGTCCATCCATCAACTTCGATTCGGTCATCATTCAGTGAACCTATACGCAATGATGCATCAAGGAAGGTGTCGATATTACCATTGTTTCTTACCGTAACTTCAATTCTTCCTGTATCGCCGGGGTCAAGACTTAGGTTTTCATCAACATCATCAATACTCATATTGTGAAATGTTTGCATTTCAAGGCCGAATGTCCAACTTTCGACTCTTCTATCTAGGCCTGATACAGCTTCTAGTGTAAATGTTGGACCAGTGCCAGCAAGTGGTGCTCCATCTTGCACTTTAGGAGTGATAATCCAGAAGTAAACAAAAACATCATCTCCATCTAATAAATCTATGAGAACTTCATTGTCATTGTTCATATCATCAACAAATCCATACTGCCAATTTGATGGCGTGTTCATACGAATTGTAACCGAGTCTTCATAGCCGGCTGAGTTTGAAATATTTACTGCTAGACTTGTATTCACATTTTGTTGGACATAGAATGATGACCCATCATTAGCACCAAAGTTTAGACTCGACCATCTGGATACCAAGACATCGATTTCATGTGTTTCCTTCCATTCTGGTACTTCTTGACAAGTAATATCAAGAGAGAATTGGATTGTCTCAAAATTTGAGTTAGAGGCGACGGTTAAATTGATGTTCATCTCACCTAATCTTCCCGATGCAACCCTGGTCCAATTTACAGGGATTTCATCGATAGTTAAGTTGGAATGTGATTGATTTACATTTATTTGGAAATGTCTCTCAAACCCTACAATGTTGTGCCAAGCGATACGAAAAGGCACAGTTTCCCCTGGGTGGATTACCACTTCATCATCGATAAAAAAGTCAAACGAATCTTCGCTTGCACTAACCGGCATTTGTGGCATAATCATCGCAATGATTAGTACCAACAAAATACGGCGCATAATTTCTGCAAGGGGCTTTGCCTTTCAATGGAGCGGAATAATTGTTCAATGCTACGTTTGAAAATTATGTTACAAAACAAAATGGTATATACCTAAAGAAATCCCCAAGAAACGATGCAAAGAAAAAGCGTTAGTTTACTTGTAGCCTTACTTATGCTGTCGGCCCTGCCATTTGGCGTGTCTGCTGATGAGACCGAAGATATACCTGCAAATGCTGCAGCAACTGGAGAACATGATTCTCTCGTTGCAGCACTTGTGCACGCCGATTTAGTATCTGCTCTTCAGGGTGAAGGGCCCTTCACAGTGTTTGCTCCAACCGATGATGCATTCACAAATGCTGGAATTGATTTATCTACATATGATACCGATGAACGCAATGCAACTCTGACTGATATCTTGTTGTACCATGTTTACCAAGGTTCAGTTGAATCAAGTGCAGTTACCGATGGTCTTACCGTCACAATGATGAATGGGGATAATGCAAGTTTTTCCGTATCTGATGGAACGGTGATGATCGGAAATGCAAATGTTACCACACCTGATGTAATGGCTAGCAATGGTGTTATTCATGTCATCGACACAGTACTCATGCCTCCTGTAATAGAGGAGCCTGACATTCCAACTGTTGCTACTGGGACTGGAGTTCACACATCATTAGTAGCAGCAGTGGTACAAGCGAATCTTCTAGAAACACTTCAAGGTGACGGACCATTCACATTGTTCGCCCCAACAGATCAGGCATTTGCAGACGCAAATATTGACTTGACAGATTTCGAAGGGGATGATGGAATTACAGCCTTGGCAAATATTCTAGCATACCATGTAACAATGGGAGCTGTCACTTCAGATGCACTGAGCGATGGAATGGCAGTTACTATGTTAAATCAAGAAGAAGTCATGATTACTATCGATTCTGATAGTGTAATGGTAAATGATGCAACAGTAACTACTGCGAATGTTATGGCAAGCAATGGTGTCATTCATATCATCGATAAAGTATTGATGCCGGACATGGGACCTGAAGGAGAAATCTGTTACAATGTCATTACACATACAATTGTTCCTGGTGCAGATCAAACATCTTGTGAAGCATACATGTACGTAGAAGATTACGAAGTACAAGGACAAACTGTTACCGGTTGTTACAATATGGTGTCACATGCAGTTGCTAATCAAAGTCAAGCAATTTGTGAAGGATACATGTGGACGCCAGCGGTCAATATTGCAATGACAGCTGCAGCAACTTCGATTCACACATCATTAGTTGCAGCATTAACTCAAGCCAATTTAGTTGCAACTCTTTCTGGTGAAGATAATTATACAGTATTTGCACCTACAGACGAAGCATTTGTCGCAGCAGGTATTGATTTATCAGACCCAGAATTGTCAACAGAGACACTCGCAGACATACTACTTTACCACGTAGTGCCTGGTAAGATTATGTCATCCGATTTAACTGTGGGAATGACAACGGTTACAGCGGCAAATGGCGATGATCTGATGATTCATGTCACAGATTCCGGTGTAATGGTTGGAACTGAGATGGCAATGGTTACCCTTGCAGATGTTCCAGCAAGCAATGGTGTAATCCATGTTATTGACAAAGTGATTATGCCGCCAGCGGATGAAGTAGAAGAAAACGAATCTGACGTTGTAACCTGTGATGTAACTATTGGAATATCTTCTGATGGATCTGCATTCTCACCAGCATCTGTAACAATAGCGGTCAATCAAACTGTATGTTGGCAATGGACCGATGCGGAAATGGCTCACAATGTTAAGGAAGTAGATGGAATGAAGTCGTCAACCTATGTTGAAGGAGGAATTACTTCTGGAAATGCAGCAACTACCGTTGATTTCCATCACACATTTACAGAAGATACAATCTTCTATTATGCATGTGAACCACATATCTCCTTGGACATGTTCGGTAAGATTACTGTTGGTGACGGAGGTATTGAGCCTACATCTAATGATGATGAAGATAAGGACGAAGATAATACACCTGGATTCCTCGGAGTCACAATGATACTAGCCACTTTAGGCGCCGTCTTTTACGCTAGATCTAATCGAGAACAAGAGTTGTGATAGGTTGAATTGGAAGAAGTTGGCCGCTACGATTACAGTACTAATTGTGGTTGTAGCGGCCTTCTGGTTCTACCTAGTTTCTTCTTATGAATCTGAACTCGGTACTTCGAATGTTGTGCTGATAGAGACATCTGATTCTCAATCTGATGCTAGCATGGATAATTACCTTGCTCAGTTATCTTTTGCAGATGATGCAGAGGATTTACTTTGGTCTTCGATAGAGATAACGCTGTTTATCGACGATAAACCTAATTCTTGTTCATTCGGTTCCCAATCTAACTCTGAGCAATTAGATGGGAATATTTCTTCCAAGTTAAGTGCTGATGGCTCAACTTTCACAACAGTGGTTGATGCTACAGATGCAGAATCGTTTTCATATCTCGATATATCACAACAACTAGAGGTAAATGAATCCCAATATTGGATGAAATTTTCTTCAACCGATGTCTTTTTCGGAGAAAACATTAGGTGGACTTTTCTTGAAGGAGTAGAATTTTCTGAAGTAGAAATCGTGGCCGAAAATGAGCTTTCAAATGATACCGAAAACCGTTTGGAATGGTACGAGTATGATTTATCCGTACATCGAGTTAACCCTAATGATGGAACTTATTTGATTGAAAAAGAAGATTCCTGGTTCAAAATCAAGTTCTTGACTTACTATAATTCTGAAGATGAAAGTAGATACCCCACAATGCAGATTGCTGCGGTTGGAAATACCAGTTTCCCTGCCTTACAAAACCCCAATTTGGTTGTTCCATCTCCTTGCATGATTATTTCCGAAGATGTCGAATCTGATTATTGGGACGCTGATGAAACGATTATTTTGGCTGAAAACGGGGTAAATCTCTGTGATGGAAAATGTTCTATCAAACTAGAAATAAAGTTTGAAACAATGGCAGTTGAAGTCGATGAATCAGAGTTTGAACTGGATTAGTGCACAGGGTCTTGGATTGCACTGTTCAGTGAAGAAACATCGATTTGAGCCCCACTCATAGGAACAGTTAACTCAAAAGATTCTGAAACATATGGATCAATTTCTCCACATTCACCAATCTTCATTCCCTCTACCATAATCGAAGCCGCACGCCCAGCTAGCCATGGGCCACCTTCAATCGGCTCAAGACTCCAATCATTACATCCAAGGTCCCTCATAAGGGCCTGAATTCTCCCTCGCAATGATGCGAATCCCCCCGAATTCTCGGCCACTAAGAATGCGAATCTATCGGTATTTGAGTGATTGATTACAACAGTTCCCAACTCATATACACCCTGTGGTAAGTCGTGATGACGATTTGCTGCCAGTAATCTTAGTAATCCAGGAAGAATATTTTGGCGTAGAATTGTATGTTCGGTTGTAATCGGATTTGTCATACGAGTAATTGCTCCATCTGCCTTCCAACGAACAGTATTGAATTGGTCATCGTCATTTGACAATGTTAGGGATTGGATTTGAATAAGTCCTAGTCCTTGTAATGCTTCACGTATTCTTCTTCGCAGATGGCCATCAGTTCGAGGGATTGCCGTAAGTGGAGCTTTTGGAACATCATGTGCAAGGTCATCATAACCATGCCCGATAGCAACCTCTTCCACCAAATCGATTGGGTGTAAAATATCAAATCTCCATCTCGGCATAGATATGGAAAGATTGCCAGATGTGTCTCCATTGTATATTCCCCCCATCCTTCTAATGGCGTCTTCTATTTGGTCATCTGTGAATGAATTGCCCAAAATCCCTTCAACTAATGTACGCTTGACCGTATGGACGATTGGAGAGCCATCTAAACTCCACTCTTTGCCTTCACAAGTGTTAACTCTAACAGACTCAATTTTTCCACCTAGTACAGATAATTGCAAACAAATCAACATCAAAGCAGATTCACAAGCACGAATATCTAGTCCAGTTACATCGATGAAAATATCCCTGGTATTTGTGGTTACAGTTGTGTGATCACCATTAATAATCGGAGGGAATGAAAGTACTGCATCATTGGAATCAAGGATAATTGGCACCTTCTGCATATCCTTCAATAAATGTGCATAGTCAACACCTTTTGGATGTTCAGCCAGAATTTCATCGATAGTCATTTCATTATCCATTGCTAACGGCGTGAATGAGTGTTCTCTTCCAACAGCCTCAACTCTAAATGGAGGGGCAAGTGTTGCAAGGTCATGTACACCAATCGATGCCCTCTTGCGCCCTCTTCCTAATGCGAAATGTAATTTTTCTTGATGCTCCATAAGTCGCTTTATGATTTCTTCATCAATATCCAAACCTCGAACAACAGCTCCCAAAATTACAGGTCGAATTTCAGATAATTCAGCAGAAACTTTCATCGAAATAGTTCCCGGATTTACTAACAGCCTCGGATTCGGAGGTGCATCGTGAAGAAAAGGCATCATTCCGTGGAACAATGTTTCTGGAGATAATAGGTCGGGACGATCCGGAAATATCTCTATGTCGAGAACATTTTCATCACAAATATCAATGTCAGTTCCCATCAACGGAAGTCGGAAGGCCAAATCCTCAACGTTGTGTTTCCTTCCACGACCTTCAACAAATTTTCGAAGGAGGCTTTGTTCAACACTGATAGTTGGCATATTATCACCTTGCAAACCAATGAGGCATTGGGCGATCATATCCTGCTAGGCGAAGTCCACTTACTGCGGCCGTATCTTGGTCACATGCTCTCAGATTTGCTCTTTCTAGTGAATCGATAGATGCTAGGCCCAAGCGATTTAGATGAGCGCTAAGACCTGCAGAAACCTGTGCTATCCAGCCAGCGACATTCTCATCAGGCGCTGGGCAAATAGTGAATGCGACATTTGAAGCACAAAGAATTGCCAAATCCTCACTTGTAGCAGACCAAGGTAGCCACATCGAGGCATGACAGTTTTCTTGCAAGTTTACAGATGCAGAACGTCCTACCATTGGGAGTGATGATGCAGCACTTAGTCCACTTCCATCATTCAGAACACTAATCGCAGCATCCACGCCATGATGTTGCGAATCAGCATGAAGTTTAGCAGATTGGCTAACCCCTCTAACTAGCAAAACCTTAGCGAGTGGGCCAGCAATACAACGCAGAGCCACTAGCAATCCATCTATTGCTGCACCATCTAGCTTAGGAAGTGAATCCATATCAATGGCAAATCCAGCAGATGATTTAACCAGCAATGCAGCGTTGGCAATATTTTGTGCATCGATAATTACGATGTCACAATCTCTAGGGCTTTCACGAACTAAGCATGGGTGGAATAAATCATCTTGAACTCCTTTTGGAATATATGGGAGTAAGGGAATCGGAAGTGCCAATGCATCCTCATTTCCAATTAATGCAACCGTGTCGCAGGTAGAATATTTTGGAAGATGATTAGTGGTGGTTGGAATTAAAGAAATACCCGAAAGGTCTTCTCTACAATCTGCCATAATCCCTTCGGTAATATCTCCGTCAGGTACTAAACAAACAGCATCAGCAGGTATGTGAAGGTCATCTTCACCTAACATTTTGTTGATTTCAGTAACTTCTGGTTTCTTCAGAGTTCGTAGTAAAACCCCTGGGGGTGGTGAAGGGCATCGCCCGTTGATAATTATTCGACCACCAGTCATACCAGCTCCAGGGTCTCCCCCAACGTCTCCATGAACTACAATGTCGCCACCTCTCATGCCTCCGCCAATTCGAATTCCAGCATCACCACGAATGACAAGTAAACCTCCACTCATCATTGCACCAGCATCATCGCCAACACCATCAAGAACAGTAATTCTGCCATTCTGTTGCCCAAAACCAGCGCAAGGACCTGCAGTTCTTTCACAGGTAATTTTGTTACCATTATTTCCTGCACCCAAATATGACCCTACATCCCCCTGATGGGTAAATGTACCACCCTGTCCAAAGGCAGCGGTAAATGGACCTAAATTGCCAAGACTTCTGACCTTAGAACCCTCTGGAAGGTTAGGGCATAATCCAAGTTCTCCATCTTTTGGGACTGGCTCTCCGTTAGTCGTCCATCCTATTCTCAAAACAATGTTTCTTTCCAACGCTTTTTCCAGCTGCGCAGGGAGTCTTGAATTGATGCTCATTGAACTCGCAACGACCTCGTCAATACTTGCCATTACCCCTGCGGTAGCGTTCTCTTTCATCAACAGTTTGCTTACTAGACGGGTTTAGGTACGCGAAGCAAGGTTCATGAGAGGCCCGCGAAGCCACACCACATAGGGAGCCTCATGACCATCAAGGTTGCAATCAATGGGTACGGAACAATCGGCAAGCGAGTAGCAGACGCTGTTGCATGTCAAGATGATATGGAAATTATTGGTGTTACAAAGACCAGGCCAGCGTTTGGTTGTGATTTGGCTGTTAGAAAGGGATACCCTTTGTATTGTACTTTTGATGATGCAGATAGGATTGCAGCATTTGCAGCCGCTGGATACGAATGTCATGGCGGTTTAACCGATCTTTTGGCTGCTGCAGATGTTGTTGTCGACTGTTCTCCAGGTAAAATGGGTGCTGACAATAAGGCAAAATACCAGTCTGCAGGTGTGAAATGGATATTCCAAGGTGGCGAGAAACATGCCATGACCGGTCTTTCATACACCTCTTGCGCAAATCACACAAGTAATCTAAACGCAGAAGGAACACGAGTAGTATCATGTAACACTACAGGTCTTTCTCGAACGCTTGTTCCACTGTTTGAGCATTGTGGAGAATTATCTGTTGAATGTACCATGATACGAAGAGCCGCAGATCCAGGAGATTCTAAGAAAGGTCCAATCAATGCGATTAAACCTGTTTTGAAAGTTCCAAGCCATCATGGTCCGGACGTAATGACTGTCAAACCTGAAATAAAAATCAATTCATTGGCAGTTGCCGTTCCTACGACAATTATGCATGTTCATTCGATTGTAGCTACACTACCAGAAGGTCATGGTTTGACAACTGAAAGTGTACTGGAGATGTGGTCAAATAGCCCACGTGTCGTCATAATGAACGGTGCGGAAACTGGAATTACAACCACTGCTGAAGTGATGGAATTCGCAAGAGACATGGGTCGTACATGGGGCGATTTACATGAGATATTTGTGTGGGAAGATGGAGTTAAATTAGTTGGTAACAATTTGTATTATTTCCAAGCGATCCACCAAGAATCTGATGTGATTCCTGAGAACATTGACGCTATCAGGGCATTGATGGGTACTGAGACCGATTGGAAGGCATCTGTTGCCAAGACCGATGCAGCAATTGCATCACTATTTGAGTGAGCCCATAGGGCTCATCTTAGGCTTGTCTTCAAGTATGGTTGCATTATCGGAAGAGATATGATGGTGCCACTAAGGACATTACTAATCCTTGCAGTAATGCTTCTAGCGCCTATTTGCGGGGCGATTGACAATCCTGTTGAACCCAGCGATGAAATTCTAGACAATGCGGCTACCAATTGGCATTCAATGGAGCCAGTAGAAACAATATCCTCTCCTTTGAAAACCGTTGGTTATGAGATTCAGTTAGCTATTGGCTCATTTGATCCAATCAATGATGAAATGCCAGAATCTAGATTGGATGATTCCAATGATTACCGTGATACTGGAATGGCTGTAGTTCAGTTAAATCACCACACAGGAAGTGCATTGTACGACCTCGTGGATAATTATGGTGTTTTTATTCTGGATAATTTAGGAGATTCTTCTTGGCTGGTAAGATTATCTCATCCAAACGATTTGGAATTGCTCCAATCCGATGAATCAGTCCGTTGGGCTGGACCAATGATGCCAGGCTGGAGAGTCTCACCAAGCATTGATTCTACCACCGATTATATCGCATCTATACCGGCTGTTGATTTACAACCTGAAGCGCTAGAAGTCCTAGCCCACGATTTGGTCATGATGGGGGCAGATGAAGCATGGTGTGGTCTTCATTTGTGTGAATTAAAGGGGTCGATTAATTTAGAATCATTAGCAAGAGATGGAAGGATTATTTGGTCAGAACCAACACACGAACTACGTTTGACTAATGCTGTTGCTGGAGCAATAGTTGGAATTCCAGAAATCTCAAACTCATCATTGGGATTAGATGGTTCAGGTGAAAAAATATCATTCACAGATACAGGGATTGACCAAGACCATCCCGACCTACTTGGAAGAATTGCAGGAGTGTACACTCAATTCGGATTAGATCCAAGTCCTGCTGATTCAAATGGCGGACATGGAACACACGTAGCACTAACTATTGCTGGTGATGGAACCGGCGATTCTAGTGCCACCGGTATTGCTCCAGAGGCATTTGTCGTAGCGTATGCATTGGAGCACGACCCAACAGGAGTCTTCGGTAGAATTGGCTCGATTTATGATATGCTAAGTCATGCTGAACAAGAGGGTTCTAGAGTTGCAGTAAATGCATGGGGTCTAAATGGTAACCAAGGAGCATATACGGCGGACTCTAGATCTCTAGATACATTCGTTCATGATAATCCAGAATTTTTACCAATTTTTTCAGCTGGTGATGACCCAAATCAGAACCCATCCAAAGTAATGGCTCCTTCAACTGCGAAAAATATTCTTTCGATTGGAGCATCGACCACTTCTCCAAGTGGTAGTGTTGCAAATTTCTCTGCCAATGGTCCTTCTCTAGATGGAAGAGTGAAGCCAGATTTAGTTGCCCCTGGTGTCTCCATTTGCTCGGGGCGAGCGGAAGAAGCATCAATCCCAATTGGCTGGAGTTGTGGTACAGGGACTCACTCAAATGGAGAGGACCTATACATGTCTCTATCAGGTTCTAGCCAAGCAACTGCTGTAGCTGGCGGCTCAGTCTCTCTGATTAGAGAATTCATTAGAGAAGAGGTTGGAATATCATCGCCTTCAGCCTCTCTGCTCAAGGCGGCAAGTATCAATGGTGCAATCGATATGGGAGTTGCAAATATTCCTAATTCACAAGAAGGTTGGGGCCAAATTTCAGTGTCCAATACGGTCATGCCTCAATATGCTGGTAGTGATTTAACAACTTACCATGATAATTCAAGAACCCTATCTGCTGGTTTTTCATCACTTTATCAATTTGATTTAGACCCAACTTCAGGATTAGATTTGACACTGGTGTGGAGCGATGTGGCTGGTAGTGCTAATGCAGACCAAAACGATTCGAGATTAGTCAATGATTTGGATCTTCAACTAGTTGCCCCAGATGGAACAATCTACAAAGGAAATGTAATTGTCAATGGGTTCTCTGTACCAAATGGAGTTCATGATTCTGTCAACAATGTTGAGAGAATAAATATCGCCCCATCCTCAACTTTACCATCTGGGAAATGGCAGGTAATGGTTACTCACGCTGGTGGTCTTGACCAATCATTTTCACTCGTTTTAACCGGTGATGCAACCCTTGATGAAAAGGCGGATTTGTTAGCATTCGATGGCTCAATTTTCTCTTCATCAACATCACCTCTAGTGAACGATTACATTACATTAAGAATATCATGGCTAAATCAAGGAACTGCAAATGCTGGACAATTCAGAGTTCTTCTTGAAGACTTGACAGAAGGCACAACTCTGTACGATGGTACAAGGTCTTCATTGAATGCTGGTGTTTTAGATTCATTGACAGTTCCTCATACATTTACTTCAACGGGAGATCACGACATGCGTTTAACCATCGATGTAGATTCAGATATTACCGAAATTAATGATGAAGCGAATGGCATCAACAATAATATCGAAGAAATGACGATTACTGTATCGGCATTGGGTGTTAGATTAGTTACTCTAGATTCTAACGGAGACGAAGATTCTGACATGGTTAACCAAACGTTGAACCCTGCTGATTCAGAAGGGTATACTTGGCCAGTTATTTTGAAGCATGAAGGTACAGGTCAGCAAGAGGTTAAACTACATCTCTCACAGGTCCAATCACCTAACCCGATAAGGGATGATATGTTACTACCTACAGATGATGATTGGTCGAGGAGTTCTGACCTTTCCGGACCATTCACCTTGTCTGCAATGGGCGAGGGTGGAGATTCAATTTATCTCAATATCACTATGAATGATGATGATGCTGATTTGTCAGGAAGTACCAATCGATATGCAATGGCTGGTACTTATGTGATGGATGTAACTGCAAAATATTCCAATAACCCTTCAGTAAAACATACAATTCGTCTTCGTTTAGTAGTTGATGAAGTCAAAGATGTAGAATTTGCACCTGCAGGTACCGATGATCTTGAAGCCACACCGGGTGGAAGTACAGCCTTTGTCATTTCTGTCAGGAATACAGGGAATTCACCAGCAACATATGATTTAGATTGTTACAGTCAGAATCTATGGCAGGTAGAATTGGGGTCCTCTAATTCATCTTCATATTCATTTGAGCCACTAGATATTTTGGAATATTTACCAATGCAAATTCGCTTGTATGTGCCTCCAGTTGCTGATGGAATGCCAGCAGCAGGAAGCACCGATACGATAACGTGTTCAGTCACGAGTGAGACAGATACTTCGTTGAATATTAGTGAAACAGTTACCTTAACAGTAAAAACTCTCGAGTCATTTGCAACTAAATTACTTGATGATAATGCAGTTGATGTCGGACCTGCTGCTTATGCAAGAGACATAAATGTCGATACTGGTGAAAGATTGAATTTGACATTATTGATTGAGAATACAGGTAATGCTGAACTTGATTTGACAGTACGTGTGAATCCAGAACTTACAACATGGACTATACAAGTGAATCATGGTTCACAAACCGAGAACCGAGAAGTTGAGGTCAGCATTTTACCTGGCGAATCATCTGAAGTTAGATTCGAGGTACTCGTATCCCCTGTGGCGTCTCGAAATGATGAGAATCATTTGGTTATTAAGACAAGTCAAGATCCTTCGAATTTACTTATCAATGAAACAACCTTGGTGGTAAAGGATGAGATTGGATTAATGATATCTCCAGATTCAGATTATTCATTAATGGTGAACTCCAATGATGAATTCACTTATTCGGTGTTAACAGTGAAAAATACAGGAAATTCTGGAGTTAGCGTCGAATGGTCGAATTCACTAGCCCCTGATGGATGGGAAGTAGGATTCTCTAACCCTCCAAATTATCTTGGTCCACTGGAATCAGTAAATATTTCAGTTGGAATAAAGCCTCCAATCAATCAGCCTGTTTCAGATTCAGTATTTGATTTGGGAATCTATGCTACCATTGACAATGGTTTTGATACGCTACAAGTATCAGTAACATATCCTGTGGAAGTTCTAGCCGGAGGGTTCTGTGCATTAGACTATGATTTAGACACACGTCCTCTACTGGGGATCGTTAGGGGTGAAGAGGCTAAACAAACTGTAACGGTTACAAATATTGGAAATATCCCACTTGATACAAGCATCACTAAGCAGCTAGATGCTAAGGGTTGGGATATTGACATGTCTGAAGACACGATTTCTGGCCTTGGCGTGGGTGAAAGCCTGAATATTGAAATCACTGCAACTTCTACAGAGGATACTGCTTCTGGAATTAAAGAATTACAGTTGAGTGCATCATGTTTGGCCGATGAATCAAAGAATTCAATCGTGTTGCAAATTAGTGTAGAGAATACTAAGTCTCAAGGCGGACTATTCGGAATTGTTTCACCAGCAGTCGCATATTCAATTATTACAGGATTAGTTCTACTGGTTGGAGTTGTTGCATTTAGAATAAAAAGATCAGCTCCAAAGGATTTGTCAGGTGAAGAATTAGTAGCACCTGATGCCCATTCAATCCCAGACGATGGTCTAAGAATGCAGGCGGTAATGGACTCGGTAGTTGCTGAAGAATCATTAGCAAGTGGTAGTGTTTCTGCGGAAGAAATTGCAGATGCGTTAGCCAAATCGATTCCAAGTCTACCACCAGCTCCTAGTGTTCCAATAGTACCAGATGGAAGGCCACCGTCAGCACTACCAGCGGGACGTCCTCCTGTTGCTGTACCAGATGGAAGACCTCCAGCGATTGTCGCACCTACGCCACAAAATGTAACAATAAATCAGACAGTGATCAATAATATCTCTGATAGCGTTGTACAAAATGATGCTGCTGTCCCTGCCGCACCACCGCTTCCACCTGGTGGATTACCGCCCGGTTGGACAATGGAACAGTGGCAATATTACGGCCATCAGTGGCTTGCCCAACAAGGCCAACAGTGAAAGCAGGGACTCTCTACGCCACATCATGGACAGCATCGTATTGTTTGGTCCCCCTGGGGCTGGAAAGGGCACTCAGGCCCAGAGAATAATGGAATCCACAGGCCTACCTCAAGTTAGTACTGGCGATATGCTCAGAGCTGCTGTTGCAGCAGGTACAGCTACTGGTATTGAAGCGAAGAGATACATGGATGCGGGACAACTTGTTCCAGATGAAGTGATTATTGCATTGATTAAAGACCGTATCCAAGATTCCGATGCATCCAATGGCGTGATGTTTGATGGATTCCCACGTACTATTCCACAAGCAGAGGCCTTATCAGAAATTACAGAAGTCTCTCATGTGATTGCCATTGAGGTTCCAGATGAGAGAATTGTCGAAAGAATTTGCGGCCGCTACACCTGTGGTAGTTGCAGTGCAGTATACCATGATACATTCAACCCAGTAAGTGTTGAAGGAATATGCGATAATTGTGGAGCTGGCGAATTTAAGCGTCGAGCAGATGATAATGCTGATACTGTGTTAAGCAGATTGGGCGCATATCATGATCAAACATCACCATTAGCACAATGGTATGAATCCAAGGGAATTTTCCATGTAATCGATGGCGATAGAGCGATTGATGAAATCACTAATGACATTTTATCTGCACTAAAGTGAGTTGAAATTATGAGTCGAAAGAGGGGTCGTGCAAAGGCGAAAAGCCAGCGTAAGGAAAACGCCCTATCTGCTCAAAATCACTTATCGAGTGTTATGTCTGACGTCTCAATGCCAATGATTGCTCGCAGAAATGCAGCTAAACATTTGGTAAAAACCTCCTCTCGCAATAGATTGCCATTACCTATTACTCAACGTCACTGGATTTGTCGAGGCTGCTCTGAATATCTGATTCCCGGTGTATCAGCACGTGTTAGGATAAGAGATGGACAGAGAACTACTACATGCTTGTCATGTGATAGAGTTAGAAGATTTGGTGGCGGCCCTAAAGCACATAGGGGGATGAGGAATGAGTGATATCCCTGCTAGCATAAAAAGACAAGCCATGGACCGTGATTTCCAACCCAGCGTCCGTATTGGAAAGACTGGTGTTACCGAAAACCTAGTCGAAGAAATTCTTGGTCAATTGAAGAAGCGAAAACTGGTCAAAATCAAAATCAACAAAGGAATTTATGAGCGAAGCGATAGAGCCCAGGTTTGGGAATATCTCGCACAAGAAACATCATCTGTGATTGTTCTTGCAAGAGGAAATGTAGGCGTTTTGTGGGCCAAGTAGTGACCCAATGCTCATAGAGGCGATTTCACTCGCCCTAATCATGCGCACTAACCGCATCCTAAGCAGACATCCCTCACAATGGATTGCTCTTCTTGCGCTTGTTGTTACAGGTATGATGAGTTTCATAACATCTTCAAACGCAGGAGGGGGTGCGGCTGTCGACATTGGAATTAGCCTAGAAAAAGGCTTAGGAAACGAGCCGGTTTGGGTTGGCCTTGGGATTCTATTGTTCGTTTATGCTCTGATTATCAGTGAGGTAGTTCACAGGACATTGGCAGCAGCTCTCGGTGGAATAGCTGCAATTCTTGCACTGAATTATTACAAATCTGGTGCTGCTTTGACACTTGCTGAGACCACTACTCTAATCGAATGGGAAACAATTGGATTATTATTGGGGATGATGGTTATGGTCGGTGTGATTTCTCACACTGGAATTTTTGAATGGTTTGCTGTACAGGCTTACAAGAAAAGTAAAGGAAATGTATGGACTCTCGTTGTCATACTATGTTCAGTTACTGCAGTTCTTTCAGCATTCTTAGACAATGTTACCACCATGCTGCTTCTAACGCCAGTAACCATTCAGCTGGCCCGTGTTTTAGATTTGAACCCTATTCCAGTATTGATTGCAGAAGTTTTGTTCTCAAACATTGGTGGTGCTGCTACAATGATTGGAGATCCTCCAAATATTATCATTGGTTCTATGATGAGCGAATCTGCAATTGCAGGAAACACGGATGCAGGTATAGCTGGTTTAGCAAGCCAAGGAGTTTCATTCAACGATTTCATTATTGAACTCGCTCCAGGTATTTTGTTGACCATCATTCCAACATTCATGATGCTAAAGTGGATGTATGCTGATGAATTCGCTGGTGAAAGAATCCGTGATGTCGAAGAACTCGAATCAAAATATGGTGTTAAAGATGCCAAAATGTTGAAGGCTTCAGGTACCATTTTGGGTCTAGTTATCCTTGGTTTCTTCCTAAATCCAATTCTTCACATCCCAGTATCCTGGGTTGCATTAGTTGGAGCTGTTTTGATGCTACTGGTAACCAATCCTCATGAACTTGAAGAGCCTCTAGAGAAAGTCGAATGGACAACTTTGATTTTCTTTGCAGGTCTATTCGTTCTAATTCATTCATTGCAACACTTGGGAGTAATTTCGTGGATTGGAGACCAAGTTGAATCTTCAATCATCTTCTTTGATGAAGAATATCGATTTGTTGCTGCACTTGTGATTATCCTATGGGTAAGTGCAATTGCTTCTGCATTCATCGATAATATCCCTTACACAATTACAATGATACCAGTTGTGTTACAGATTTCCGTCTCACTGAATCTAGATCTAGGACCAATGATTTGGGCTCTGGCATTCGGAGCATGTCTTG
>NZFU01000052.1 GCA_002689345.1 Methanobacteriota archaeon | reverse complement strand
CCGCCCGACTCATTGATAAATCGTAAGCCTCGCCGATTGATTGACGCAGGGGTTGCCGAGTTTGTCAAAGGCGCCGGGCTTAAGATCCGGTCTCGATGGGTTCGTGAGTTCGAATCTCACCCCCTGCACCATTAAGTTAGAGACCATCCACCGTCTACAGGCAATATGAAACCTGTAATGTAAGAAGCGTCAGCAAGGAATTTTACCGCTCCCGCAATGTCTTCTGGAGTACCCGCTCTCCCAAGTGGGACCCTTTCCAATATTTTCTCGAATCTTTCCTTCTCCCAAGCAGCAGCTAAAATAGCGCCAGGTGCGATTCCATTAACCCTAATTTCTGGAGCCAATTCACCGGCCAGATTGATCAGTAATTGGCGTAATGCTGCCTTAGTAGCAGTGTAGTGAGCCAACTCTTCCCAAGCATGGTCCCAACTGGTGTCAACCATTCCAATAACACAACCATTTTTCGCTTTTAATTTAGGAACTAATCCTTGAGTAATGAAGAATGGAGCATCTAGATGTATAGATGAGAATCTACGCAATTCCTGAGGCGTTACTGTAGCGAAGTCCTCTTGATTATAGATTGAAGCATTGTGAATTAACAAGTCTATTCCTCCGGCTTCTTCGACCAATTCATGGTCGTGAATTTCTTCTATTAATCTGAATAGGTCTTCATCGTTTGATAAGTCCCCACTCACCACTGCACCTTTGCCTCTTTTAGCTAAATGTCTAGCCTGAGTTACCGAACGATTACAATGGATGATTACAGCCCAATCATCATCAAATAACATGTTGGCGATTGTAGCACCTATTCTGCGTGCTCCACCAGTGATTACCGCTAGTCGCATAGAACAATCCAATACGAGTTTTGGCTTGAATGCTCGTAAACCCCCATAGCGACTCTTTTTGCACTCCATCCCTTCGGGATGGTTAAGGGGGAGGATGCATGACCGTTCAAAAATTAACGATGGCCAAAGCGCGAACCCGACTTCCAGAGTGGTTCAGAACCCGACTTCCGTCAGGAGAACTGCAAAAGAAATTCAATGAAACAAAGGACACTGTCACAGACAATATGTTACACACAGTATGTCAAGAAGCTCGTTGCCCAAACATCCATGAATGCTGGGCTGCAAAGGATGCTACATTCATGGTAGCAGGCCAAGAATGTACCAGAGGATGCAGGTTTTGTGCAGTTGGCACAATTAAGCGACCCCCCCCTCTCGATGAGAATGAGCCTGGCAGTTTAGCAGATGCTATTTCTACAATGGGCCTCAAACATGCTGTAATTACTGTAGTAAATCGTGATGATCTGCCAGATAGTGGGGCATCACATTACAGGAGATGCCTTGAAGCGGTTAGAGAAAAATCCCCTGAAGTTAGTTTGGAATTACTGTGTAGTGATTTAGCAGGAGACCATCAAGCGTTAGCCGATTTATTGGATGGTCTTGAATTGGAAGTGTTTGCACACAATGTGGAATGTGTGCCTAGGCTAGATTCCGTTGTTCGTGATGCAAGAGCCTCTTTTGCGCAATCGATCGGTATTCTAGTAGAAGCAAAAAAACTACGCCCTGATATTCTCACCAAATCGTCATTGATGGTTGGTTTAGGAGAAACTGATGAGGAAATAATTGAAGCATTACAAATGCTGAAAGATGCACAAGTCGATCTTGTCACCATTGGCCAATACCTAGCTCCAAGTCCTAACCATTTACCAGTTGATAGGTTTCCCGAACCATCACAATATGACGATTGGAGCCGAGAAATTGAGGAAATGGGGTTCCTCGGATGGGCTTGTGGTCCATTGGTTAGGTCATCATACAAGGCAGGAGAACTGCTAGCCAAGGCATCGGCAAGGCTTAGAACGGACAAGGAGTGAGATAATACATGCCGGGCAAGAAGAAGGGGTCATTGGACGCATACACTGTGCCAACTGCACCATTCCGGCCCGGTGATGATGCTGATTTTGGTGGCTCATGGAAGGAACAACCTGGAGATTTATCTCGACCTGATCCTGTAACTTGTGAAGCACCAGAAACTCATGACCATGCACATGGACTAATTCGTGTATTGGGCGATGATGATTCTGCATCAGGAGAATGGAACCCTGAACTCGATGCTGAAGTATTGATTCGCGGGTTGGAAATGATGATGCGCTTACGTATTTTTGATGATAGAATGATCAAAATGCAGCGAACTGGCAAGTTGTCATTCTACATGCGCTCCTTAGGTGAAGAAGCGATTGCGATTGCTCAAACCATGGCTCTAGATGACACGGATTGGATTTTCCCCTCATACCGTCAACCAGGCGCCCAATTTGTTCGTGGACGAGACATGGTCAGTATGATTTGCCATTGTATTGGCAATACTGAGGATAATATTAGAGGTCGGCAAATGCCTGTTCACTATTCATGGAAAGAAGGATATTTCATCTCAATATCCAGTCCAGTAGGAACTCAATTCAGCCAAGCGGTTGGTGTAGCGATGGCTTCAGCCTACAAAGGAGATGACCAAGCAACAATAACTTGGCTTGGTGATGGAACAAGTGCTCAAGGTGACTATCATTACGGCCTGAACTTCGCATCCGTTTTCAAACCACCAGTAATTCTCAATGTAGTCAATAACCAATGGGCAATATCGACCCATAGGAATCTTGCAACCGGGGGAGAAAACTTCGCTGCTCGAGGATTAGCGTACAATATTCCATCTCTGAGAGTCGATGGAAATGATTTCCTTGCACTTTACTCAGTAACAAAGTGGGCACGTGAGCGTGCTCGTGCAGGAAAAGGCGCCACACACATCGAGGTTTACACATACAGAGCAGGTGGCCACTCGTCATCCGACGACCCTTCGATATATCGCCCCGGCGATGAGTTCGAATGTTGGCCAGGAGGAGATCCGGTTGACAGATTGAAGAAACATTTGATTTCGATTGGAGCTTGGTCTGAAGAGAAAGATGCTGAATTGTCGCAAAAGATAGATGATGAAGTGATGGCTGCTTACAAGGAAGCTTGTACATATGGCGATTTAGCAAACGGTCCATTCCCACCAGCATCAACAATATTTACTGAAGTTTACGAAAGTGTTCCGTGGCACGTACAAGAACAACGTGAGGAACTTGGAAAGTGAGGTGATTGTTATGACTGAAATGAATATGATACAATCACTTAACAGTGCATTAGACTCCCTTTTAGAGAAGGATGAAAATGTAGTTATTTTCGGAGAAGACGTTGGTTACTTCGGAGGAGTATTCCGTGTAACCTCTGGATTGCAAGAAAAACATGGATTGCATAGAGTGTTTGATGCACCGTTAGCAGAAGGTGGAATTGCTGCCATCGCATTTGGAATGGGACTCAATGGATTAAGGCCAGTGGCGGAGATTCAATTTGCCGATTACATATTCCCTGCATACGACCAAATCGTCAACGAAATTGCAAAGTTACGACATCGTTCTGGGGGAGAGTTCTCTACTCCAGTCACAATTAGGACACCTGCTGGTGGCGGAATCAAAGGTGGCCATCATCATTCACAAAGTCCTGAATCACAATTCACACACACCCCTGGCCTGAAAGTTGTGTATTGCTCAAATCCGAAAAATGCAAAGGGGCTTCTAACAAGCGCTATTGAGTGTAATGACCCTGTCATTTTCTTCGAGCCAAAAAGATGCTACCGTGGGCCATTTTATGGAGACCCACACAATGTCCCGACATGGAAGGGCCATGAAGATGGAGATGTTCCAGAAGGATACTTTTCACTGCCTCTTGAAGAAGCAAGAATTGTCCGTGAAGGTAATGATTGCACTGTGATTGCATGGGGCACAATGGTCCATGTTGCTCAGAAAGGAATTGAGGAAAGTGGAATTGATGCTGAGTTGATCGATTTGCAAACTTTGTTGCCTTGGGACAGAGATACAATTGTCAACTCTGTTAAGAAAACTGGTCGCTGTGTAATCGTTCATGAAGCTCCTAAGACGAGTGGATTCGGTGCTGAGATGAGCGCTTCAATCCAAGAGAGATGTTTCTGGCATCTTGAATCCCCAATCTTGCGAGTTACAGGTTGGGACACACCATTCCCGCACACAACTGAGTGGGATTATCTTCCAAGCCCTGAAAGAATTGCAGAGGCTATTAAGAAAACACAGGAGGCATAAACATGGGAATATTTGCATTCAAGCTACCAGATATAGGAGAAGGAGTCGTAGAAGGAGAAGTCGTAGAATGGATGGTATCGGTTGGAGATACTGTCAAAGAAGATGATCCAATTTTGTCTGTCATGACAGATAAGGCAACAGTTGAGATACCTTCACCTACAGACGGTGTAGTAAAATCTCTAGTTGGAGAACCTGGAACCATTCTTGCTGTTGGCCAAGTATGTATCGAATTCGAAACTGATGGTGATGAAAGTCCTGCTGAACCAGAACCTGTAGAGGAAGTTGTGGAAGAAGTAGCAGAGCCTGAACCAGAACCTGTTGTAGAAGAGAAAGTGGAGGCCGCTCCTGCGCCTGCACCAACACCCGTTGTTGTCGCTGCACCCGGAGCCAGAGCACTAGCATCACCTGCAGTTCGCCAAAGAGCAAGAGAAAGTGGAATTGAACTTTCAAGTGTTTCAGGAAGCGGGCCTGCTGGCAGAATTACCCATGCGGATTTGAATTCTTGGAAAGATGCAGGTAGCCCAGTTGCTGCTGCAGGACCATCTAGAACTGCTCTAACTGGTGTAACTGAAGTTCCTGTAATTGGTTTAAGGCGAAAGATTGCTGAATCGATGACAGCTTCATACAGCACAATTCCACATTTCAGTTACTTCGAAGAAGTAGATATCACAGATTTAGAAACTTTGAGAGTTCATCTTAATTCAAACAGAACTGATGGGCAACCAAAACTAACCTACCTTCCATTCATCATGCAAGGTCTAGTCAAGGCACTTGGAGAAAATCCAGTTTGTAATGCACTATATGATGATGAAAAGGGAGTTGTTGCTCGCCATGATGCAATCCACTTAGGAATTGCAACTCAAACTGATAGAGGGCTGTATGTTCCAGTGGTAAAGCATGTTGAATCTCAAGACATTTGGGCATCTGCATCTGAAATGCAAAGAGTTAGTCAGGCAGCACGTGATGGAACTGCTGGCCTAGATGAGTTGAGTGGCTCTACATTTACTATCACCAGCCTAGGGCGAATGGGTGGATTAGGTGCTACACCAATCATCAACAAACCAGAGGTTGGAATTCTTGGAGTTCACAACGCAGTTGATACACCTGTGGTTAGAAATGGACAAATTGTCATTCGTAAAATGCTACGACTTTCCTCATCATGGGATCATAGAGTTGTAGATGGATGGGATGGAGCTGTCTTAGTTCAAAGACTCAAGACATTACTTGAAAACCCTGCAACAATCTTCATGTGAGGCTGATTAAAATGAAGACTCGCAAGTGTAAGGTACTGGTAGTAGGAGCAGGCCCTGGTGGCTATGTTGCTGCAATTCGCTCAGCGCAATTAGGAATGGACACGGTTATTGTCGAAGGAGAAAAGGCAGGAGGAACTTGTCTAATCCGAGGATGTATTCCTTCAAAGGCTATGATTCACGCTGCTCACAAATTCCATGACTTAGCAAAGCATGCCAAGAAAGGAGGTCACATGGGAATTTCAATCCCTGGACCTGCTGAACTTGAAATGGCTGGACTAAAGGGCTGGAAAGACGATATTGTTGACCGTTTAAACAAGGGTGTTGAACACTTGTTGAAGAGTTCTGGTGCTGAATTAATTACCGGCTGGGCTGAATTCAAAGATGCAAAAACTGTGGTTGTCGGTGATTTACAAATCGAAGCAGAAAATGTGATTCTAGCAAATGGTAGTGTTCCAATTGAATTGCCATTCATGAAATATGGCGATGGTGTTATCTCTAGTAGAGAGGCGTTAGATATTGATGAAAAACTCGACCACTTGGTCGTGGTTGGTGGAGGATATATCGGTCTTGAATTAGGAATTGTTCACCGAATGCTTGGTGCTAAAGTAACAATTGTTGAAGCCATGGATAGTGTTCTACCTATTTTCGATAAAGAATTGAGAAGACCGCTGGAATTATTCCTGAAGAAAAACAAAGTCAAGGTCAATACAGGTGTCTTTGCCAAGGGTGTTGAAAGGTTGGACAATGGTAAACTAAAGTTAAATTTCATCGACAAGAACAATGCTGATGATGAATCTAAGATGCAGTCTGTAGAAGCAGACCGTGTACTAGTGACAGTAGGGCGAAGACCACGAAGTGAAGGATTAGCACCAACAGGTGTAGCACTTAGCGAGCGTGGATTTGTCAAGGTCAACGACCAATGTCAAACCAACATGAAAGGTGTCTATGCTATCGGTGATGTTTCAGACTTAGGTGAAATGCTAGCGCACGTCGCTTCTTTCCAAGGAGAAATGGTCGCAGAAATTATTGCTGGTCACAACCGCGCTTACAATCCAGTCGCAGTACCTGCAATCGTATTCACAGAGCCAGAGATCGTTTCTGTTGGAATGTCGCCTGATGAAGCTAAAGAGGCTGGTCATCCAGTAATTACAGGGAAGTTCCCACTAGCTGCAAATGGAAGGTCACTCACTCAAGAAGCAGAGAAGACTGGAGGATTTGTCAGAGTAGTTGCAAGAGAAGACGACCATAGAATCCTAGGTGTCCAAGCGGTTGGAACACATGTCAGTGAACTGGTAGGTGAATGGACACTAGCCCTAGAAATGGGTGCTTTACTCGAAGATATTGCTGCCACAATCCATGCACATCCTACAATGACAGAGATGACTCATGAAGCCGTCTTAGCAACACTTGGACATGCAATTCATATTGCTTGAAGACAAAGTGATGATACAGCATTCATCCACTAAGTGACCCTCTGCTAACCTGATTAAAGCAAAGGAAGGTACTTTGTGAAAATCAGTCACAGCAACTCTTCTCTAGTGCATCTTGAGCACAGAAGCAAGTCTTTGCAGGAACTATGTCTGCTCTTGCACTTCTTTGGTTGAATAAGGCAGTAACTTCTGCAAGTTCATCTGGAGCATTTCCTCTAGCTTCCAAACATAATTTGAGTCCAAGTAATCCCCACATGTTGTCTTTCCAGAGTTTGATATCTTCACGATATACTTCCTCAGCTTCCTCAACATGACCTTGTTCTAGAAGTAGGGCCCCTAGGATATGGCGAACTGGTTGCATCTGACCCCAAGGCTCGTTGTAAGCTAGGTTCAGGGATAGATCAACTCCACGTCGGAGTTCATCAAATGCTGCAGTGAAATCAGATTCATCTCCGTTAGCCTTGGCTAGGAATTGTCGACGGTATTCGATTTCCGCTTCTAAAATGGCTGCATTAACATTCAGAATTGAAGGGCCCTCTGCTGGGTCTTGATACATGAAGTTGTTATGCATCATTCTTCCAGCAAGAGCAGGATTCTGAAGTGCTTCCTGGAATAGTACCTGTTCTGCCTCTGCTTCAGGAACCATTCCTTTGGATGCATAAGCAACACCACGTGCGTAGTGTTGAGTTGCAATTGTTGCAGGGAATACATCTTTGTCAGCATACATCTGTTCTGCTAGAATTTCGTCCCACTTACCGAATCTAATCATTACATGCCAAGGCATTGTCACATATGATTCAAGGAATATTGCCCCCATTGGGATGATTCCAGCCAGCATAAATTGCGCTCCAGAGTTTTCATCGCCAGCAGGAAGTGTTTCTACTGCTTTTCGGGCATACTTCAGCGCTGTTTGATATTGACCTTCAAACATAGCACACCAAACCACGAAGTGGTGATTGTGCATCCGATAGAACTTGTAGAATTGTGATTCATTACCAGTCAATTCAACGTACTTATCATCCGCTTCAACCGCTGCAATGTTACATTCAATGGCTTCTTTCCATTGTCCAACCCATGCATCGATATGGGATGGCATGTGAACTAAGTGACCTAATCCTGGCATTCGTGTACGTAGTACATCTGCTGCAGGAAGTGCTTTCTCAGGGAAAGGAGATAATTCTAATGCGTGACAATAAAGGTGACAAAGTGCAGGGTCTACTTTTGCTTCTTCGCTACTTTCAAATGCATCTTCCATTATCTTTACTAGCAATAGGGTGTTATCATCAGCAGGAGTTATTTCACCAGTAGCTGTATTCTTATCCCATAGTTGCCATGCTTTTAGATTCATTAGAGCTTCAACATAAATTGCAGTTACATCCAGGTTACCACTGTATTTCTCATACAGAGGGGCCATTGCTTCTGCAAATGCAACGTTTAATTCTGGACTGTTACCCATGTTTAGAACGGAAGGGTCTGCTGCATCTCGTGCTTCAGCAGAGTGACGTGTCGACAATGCCTTGATTAGATCT
Organism: Methanobacteriota archaeon; assembly: GCA_002689345.1. Classification (GTDB taxonomy): domain Archaea; phylum Thermoplasmatota; class Poseidoniia; order Poseidoniales; family Poseidoniaceae; genus MGIIa-K1. Next base: position 40,431 of record NZFU01000052.1, on the reverse strand, counting down.
TGTTCTAACTCTGAGCAATGTCCCATTACAGAAAGAGCCTGCTGAATAGCATCATGTCCAGATCCTAGACCTGGTGCCCAGTTGTAATTTGATGAAACACAATATGCAATCCCCCACCATGCCATAGCACAATTCGGATCGAGTTCAGTACACTTAGAGAAGCATGCAATGGCTTGCTCATGATTATAATTCAACATGTGGCCAAAGCCTTCAATATACATTTTTCGAGCTTCGTCGTTGGAACAAGTTATCTTAGTGGCGAAGGAATAATTGGAAGGTAATCCAAAATCATAGTCAACAGGTGCAAGTGTCATATTTGGGCCACTTTTTTTTTTGATATAATCTCACTGGAAATAAAAACCACATTAATATATCATCTATTGTGAATTTCAACACTTTATGAAATTCTTAGATCATGAGCCGCACATTAGACAGTCATCAGGAGCATCTAGTGAGCAAGCAATCGCTTCAAGACTTGTTGCTTCGTCTGCCCTATTTGCCAATCCATCGACGGTCTCATCTGCTGCCTTTTGCTCTACTGTGAACTGAATTGCATCTGCTGCAGCCTTAGTTCGCAGGTAGTACATTCCGGTCTTGAGTCCTTGTCTCCATCCGTAGAAGTGCATCGAGGTTACCTTAGCAGGGTTAGCATCGATCATGTGAATGTTCAGAGACTGGCTCTGGTCGATGTAAGCACCGCGGTCAGCAGCCATGTCGATAACATGGCGCTGCTTGATTTCCCAAGTGGTCTTATACAATTCTTTGATGTCTTCTGGAATTCCTTCAATCGCTTGTACGCTTCCCTTGTGTCTTAGGATTTCATCCTTCATGTCCAGTGACCACAATCCTCTTCCGATTAAGTCGTTGACAAGGTGCTTGTTTAGAACAATAAATTCACCAGATAATGTTCTTCTGACATAGAGATTGGAGGTGAATGCTTCAAAACATTCGTTATTTCCTAAAATCTGGCTAGTTGAAGCTGTTGGCATAGGTGCTACCATCAATGAGTTACGTAGGCCGTGCTTCATGATGTCTGCCTTGAGAGTATCCCAATCCCAGCGTCCTGAGTGTTCAGTAACGCCCCACAAATCTGGCTGTAGAATACCCTGGCTTGCAGGAGATCCTTCGAATGTGGAGTAAGGGCCTTCTTCCTTGGAGGCATCCATACTAGCGCTGCATGATGCGAAATAGATTGTCTCAAATATTTCTCGGTTGAGTTGGCGTGCCTCAGCTGACTCGAATGGTAGACTTAGCATTGCAAAGGTGTCAGCAAGACCCTGTACTCCAAGTCCGATTGGACGATGGCGCATGTTTGAGTTCCTTGCTTCGATTACTGGGTAGAAATTTACATCGATAACTCGATTTAGATTTCCTGTAGCGTGATATGTTACATCGAAGAGTTTCTGATGGTCAAATTCGCCACTTGCTGCATTAACGAACTTTGGAAGGGCGATAGATGCAAGATTGCAAACTGCCACTTCATCAGGTGCTGTATATTCGATGATTTCTGTACAAAGGTTAGAGGAACGGATTGTTCCTAGATTCTTCTGGTTGGATTTCTCATTACATGCATCCTTGTATAGCATGTAAGGAGTTCCTGTCTCGATTTGAGATTGTGTAATTGCATCCCATAGATCTCGTGCATTGATAGTCCTTCGAGCACGACCTTCTGATTCATACTTAGCATATAATGCGCGGAATTCATCGCCATATGTGTCATGTAGATCAGGGCATTCATTTGGACAGAAGAGTGACCATTCTCCATTAGCCTCAACCCTTTCCATGAATAGGTCAGGAGTCCAAAGTGCATAGAATAGATCTCTAGCCCTCATCTCTTCCTTACCATGGTTCTTACGAAGATCTAGGAATTCGAAGATATCTGGGTGCCAAGGCTCTAGATAAATCGCAATACTTCCTTTACGCTTTCCTCCGCCTTGGTCAACATATCTTGCTGTATCGTTGAATACTCTTAGCATTGGAACCAATCCATTTGAGTGGCCATTTGTTCCTTTGATGTATGAGCCCTTGGACCTAATCTGGTGTATTGACAAACCGATTCCACCAGCAGATTTTGAAATTCTAGCACATTGCTTTAGTGTATCATAAATTCCATCCAAGGAATCATCCTGCATTGTTAGTAGGAAGCAAGATGACATTTGAGGAGTAGGTGTTCCTGAATTGAAAAGTGTAGGAGTTGCGTGAGTAAACCATCCTTCACTCATCAAATCATAAGTTTCCAATGCTTTCTCAATCTTCCCATGATGGATACCAACAGCGACTCTCATCAACATGTGTTGTGGTCTTTCTGCAACTTCTCCATCCAATCTTAGAAGATATGAGCGTTCTAGAGTTTTGAAACCGAAATAGTCGTAATTATGGTCGCGATTGTAATCGATATGTGCGTTAAGCACATCCTTATTCTCCATGATGATATCAAATACTTCTTCAGAGATAAGTGGAGCATGCTTACCTGATTCTGGGTCAACATAATTCCTAAGATCAGAAACTATGTCACTGAATACATCCTTAGTTGAACGATGAAGATTGTCAACACAAATACGTGCGGCTAATTTGGAATAATCAGGATGTTGAGATGCTAATGATGCTGCTGTTTCAGCTGCTAGCTCATCCAACTCACTAGTTGTAACACCATCATATAATCCTTCGATTACCAATTTGGTTACTAATCCAGGATCAATCCAATCTTCATTCAATCCTTTAGAGAGGTTGGTTAACTTCTCTTGAATTGCATCAAACCTGACGTCTTCCTTATCGCCATTCCTTTTTACTACTTGTAGACCCATAATTTCTGTCCCCCTATATCATATCATGTGAGCGTGAAGCATTCGTCCTGCTACGCGGACGGTTTAGAAGTCTTCCTCCATCGAGAAGCGTTGTTGCACCGCTCCTAGACTAGATGAACCCATTACACCCGCCTTCTGGTATTCGCCGACTCTCTTCTCGAAGAAGTTCGTCTTGCCTTGCATTGAGATCATTTCCATCCATGGGAATGGATTCTCAGCATTGTAGAGTTTTGTTGCACCGAGTGAGATTAGTAATCTATCAGCTACGAAGTGGATGTATTCCTTCATTAAATCAGCATTCATACCAATCAAGGATACAGGAAGAGCATTGGTCACGAATTCAATTTCTATTTCCACTGCTTCTGAAACGATTTGATGAATCTTCATTTCACCAGCACCTCTAATTAAATTCGAATGAAGTAGGCATGCGAAATCACAGTGTAGGCCTTCATCCCTACTGATCAATTCGTTAGAAAATGTCAGGCCTGGCATCAATCCTCTCTTCTTTAGCCAGAAGATTGCACAAAATGAACCTGAGAAGAATATTCCTTCAACTGCAGCAAAGGCGACCAATCTTTCAGCAAATGATGCTCTCTTACGGTCTAGCCAGCGTAATGCCCAGGTGCCCTTCTTCTCTACAGATGGTACTGTTTCAAGAGCCTTGAACAAATGCTCCTTTTCATTTGGATCTTTGATGTATGTGTCGATAAGAAGAGAATATGTTTCTGCATGAATATTTTCCATCATGATTTGGAAGCCATAGAATGCACGAGCTTCTGCCCATTGAACTTCATTAGCGAAATTTACAACTAAATTTTCATTCACTATTCCATCGGATGCTGCAAAGAATGCTAGTACGTGTTTCAAGAAATGTTGCTCGTCTGTCGAAAGAGAAGCCCAATCTTTAGCATCTTCAGCCAGATCGATTTCTTCAGCCGTCCAAAAAGAAGCAGCGTGTTGCTTGTACATTTCCCAAACCTCTGAATGTTCTATAGGGAATAGAACAAAACGGTCTAATGATTCTTTTAGCATTGGTTCTACAAACTCCGCTGAAAGGTCCAAATCGAAGCCGTCTTGTTTTTGTGATTCTGGCTGCATCTTAACTCCCTCCCATATTTCGCACGCGGTGGATTTTGTTTGCCGTTGAAACGAGCCTATAAGGTTTGTATTCGACCTTGACTTCCGATGCCGGTTTCAGCACAAGAACTCGTATTGTCAGGCTTCTGTGGATGAGCGTCGGAGGTTTATGATATCTATCATCGAATTCATCGATTAAACTGCAAGAATTCACTGGGTCAAAATTACAATTTTCACCAAAGGGCTTGAGTGCTCCCTTCTGTTGGGAGAAAACGATGAGGGAAAGTGTCGAAGTACTATTTGCGAAATTAGATGCCGAGGCATCAAAGCCAACCCAGGGTACAAGGTCTGCAGCCGGCTGGGATTTACGTGCTTTAGAAGACACTGTAGTTTGCAAGGGATCATCTACCAAAATCCGCACCGGCATTGCGGTTGCTATACCTGAGGGGTGGGAGGGGCAGATAAGATCACGTTCATCCCTAGGTGCTAAAGGAATGATAATGCCCAACGGAGTAGGAACTATCGACTCGGATTACCGAGGAGAATTAATGGTACTTGCAACTTGGATTGGAGAAGGTGATTCCATTGAATTAGCAAAAGGGGAAAGAATAGCTCAGATGCTTATTGCGCCAGTTCCTTCGACAACATACAAAGAAGTGACTTTTGAGGAATTGTCTACTACCGATAGAGGCGAAGGCGGATTTGGAAGTAGTGGAAGATTCTGAGGTGATTAAATGCGAAGTTTGTCCATCAATAATCTGGGTAAGATATCGCATTCAGATGCTGATGAATTAATGCGTAGTATGCAATCAAAAAGAATAGATGATGAAATCATTGATACTTTACTCATTTGTGAGCATGATGAAATCGTCACCGTCGGCCCTCGTGCACGCAATGATGGCATATCTCCTCCCGAAGATTATGTTACATCTCCAGTTGATCGTGGAGGTGGACTAACTTGGCATGGCCCTGGACAATTGGTAGTGTATCCTATTTTCAAATGGAATTTAGAAGGTGAGTCCAATGTTAAGGCCATTATTGCCATTCTAGAACAATGGGTAATAGATGCACTATCCAAAAATGGCATCAATGGACGCAGAGATGAAAGGATGCAAGGTGTATGGATTGGAGAGAACAAAGTTTGTTCAATCGGGTTATCATTTCTAAGATGGACTAGCCGCCATGGCCTAACAATCAATTGCAATACACCACCAGGTAGAGTTGAGATGGTTAGTGGGTGCGGCTTAGGCCAAGAGACCACTACTAGTCTAAACGCACTTGGGTTTGATATTTCCACGCAGACAATATTAGAATCTCTACTGAGCAATACTTCTGCACTATCTAGAAAGATAGTATAGATATGAATGGTTCATTAATCGTATTGCCTTCAGCGAATCATGCAAGGACACCATCCAGTATCAGGAGGGCCTGCTAAAGGCCCACAAATACCGCCTGTGTCATATCTGAAGTGGTACATCCCCCGTCTAAAGGAAATGAGAGCTCACAATCTTTCTTTTTCAGGATTACAATTTCCTTGGGATTTAGATTCGATTGAAGATGTTTGGAAAGACCACAGAGGCCCAGGAATCGATGACCGAGAGATGGTTAGCGAAATGTACGGAGTTCCTTGTGAAAATGTACATCTTTGTCATGGAGCAACTCAAGCGATAAATATTGCAATTTCTGCTGCATCTCGAGGTGGTAAAGTCGCGGTTGAAATGCCATCCTATGGACCACTTAGCCAATCTGCAAGAGTCCTTGGATTGGAAACAATAATCGTTAGGCGTAAACCGACAGATGCCGCATGGATAATCGATAGAGAAGAATGGTCATCTATACTTTCGCAGGTAGATTTACTGATGATCTGCCCGCAACTAAATCCGGTAGGTTGGTCATATACTGAAGAAGACCGTGAATGGATAATAGAAACATGTAGGAAAAACGATGTCCGAATAATAAGTGACGAGGTATATGCTGCTGCCGATAAGAATTGGAAGCCGATGTTTAGAGAAGGAGATAATTGCATTACATTATCATCTTTGACAAAGGTACATGGCCTAGGAGTCATACGTTATGGCTGGATTATTGCGAGTCGTGATATAATTACAAATGCAGAGAATACATTCCACAACATGGCAGGTATGATGTCATCTCCTGTAATCAGAATCGCAGAGCATGTTAGAGATCGTTTACATGAACCAGTGGAATTGATAGAACATTATCGAGAAATGAATCTCCCCGTTCTACAAGATACGCTAAATCGCGTAGGAATCAAATGGAATCCTCCTCCATATGGAGTGTTCGGAGCATTCAGAGTACCCGGTATCGACACTATGCAAATGATTGATACTATCGGAAAGCAACATGGGCTATTGGCTGTACCCGGTTGTATGTTCGATTCTGGACTTGATGATTGGTTGCGAGTAGGTTGGTCTATAGACCCCGAATCATTTGCTGAAGCAGCCTCTGTATTGGAAACTGTTCTTCGCACAGCGTTGGACATACCTTGATACATGATTCCATGCGAGAAAGGAATAATGGGCGAGGTTGTATTGGTAATCTCTGGTGCTTCTGGCGCAGCATATGGCGTGCGCCTTGCAGAGGTGCTTGGAAAAGATGCACGTCTAGTTGTTACCGAGTCAGGCAGACTAACAATGGCTCACGAATGTGAAGGATTAACACCTGACCAATTAGCCGAGCGAACTGGTGCAATACTAGAGAAAAATAGTGACATTGCAGCCAAATCTGCTTCAGGGTCTGCAGCGATTGATGCTGTAGTAATATGCCCATGCAGTGGTACGACATTAGGCAAACTTGCTGCAGGGATTGGTGATAACCTAGCCACCCGTTCTGCAATTGTCGCAATGAAGGAGCGAAGAAAACTAATCATCGTTCCTAGAGAAGCTCCTTACGCAACAGTCCACTTAGAAAATATGGCTAAATTATCAGGATGGGGTGTAATCGTCATTCCTGCATCTCCAGGGTTTTACAACCTACCAAAATCAATGGATGATTTGATAGACTTCGTCGTCTCACGGATTCTTGACCAACTAGGCAGGGATAACGACCTGACTAAACGCTGGACTGGAGATGAACTCCGATGACTGAAGAAGAAATTCTTTCGGCAGAAATAGCCGAAGATTGGGTCGAGGCAAATAAGCAGCGATCTGGATTAGGTGTACTGCGAAGCAATGTCGCTATTGCTGGATTCCTAGTTGTAATATTCTTATCATCTACACTATTGTATTTCTTTTTGGAAGATGAACCTGTTGAATATGGAATTTCAATGGATTACGATCAAGACCGAACGCGAGGATATGTCGATGATTTACTCGAGTTGGGTCATCCTGAATGGAAAGGGCGCATGAGTGGTTCTGCAGAAGAGCAGGCTACTGCTGAATACATTGCTAACCTGTTTGAAGAATTAGGCTATCAATCAACACTTCACACATATGAAGTTCCCATGCACAGTGTTAACAGCGAGCCAAGTTTGCGAGTTTGTGAGCCTGGCACCACCGGAAATTTCGGTATTGCTCCTTGTTCACCTGCTGACGTAGGACAACAAATCACTACTTTCAATCACAGAATGGATTACGTGATTCAGGGATTCTCGGGAGAATCGTCAATTATGTTTGGCCAGGATATGGAAGTAGTACATCTTGGAAATGGCACTGATGATTCACTTTGGGCAGCTGCATCTGGCAAAGTTGGATATGTTGTTGGCGGAGGATCCATATCTGGTAATACTGGAATCATGACTCGTGCTATAGAAAATGGTCTTGAGTCCATAATTAGAGTTAACAAAGACTACAATTGTGGCAAGATTGAAGGCAATGATTGTGTACCAATTTTCAAAGGAACTAGCATTTCTGCAATGAAAGAAGCAAATGGAGGAAGCGTACCTTCACAAATGGCTTTCATCGCAATGAGTAAAGATGCTGGAGAGATACTCGAAAGCGTAGTCATCAACGGCAGTGGCCGCCTAGAGATGATAATGGATGTAACTAACGATCAAGAATTAACTATCCGTGTACCATGTGGCACTTACTATGGAACGAGTGACGATTTATTGATTGTTGGAGGGCATCACGATACTGTATATCATGGGCCTGGTGCAGTGGATGACACATCAGGAACAGCATCTGTTCTAGAATTGGCAACTATGTTCTCACAATATATCATAGAAAATGGAGAACCTGATAGAACTTTGAGGTTCTGCACGTGGGGTGGAGAAGAAGAGGGACTATGGGGCTCTACTGAATATGTCAAGGAATTCAAATCCGAGTTGAGTGACGACCTACGACTGTATATTAATCTCGACATGAATCACGTAGATATCGATCCAGCTCGTGGAAACTCTGTTAGATTATTCGCTAACCATGAGACAGATTACAATCACATCGTCAATCTCACTGCAGAGTATGAGAAAGATAATCCTGAGATGGCTGAAAAATACGATATCCAAACAATGTTACTAGACGGAGAACAAGGAGAGGATAACGAAATGCCATGTAATTCAGACCACTGCCCCTTCGTGTATCAACTCGAGGAAGGTGTTCGCGGCAGAGCAGCTGTATGCTATGGTAGTGGTTCTTGGGAATACCACACCTACCTTGATGACATTAGTAGATTCAATGAAGAGAGCCTGGGAATATCGGTTACAATTTATGGTAATTATGTCAAGTACTTGGCATGGAATACAGATGCTTAAGGTGATTTAATGGTCAAACCTAGTGCTCATGCAAGTCATATTTTAGTCAAGAGTAAAGGTGAGGCTACACAGTTGGCTTCTAACATTAAGAAATTCAAGGACTTTCAAAAGACTGCTCGCAAGAAGTCTGATTGCCCTTCAAGCCAAAAAGGTGGAGATTTGGGTTGGTTCCGCAAAGGTCAGATGGTTAGAGAATTCGAAGAAGCCGTTTGGACTACTCCTCTAAAGACAGTATCTGCACCTATCAAAACCCAATTCGGATATCATCTGATCTGGGTTCATGAACGTGAGGAGTGATTTCATGGCCACCAGAGTTGGGCTCGAATCTTATGAGGTCATGGCATGCCATGGCGCTTATGATTTCGAACGAGAAAAGGAGCAACCTTTCGTGATTTCAATCTGGGCAACTCTTGCCTCTGATGTGCAAGAAGATGACCTCAGCCAAACTCTGAACTATGCAGATCTACAATCTGCAGTCGACTCTGAAATTGTAAACTCAAAGCCTGTTAAGCTGATGGAAACACTTTGCAGCATGCTGGTTAANAAAATTAGAACAAATCCNCTTGTCGAATCNATTTCAATTCGCATGGAAAAGCCNGACGCCCCATTCCCACACCCCGGTGGATTGGCAGTTGTNGAGCATGAATGGACGAGGGTTTGAAGGGCTTCCACTTCTCAGCACCCTTCATGACTGCACCCTCAAGAGTCTACGTGCCCTCGGTCACCGAGGATGATGGGGGCGCTATTGGCCTTGGAGTATTCTCTAGTGAGGAAACCGCTTGGAAGGTGTTGAGACAATTCCTTCGCAAGTCACATCTTATGTCATTAAATCGTTCAGACTTAGTCATCTGGGAGGTTGACCAAGTTGGTGAAAGTGGCATGACGGTACTATCTAGCATGCATTGTAGAGATTGTCCGGTTTGTAAGAGAAAAACATTCTGGATAGACTTAGATTCGTTCTCAGCAATGTGTGCAGGAGAGGCGTGTGAAGCTTGGATTGAAGAATCGACGATTGAGCCTGGAAAAATCGACCTTGGTTGGCCCCCTACTAGATTCCTCAAGCAGACTGAATCATTAGAGGATGCTATCTCGGAGTTAAATGATGTTGGAGCACAACTGGAGGCTGCAGGTAGAACTCCAAATGATGCATTCACATCGATTCCAGAGGAATGATTCCTACGCCTTTCATCCCTTCGCGTAGTAAATCTCTTGCTTTTTCACTTACTGCGAAGTTAAATTCATCCACTTCACCATCTTTAATCACATGACAGTCTCTGTAAAATGCATTGTAGGCTGTAGCCAATTCTAGCATGTATATTGCAAATACATGTGGCCTATTCTCATTTACAGAATGACCTAACTTATCGACATAGCAACCCATAACTCGTAACAGTTCATACATTGCTGCAGGTATTTCTCCAATCTGGTCCATATTTGCTGAGCGACCAACCTTTCTTGCAATCGAACACGCTCTTGTATGTGAATACATTACGAATGGAGCACTTTCTCCTTCAAACGACAATGCCTCTTCCCATCTGAATGTAAATCCCTTATCAGGACTTACTTTCGTGATGTTAAAACGCACCGCTGAGACGCCTACAGCCTCTGCAATAGTATTGATCTGTTCTTCTGAAAGGTCGTTTCTGAGACTACTTACAACAGAAGATGCTTGGGCTTGTGCTTCCTCTAGAAGGTCATCCATGAACACGACATTTCCTCTGCGAGTACTCATCTTACCCTCGGGCAATTTGATGAAAGCATAGAACATTACATCTGGTACCTTTTGGCCAAGTTCTTCCAAAGTCATCCCTACTTGTTTTGCCTGCAACTTATGATCTTCGCCAAGAATATTTACTAAATTCTCAGATTGTTGCCATTTCCACATATGATATGCAATATCCCTAGTGGCATACAGTGACGAGCCATCTCCTCTTCTATAGAAGAAATCGGTCTTCCCTTTCAGGCCTCTTTGACCCAAATCCAAAAAGTGCGCTCCATTATCTGCAACCCCATGAATATCCAATCCTTCTAGGCGTTCCATCAAAGATGAAACCGAACCATCAACAACGAATTTTGATTCTTTGGTAAAGGTATCAAATTCGATACCTAGTCTCGATAAAGTTTCAAGCATTCCATCCAATACTGGCTGATATGCATTTTCAAATTGGTCCAATACAGAATCGTCACCATGCTCGGATGCATGTACTAATTTTCCAATCTCTTCCTCGATTTTTTCATCGCCTTGAGAACGTAATTCCTGTGCTGCTTGATACCAACGTACTGTTTCGTGATCTTTCTTTCCAGCCCACTTAGGATTGACACCATCTCCATCAACGAGAATGCCGTCGACATCGTCACTAGACAAGTTTGCTAAGGCCCAAGCCAAAACACCAACCTGCTTACCCATGTCATCAACATAGTATTCAGCACGTACATCATTACCGTACAAACGATTCAAGCGAACTAATGTGTCTCCAAGAATAGCATTACGTGCACGTCCTACATGGAACGGTCCATTCGGNTTTGCACTGGTGTGCTCNATNAGCANTTTCTTGTTCCCTGGCATTACCGAAGAGGACATGACTCTATTTGCCAGCCATTCAGGCTTAGATTTGAAATTTAGATAGCCACCATTTGCAGTAACATCAAAATCTCCAGATAATCTAGAAGCTAAATCGCTAGCAATTTCTGCTGGATTCTTACCCAATTGCTTTGCAAACGGGAAGCACGGCAGCGATAGGTCACCTTGGTCTCTTTCACGACTTGGACCTAGTGCCTTCTTCCAAAAGTCACCCTGCACACCAATATCTGCTAGAGATGCTTCTAATGATGGTTCGATAATTTCTCGAAGAATATCCATATCATCACCTCACATTATCGGATAACGTAGAACGGCCGCAAGTCCACCAAATCCAGAATTTAATTGTGCTCCTTCTTCGGTATCTATCGAGATAAACTTGACCTCTGAACGTCCTTTTGCAGCTAATGTAGAGAATTCATCTATCAGGGATATTGAATTGATTTCTTTCAATTCATCACCATCGGCCTTACATTTAGGACATGCAGGAAGAGCATCCATTCTACCCAAACTTGTTGTCCATTCATTAGAACAGGAATTGCATTGAATATCGACTACATTCTTCCTCATCCCTTCACTGATGAGTAACTTAGCAACAGCACCTTGCTCCAATGCCTGGCGAATCATGACTTCTCCATAAGTTGCTTTAGGATGAGATTTTACTAATTCTTCGAGGAATTCAGTCACTACTTTTCTTTCAGCATCTAGTTCAATCTCCCCCATCAGGCCGCCTGCATTGTCAACAAGTTCCCTAACGCCACTTTCATTCGAATAACCTACATCGAATGTTGTCTTTGCTATCTTCTTAGCAATTTCATGATGGAAGTAATCGTTCTTGACTACGTAATCCTTGGTAGCGCCCGGTCCTCCAATAATAATCGCCTGAATATTTTCTAACTCCGGAAGCCAGTATGAACAGGCGTGTTCAGTAGCACGTTTGAAGAAATTATGAGCCGCTTCTTCGATCAATCTCTCGAAACGCTGAGCGGACTGACCACCTTGTCGGTGCTTGCCCATGATGTTTGACACTAGGAATTCCTGAACATGAATTCGCTTACCACTAGCTATCCCGTACGCTGCTTCTGCTCTATCTATCACGAATAGACCATAGGATTTCTTATCGATTAGCATATCCTCTAATTGAGTCAATTCAAATTTCGAATCACATCGGTACCTGAAAGATAGAAGAGGTTGCGGTAGGTCATCAAGAACAATTGTTACATGGCGGGTTTTATTGTTGCCAACAATAATTGAACCGGTGAAAAGAGCGATTCCGCTTTCACCAGCATTACGATACTTAGAAAGTGATGAAATAGCTGATTCAATCGCAGCCTGTACATTCTTTTTCGTAGATTTAGATTTGATGTTAGCAGCCTGTCCGTGTTCGTTTTGCAGCATTTGCCTAGCATCAGAAACCTGCCTCTCTGGAGGTATGACTACTGTGACTAACTCAGTTCCAAAACCCTTCATCTCTCTGAGGTCCTCAAGAGCTAATTTGAGTTTTAGACGGCGGGTGGCCTGTTCTGGATCATCACTCATTCAGGTCTCCCCCAGCCCTAAGGGCTGAGGCGAGGACTTTGAAGCCTTCTGAGAAGGAAGCATCATCAATGGTCGACATTCACGCAGTTGTGATGCCGACCCATATTATTGCCCTAGGCGGCTCTCTTCTGCGCCCTGAAGAAGCAGAACAGAGGCCGATATGGTTCGGACAACTTCGACAAATGGCGGTACACTTCGAAGGAAATGGGCGCAAGTTGGGAATCGTTGTCGGGGGTGGTTTACCTGCTAGAGAAGGAATAACACTTGCACGTGCATCCTTTACAGACTCCTATAGACTGGACAACGTCGGGATTGCTGCCACTCGCCTAAATGCCACTATTTTGCAACAATCTTTACTTGACATTGGATGTGATGTTAGCCCAGTTATCCCAACTACTACAATAGAAGCCGCTGAATTATTGAATTCTCATAATATTGTGATTATGGGAGGAACTACTCCGGGCCACACTACAGATGCTGTTGCAGTGGCACTAGCAAGGGATTCAAGCGCATCTCATTGCGTTATTGCAACCAATGTTAGCCATGTTCACGATAGTGACCCTAGAAGTAATCCTGAAGCAAAGCCAATAGAAGAAATTACACTTGGCGAACTTGCTGAGATTACGGGGACTGAGGCTTTGGGTCCTGGCGAATCTGCAGCGGTTGATCCAATCGCGGTAAAATGGGCCATGCAGGCCAGTATCAGGCTTGCAGTATTGGATGGAAGAGATTTGAGTGGGTTAGAAGATGCCCTTGAAGGAAGACCGTTTGTTGGCACATTGGTCAAAGTGGAGTGATTAAGATGGTAGATGCAAAAGCAATCAAGGATAAAGTTAGCAAGAAAATCAACAACACCAGGTCCAAAATAACCTCCCATATCACCGCTCACAAGCATTGTCGAAAATGTGGAATCAATATTGATGCAAAATCAGACCCTCGGGTTTGTAAGAATCAAGAATGTATTGACCAAATGGAAAAACAAAACAAGAATGACAGAATGATGAGAATTATGTTCGTAGTATTTTTCATCGCAGTAGTAGCCCCAATCGCTTTGAGGCTCTTCGGATTTGGAAGTTAATCTTGACGATGCCATCCATCTGGCAACGACATAGGATCGCTTGTCATATTCGCTTTACAGCGCCTAACCATTTCTAGTCTTAGAGCAGTTACTCCTACGTCATCTAAAGCGGAAATTGTTACACATCCTTCCTCGTCGATTAGAACTGGTAATTCTGGCTCTCCTTCTCCATCCCATTCGCTCTCAAATTGTTTGACTTCATCCCAATTTTGGGGTCTTGGCTCCATCAAATCTGCTTTTGATACAACTACAATCATGTCGATTTCTGGTAACAATGTCTTGACTTCTTCCAGTAGATTGTGTTGGTCATCCAAACTTGTTCCACACTTTTCTGAAATATCCATCAAAAAGATACTGAGACTGCCAATGTGTTCAATTGCTGCAATCGCTTGCATTTCAATCGCATTTCTATCATCCATTGGCCTATCTAGTAATCCTGGAGTATCAACCATCTGATGCGGTACTCTACGATGCTTGAAATGCCCCACGTGGAGTTGTTTAGTGGTGAACGGGTAATGGTTCACTTCCATATTCCCACTAGACAGTGTCGAAATGAATGCGCTCTTACCCACGTTAGGTGCGCCACATACTACAATCGTTGGACATACTTGGTCAATAACAGGTAACTTGCGTAGAATCAAACGACTCTCATACAACCAATCCAGCGAAGGGCCAACTCTTCGCATAATGCTAGAAAGACGACCATATGCTTCTTTTCTTGCATCATGCATTACCTCGAATCTTGCACTTCGAATTATCTTTACAGAATTTTGTTTAGCGATTTTCCGCATCTGTTTAGCACCCCATCCTAACATTGAGAGGTGGTGTCGATAATCATCACAACCAACACATGCTTCGACCATAGCTTTGTCGAATAACGGCATTTGGTCCAAACTTGGCCATGACCTTTCGGTATCTTCCAAATATTGCGACATTACATCCGCTGAGGTTTGTACCATTCGTGTTAATTGCTTCCTGACCCGAAACACCTTGACGTGATCATCTACCCTGTCAGCCGCCTTCTTAGCACGACTGAAGCCCTTGTCCAGAACTTCCTCTTCGGTCAATACGGTGACTAAGTCTCGCCATACAACCTTCATAGTGGTGCCTCCAATTCAAGGGGGGCCGCCTCCTATTCTTCAATTCGTAGGTAAGATTTGTATGCGTCAGTGCTTAGAAGGAGGAGCCCCAACACACATCCATGTCGGACCTACCGGACTGGGCTCAAAGCATGTGGGAAGAACTCGGATCACCAGATCTAAGTGATTTGAAAAGTGTTCATACTGGTGACTTGATGGGAAGAAGACACGGTCTTAGAAAAGATGACTTAGTTGAGATTCAATTAGATGCTAGAGCACTTAGAAAAGATGACGATTCATGGGCTAGAGGACGACTTTTGTCTTCTGGAAAATCCTCTATCGAATTGCTGACTACTAATGGTGAGCATGTCTACCTTGCACGAGAAATAATCGTCCGAGTGGTCTTAATCACTCATACTCGCCCTGCTTACATAGATGACAAGGAATTGCTAGAATTCGAAAGAGCGGACCAGAAGAGACGTTCTAACCTACATGAAAAAGTAGAAAAGAAGACCAAAGGAAATGATGATTCGCACCTCTGGGGCTGATTTCTTGACCTGGTCTGTGATTGAAGACCACCATTTAGAAAAATCATTTCAATTCGAAGACTTTGCTAAAGCTCTAGAATTTGTGAATGCTGCGGGTGAGATTTGTGAATTGCAAGATCATCATGCTGAATTCACATTATCCTGGGGAAATGTCACCATAAGAACTTGGAGTCATGATGTAGATGGCATTACAAGCAGGGATTATCAACTCGCGGATGCGATCGATGAGGTGATTGCTAATGGACCCTAAAGGAAGAGATGTTGCAGGCTATAGAATGCATGCCTTCGTCTGTGGGCACACTAGGCCAGAAGGCTCCTCTAGGGGTTGTTGTAGTGAGAAAAACTCACTAGATTTGATGAAAGAATTCAAACTTGCAACAAAAGAAAAAGGAATTACTGATGTCAGAGTTCAAAAATCAGGTTGTCTTGATTTTTGTGAAAGCGGACCAACATGCGTCATCTATCCGAAAGGCGAATGGTTCAAAATCACAAAGCAATCTATTCCCAGCCTTGTCGAATATATGGATGGCGGACTATTGCCTAGCAACTTTTTGCTGGACATCAAAGCTTGACTGGGCGAGTTGCACCACAAGCCTGACACTTTAGCAGAGTAGTTCTTTCTTGACGAATGAAATTAGTGTCCGGAGCATTACATTGTCCGCACTTGATGTATGTGTTGACATAATTTACGATAGTCTTCTTGATTCTCTTTGGAGGAATCCTTCCTTTGAAGCGTACACGTGGTCCATCACGAGAACCTGCAGTACCTAATTCATTCAACATGAATTGATAAACATGGTTCTCATCTCTTTCCATGTGGTTAACGACTTCAGTGAAATTGCGGAAAATAGTGTTTGAACCTTCGATTAAGATTTGCGGATCTGGTAGAGTCCAACGGGCTCGATTAGAGATTTCTTCAGGGATATTTGACCTGGCGCGGTCTAACAAAGACTCGTATTCGAAGTCGGACATCAAACCCTTCGCCGAGTCCGCTCCATTTGAGGGTTTCCGCCTCTTTATCTCTCAGCCTAACGATGGTTTGATGTCTGATAGACTACCCGAACAGTCTCATGGAACCGGGAATGAGCATTGAAGAATTGCGAACTATGGTGGCTAATCTTCGTAAAGAAGGACTCAATTCTCAGCAGATTGCTGACGAATTATCACTATCTCAAGATACCATCTCATGGCTACTTGCAGATAGCGCTGCTAATGAAAAACCACGTGACGTAAGGATTGGATGGAGAACTATTGGTGTTCGCCCACAACGTGTTGCCGCTACCGGGGCAATAATGGCTGATGTCGTTTCTGAGGAATGTGGAGATAGCATTGACACAATCGTTGGAATTTCAATTAACGGTGTACTTTTTGCAAATGAAGTTGCAAGTCAACTGGGTTGTGAAGTCGCGATTCACCGAAATGTCGATGGCGGACCCGGCAAAGGTTCTCTTTCAAACAAATATGGACAAGTTTCTGGTAAGAGAGTAGTAATTGTTGATGATGTTCTTTCCACAGGAGTAACTATGTCTCGAACTATTGAGTCAATGCGTGAAGCAGGCGCTGAGGTTTCATTGTGCATGGTTCTTGTAAACAAGACTGTTCGAAATGAAATCGATGAAGTTCCACTCCGTGGAATAATTAGAGCTGCTGTTGTTTGAGGTGAGTTCATGCATTGGGCTGATTTTGCTGCACAAACATTGTCGCAGCGAGGCAATAAACACATTATTGCATCCGGAATTACTCCAAGCGGTGAATTCCACATAGGACATCTTCGTGAGATTCTAACGGGAGATATGGTCACCAGAGCTTGTCGAGATGCTGGTATGGAAGCGGAATCGGTATTCATTGTAGATTCTGCGGATCCTTTGCGTAAAGTGTATCCATTCCTTTCTGATGAATATGAGAAATACATTGGTTGTCCTCTAGCAACAATACCTGCACCTGATGAAAATGGAAAGCCAGGTAATGATGGAAGAAGTTACGCCCAGCATTTCTTACAGCCATTCCTTGCTGCATTAGAACAAATAGATGTCAGACCAAGAATTATTGATAATTATACATCATATGCAAATGGAGAATTTGCAGAAAAATCCCGAATCGCTTGTGAAAAGGCAGATGAGATTAAGGAAATAATTGAGAGAGTAAGTAGTCGTGAACTTGCCCCCGATTGGTTTCCATTCAACCCCTATGGGCACAATGGTAGTCTTGATGGAGTTACAGTCACTGGATTTGAATGGCCATATGTTCATTGGCAGCAGGATGGTAAACCGGGTAAATCGGATTTGAATAAGGCTGAAGGTAAACTTCCTTGGAGAGTGGATTGGCCGGCGAAATGGGGATGGGTCGGAGTTACCTGTGAGCCATTTGGCAAAGACCACGGAGCAGCTGGAGGGTCCTATGCAACCGGAAAGGAAATCTCGAATTTATTTGGAGATACGCCACCTCATCCACTGGTCTATGAATGGATTTCATTGAAAGGCCAAGGTGCGATGTCTTCATCGACAGGAAATACCGTTGGGCCTCTCGAAGCATTGGAATTAGTTCCGCCAGAGATTTTACGATACCTCATAGCTTCGACCAAGCCCAAAAAGGCCATCACATTCGATGCTGGAACTTCCTTGGTAGAATTAGCTGATGAATATGAACGCCTAGTAGCAAGAGATATTCAATCCGAACTATCCAATCCTGACTTATCGAGAAGACAAAAAGTCGCTCTAGAGGATGCTGAAGGAGCATTAAGAATGAGTATGATCGGGCAAATAAAATCATCACCAGTCACATTTAGGCATCTTGCTATGCTTGCCCAAGTGAAGAATGATGGGGAAATACTCGGAAGTATTGGGCCAAACCTCAAAGATAGATTGGCTAGAATGCGTAATTGGATTAATGGCCCTCACTTTCCCGAAGAATTACGCATAAGTGTGCTAGAAGTTCCAATGCAAGGTTTAGATACTCAGATTACTGGTTCGTTAAGAAGAAAATTATCTGATTGTGAATGGAATTCCAAACAGATTGGTGAATCTATTTCCGCAGCATTCAAGGATGAAGAAATTAGTCCAAAAGAAGGTTACAGGAACCTGTACCTCGCAATTCTTGGAGTTGAAAAAGGTCCAAGATTGGCGCCAATATTAGCAGAATTAGATAGAGAGCATGTTCTAAATTTGCTCGGCTAGCCCCAGTATCTGCCAAAATTCACCAGATACGGAGTATCTGTACCGTTCCATTGAAAGGGGCCTAGGGTTGTTGGCGTGACATGGGCGGAGTTTATTGTCCCAGTTGCGAGGCTGGAGTCGAACCTGCTTCGAAGTTTTGTTTGTCATGTGGAAATGACCTTACTGTAAGGGGTCCAATCACTGCTACAGGCCACGATTTGAATCAATTAAAGGACGTTATTCGTACCCGCGAAGACCTCTCTATGGCTGAAAAATTCGATATGATTGCCAAAGTTGAGGATGGAGCAAACCCAATTCTCCTAGGAATCGCTGCTCCAGCCGATGGAGATGAAGTCGATATTGCAGAATCTGTTGCTGATGGAGAAGCCGGTGAAGAGGAAAGCAGCGTGTTCCAAAATTATGAATTTGGAGAATCCGCTGCAGCCGCTGCTGCTGTAAGGGCCACTGTTAGAGGAACAGATGGATGGGTCCTAGTCCAGAAAGGAACTCTGGATTTGTCTGAAGGACTGTTTAGAGATGCTATGAATCTTGGAATGGACGCCAGCACACACATTCATGATGTATCAAGTGGAGAACACGAAGGTATTGATCCAGAAGCTATGCGCTCAATTCCTGTATTGAAACCACCAAAGCGTTCATTCTGTCCAAAATGTGGATCTGATATTCATGCGAATACAATGCTGCAATGGAGAAAATGGCGTGACTCATCGGGTGACGTAGTTTCCATGCAACTTGAAGCGAGTATGGAAACTGCACTTATCCAGGTTGCATCTCATTATCTAACCGTCATTGAAAATATGAAGAAGGATGCTAGTTCAGTTGATGAAGAAGCACTTCTAAAGAAATTGGAAAAGCAAGTACGCAAGGAAATGGAAGCCGAATTTGAAGGTCGAAGTGTTGCAACTAAAAGTGATGACAAGAAGAAGTCAACCGCATCTAAATCAAGTACTGCGAGTAAGCCAAAGAAATCTAATGCTACAACTCCAAAGAAGAAATCCGGTGGCTTATTTGGAGGAGCAAAGCGACCAAAGAAAACCTTTGAAGGCAAAGCCGGAGATAAGGCAGATTGGTTCTTGGCTGAAGCACTTGATACAATATATGACCCTCACGGCACAGGAAAGGTTCTGAAGCCAAAGACGATATTAGCACGTTCCAGTGATGGAAACGTTCGAGTTCAGGATGTTGTAAGAGTTTACGACGCTGAAGGTAATGACGGAATTAGCGACCTTGCTTGGACAAGCCCGTTGACTCAATACATCATCGAAGCTTACGATGCATGTTGATCAGTAGTTTACCTTCAAACGCATAGGCACAAGGTCGACTTCCTTATTCGCCTTAATGGCTGAGACTTCCATTACAGCCCCTGACATTGTTGTCACAAATGGAATATTCATTTCAACAGCCAGTCTTCTCATCATGTTTCCATCCCTAACCGCTCCTCCAGAGATTGTTGGCACGTTTACTATGAAAGAAACTTGTCCTTTGCGCATTAAATCTAAAGCATCAGGATGCTTTCTATCTGTTATTCTATAGACTGTTTGGACCTCTATTCCGCCAGCCCTAATCGCATCTGCAGTTCCAGGGGTAGCATAGATGGTGAATCCCATTTCTTGGAGATTCTTAGCAACTGGAATCAGGCGCTCTTTGTCCTCATCACGAACTGTTAGGTAAGCACCGCCTTCACTAGCCACTGGTATCTCTGTTGCTAGTCTAGCCTTTAGATAAGCAACATCTGCTCGTAAATCTGAACCATATACTTCACCTGTGGATTTCATTTCAGGGCCAGGCGCAGGATCTAATCCCTGTAACTTGATGAATGGGAATACAGGGGCTTTAACCGCAATATGACCTGAAGTTGGCTTTGGTATATCCTGTTCACTCAATCCGATTCCCAAAGTAACTCTTGCTGCAATTCTAGCCATGGGAACTCCTGTTGCCTTAGCAACAAATGGCACAGTTCTACTACTGCGAGGATTTACTTCCAAGCAATACAAATTGTCACCCTGTATTGCGAATTGAATATTATAGCAACCCCTAATATTCAGTCCAAGACCAATCTTTCTTGTCTGCTCTTTAACCCTAGCAAGCATATCTTCACTGATATTTTGAGTCGGAATGAAACATGTGGAATCGCCCGAGTGGATTCCGGCTTCCTCGAGATGTTCCATCACCGCTCCAATCAAGACATCTTTACCATCGGCAGCTGCATCGACATCTAATTCGATAGCATGTCCAAGATATTCATCGACAAGTAATGGTTTATCCGGAGCAAGATAGGCTTCGTTTAGATAGGCCTCTAATTGCTTATGGTTTGCCAGAATCTCCATCCCTCTTCCTCCCAAAACATAGGATGGCCTAATCAGAACTGGGAAACCTATCAGTTCTACCGCATTACGGACATCATCTGCGCTTGTTCCCGTAGCGCCACGTGGCATTTGAAGTCCAATTCTCTTTGCAAACTCTTCGAATCTCTCTCGATCACTAGCCTCATCNATAGCATCACAAGTAGTNCCCAATATCTGTAAATCAAGATTCAAANCNGGTANGCGAGATTCAAGCGGNAAAGCTAGATTAATCGCAGTTTGGCCTCCAAATTGAAGAAGAATTCCATGCGCCTGTTCTCTTAGCAANACTTCTGTGACATATTCTAATGTTAGAGGCTCGAAATANAGCCTATCGGATGTATCGAAATCGGTTGAAACCGTTTCGGGATTATTGTTCATTAGGACTGCATCCATCCCAGCCTCTCGAATCGCCTTAACAGCATGGACACATCCATAGTCGAATTCTATACCTTGACCAATTCTAATCGGACCTGAACCGATTACAACTTGTCGCTTCTTCACTCTATTTTGTAAATCGGGTAAAGAATCAATGCCATTATCGCCATGTGGCTCATAAGTCGAATAATAATATGGAGTCTTAGCAGCAAATTCAGCAGCACAGGAATCTACCATACGGTATATTGGGTGAATTGAAAGGGCGTGTCGAGCATGCATAATGGCTTGCTCATTTCTTTTTGCAGAGATTTGTTTCAACCCAAGTGGTGGGAAACCAGAAAGTGCATCTGCAATATGACCATCACTGAATCCATGACTCTTCCATCTCCTCATGTCGCTTGAAGTCAAATCACTTGGAGAGCAAGATTTAGCAACTATTTCATTTTCGATATTTGCAAGATTTTGGAAACCATGTAAGAACCATCTTGTGATTCTGGTAATCTCATGAACCCTCTCAATACTCCAACCTCTTCTGAAAGCCTCTATTACAGCACCCATGCGCCTATCCGTCGCTATTCTTAGCCAATCAACAAGCACACTATCCGGTAACTGTTCATGTGCTCTTTCTGCCATTCCTTCGCCTTCAGATTCATCCGCTCTGGTCAAAGGCCTAGGATGTGGTGATCCTTGCTCCAAAGAAGCCCAAGCCTTCAGGAATGCTTCTTCAAAGCATCTTCCAATCGCCATTACTTCTCCAGTAGATTTCATGGAAGTACCAAGAGTCCTGTCAGCGGTACGGAATTTATCGAATGGCCATCTAGGTATTTTGACCACACAGTAATCTAATGTAGGCTCAAATGCGGCAGTTGTTCCTTCACCAGTAATTGGATTAGGTAATTCATCCAAAGTATATCCGACTGCAATTTTAGCAGCCATTCTTGCGATTGGGTAACCTGTTGCCTTGGAAGCGAGTGCTGAAGACCTTGAAACACGGGGGTTTACTTCAATCACCCTAACTTCACCAGTTGATTGATTCACAGCAAATTGAACATTACATCCACCTTTGATATTCAACTTTCTAATCAGTGAAAGTGACATATCCCGTAATTCCATATGGTCTCTATCTGATAATGATTGAACGGGAGCAACTACAGTTGATTCACCTGTGTGAACCCCCATAGGGTCAATATTTTCCATGGTACAGACTATTGTTGCATTATCTGCAGTATCACGCATGACCTCATATTCATATTCCTGCCATCCAAGAATACTTTCTTCGATTAATACCTGCCCAATACGGCTATTTCTTAGACCAAGAGTTGCAATCTCAACCAACTCTCCAGTATTCCATGCAGTACCTCCGCCAAGGCCACCTAAGGTGAATGCGGGACGGATTAGAATAGGCCAACTGCCAATTTCATCCGCTGCAGAAAGCACTTCCTCCATTGAATTACATGCTATTGCATCAGATATTGGCAAATCGATTTCCAAACAAACACGATTGAATAAATCCCTATCTTCGGCTTTGTCAATAGCATCCAAATCAGAACCGATCAATTCGACTCCTAACTCGTCTAAGACTCCTGCATGGGCTAAATCGCTAGCAATATTCAATGCCGTTTGGCCACCCATTCCTGCCAATAATGCATCAGGCCTCTCAATCTCTAAGATTCTACGAATTGTATCTGGTAGTAAAGGCTCAATGTACACTTTATCTGCCATTTCAGGGTCATTTTGAATCGTAGCAGGATTTGAATTTACAAGTATTACTTTGTAACCATCTTCCCTCAGTGCCTGAACTGCTTGAGATCCTGAGAAATCAAACTCTGCTGCTTGTCCTATCTTTATGGGACCAGAACCTAAGACAAGAATCGTTTCCAAGTCTTCTCTACGTGGCATTAGTTCACACCTCCATAATGTGAATCAACCATTTCTCTAAATCGAGCAAATAAGGGGTATGCATCATGTGGACCTGGTGCTGCTTCAGGATGGAATTGAACTGTAAATACAGACTTATCCACCAAATCTAAACCTTCTACTGTACGGTCGTTTGCATTTACAAACCGCACCTTGGCTTGAGCTCCATGTAAATTTTCACCCTGAGGTGAACATGCTCCTGACGGATGCGCTGCTAGCATTCCTGCATCAGGGTCTGCTACAGCAAAACCATGGTTTTGGCTTGTAATCCAAACTCTACCGCTCTCCAAATCCACACAAGGCTGGTTTGCACCTCTGTGGCCATACCGCATCTTGTATGTCTGTAGACCACTAGCCAATCCTAACAATTGATGGCCCAAACAAATTCCCATTACAGGAATATTTGCTTTGACGGCTTCTGCAAGAGTGTTTCTTGCCATAGTCGCTTTACCGGGGTGCGCAGGGTCTCCGGGGCCATTAGAGCAAAACAATGCCACTATGCCGTAAGATTGGGCTTGGGCGAATGTAGTACTCGGAGGGCACCAAACAACTTCGAATTGACAACATAAACTACGCAAGATATTGTACTTGATACCACAATCTATTGCTGCAATTCGAGGCAGTGGATTTCCTAGGGCATCCCTAGCACCTTCATTGACAATTACTGGTTCATCGATTGATACTTGTTCGACCAAGTCTTCTAATTCGGGAGAGGTTAACTGATTTAGATGATTTTTTAGTGACTCTTCGTCTTCCAGTGGACCAAACACACACAGAACACAACCATGTTCACGTACTCTTCGAGTAATGGCTCTAGTATCTATCTCTTCAATCCCAGGAACTCCGTGATAGGATAAGAAATCGCTGATGCTAACCATTGAATCTCTATGGTCAGGATTTTTCATTGCATGTCGAACCACTACACCTCGAGGCCAAACACCTGCAGATTCACTAGTGCCGTGATGAATTCCATAATTACCGATCAAAGGATAGGTGAAAGTCAGAACCTGTCCTGCGAATGAAGGGTCGGTCAAGGACTCCTGATAGCCAGTCATACCAGTGGTGAATACAAGTTCACCTTCACCCCACCTCTGGGCACCGAATAACTTCCCTGTAAAACGACTCCCATCCGCCAATAATAGCACACCGTTGCCTGATGCGGAAGGGGGGATATCTCCACCCGAGGCTATGCCGTCAGTTGCATCAACCAACTGAATACGGTCCCCCAGAGAGGTATCCCCTTTCTGAGACCACTCACCCGACATCGAAAATGCTGATTGTATAGGGGTCATAATCATTGGCAACGGCCATGAATAACTCGCGTGAGCGCATACGCACACGAGGGAGATTTGAAAGTAGTTCTTAGTGGCTTTAGTAAGTGACAATAAACTTACTCTTTACTAATCTCATTATCATGAACTAACTTGCCGTCGTTAATTCCCTCGATAACTAGCCGAGCATCTTCAAAAGTCCGCTCGCTCGCGGATTCACCAAACCATGCATCCATGAATAGGGCTAGAGCAGCCACTTCGGAATGTGGTTGATTCCCTACTGCAACATTGTGTTGGCATAATTTGTAAACATCTCCAGGAACCTTCGCACCACCTACAACAATCAATACGGGTCTATCTCTGCGAATCTTTGGTATTGCCTTCCTAAAAGGCTCCCCATACATGGTTAGATGTACTGCTACGCCACCTTCAGCAACGTGCTTTTTGAGGTGACCCAAACCGCTTACATGCTCGGTTTTGAGATCTCCACCAAATCTTTCGCTTACAGAATTGAGGTTATCGAACATCTCTTTATCTTCATCCCCAGCTAATAGAAAGCCATCAGCACCCATCGCTCTAGATACCAAGGCTAGGTGTGTGGTAATGCGAGGATCTCGGCCTTTGCGATAGCCTAGACGTAGAACATCAAGTCTCTCGCTCATATTTACGGCGAAGTGGTTCTGCGTTTCAAGCCTCGGTTTCAGAAGGGACTTCTTCTTCAGGGTAAGATTCGCCATTAGAACCTAAGTAATCGATCTCAGGGTTCTTCTCCATGAATTCCTTAACCCACACCAATAGCCAAGCATCAATCAATAACTTGGCTGCAAGTAAAACGGTTGAACAAAGAACTGCCAGCCTGGCTGTTTTCCAAATCGCATCACCCATGTCTCTATCATCCATCAGTCCCATTATGGCGGGCTCAAATGTGTACAATACTGCAAGAACAAACATAATTCCACTAACCAGCCCAGGGAATAACTGTCCTAATTCTCTACTGAAATCAGATAGTAATGAACCCAAGAAAATTAAACATGGTGCCAAGATTGTAATCGTCAAAAACTCTGGTCCGAAAAATATCGAAGTGTACTCCGGCTCATCACTCACTTGTAATACTGTAAGCCACCAAAATACAGCATAACCCGCAAAGATTCCACCTACTGTCTTGGCTTTGGTGTGAATCATTCCTGGAATTGCCCCTATTGAAGGCGGATTAAGTCTAGTGAAAATACGTTCTGCGAATAGCATTTTTTCTTCACTTGGCATAATAATGTCATCCGAATCTAGGCCACTATCGACCTCTTCAGTCGGCCCGGCTTCTTCAGACATGGGCACACCTGCCGCTCCACATCTCATAAAACCTGCCGCAGGTAGGGACTCCAACATGGCAGTCTTTGAGGGGGCCGGCAAAAGCCGACCTCAGGTGATGGGAATCATCAATGCCACACCTGATTCATTTTACGAATCATCAAGAGAAGGTAATATCGAAAGTGCAATGAAAATGATTGCAAACGGTGCAGACTGGATAGATATCGGCGGTGAATCAACTCGACCAGGGGCGACTAAAATTTCTATAGAAGAAGAAATCGCGCGAGTAATTCCTTTGATTGAAGAAATATCCAAGCACTGCAATGTCTCCATAGACACAAGAAATGTCGAAGTTGCTAGATTAGCGGTTAAGGCTGGTGCAACTATGATTAATGATGTAAGTGGACTTAGAGATTCAGGCATGATGGATTTAGTAATTGAATCAGGATGTCATGTCTGCATCATGCACATGTTAGGTGAACCGGGTAATATGCAAGATAATCCTCAATACGATGATGTTTCAATGGAAGTTAATCAAATGTTGATTTCTAAGGCTAATGAACTTGTAGAAAAGGGACATCCAATTGATAAAATATACTTAGACCCAGGTATCGGTTTTGGTAAAAACCTAGAACATAATATCGAATTGTTACAATCATTTTCACAACTAAGACCATATCAAGTATTATGGGGAGTATCTCGCAAATCAATGATTGGACAAATATGTAACCAACCTGATTCTGCCCATAGATTAGCGGGCAGTCTTGCAATTGCAGCTAAGGGATTCTATGAGGGAATTGATGTTGTTAGAGTACATGATGTCAGAGAGCATGTTGACCTGTTTGCAGTTCTAGAAAAATTGGAGGAATAATTCTGTTTCTGATTTTTGGCTCGGACCCGCTTGCAATCCGTCTTGCCGAATGGATAGGCGCCCGCTCAAGAGTGCGTATTATTGGCCTAGCAGATAATTTGATTGGAATGCAAGATGTTGAAATTGTTGCTCTTCCAACTGAGATGGAATTGCACGAAATGCCATTACCGGAAGTAACTCCAACTGCAATATTGTTACTTGAGGAGATCATTTGTGATGATGACCCGGTACATGAATTACGTAACCACTGGCCCAACACACCTATCCTTTCTACGATAGAAATCGAAGGTGCTGAAATGATATCTGTTGAAGATTTGACTACTTCAGCAATCCAAGATAGACTTCGCTCGATAGATAGAAAACAAGGTGCTAGCGAAGTATTGCGTCGATTAAAAGATGTAGAGAATGCTGAAGTTCTCATCGTTTGTCATGACAATCCTGACCCTGACGCCTTAGCAAGCGCATTGGCGATGAAACATCTTTGTGATTCGATTGGGCATTCATCTACAATTATTCATGGTGGAATGATCGAGCATCAGCAGAATCGTGCAATGGTCAAATTGCTAGACATGGATGTCAGAAAGGTAATCTTGGATTGGGAAATTGAGGATTTACTAAATCAGTCCGATTTGGTAATTTGTGTGGATTTTAGTAATCCAGGCGCCAATAATATACTCCCGGATACTTGTGTCCCACATATTGTAATCGACCACCATCCCAGCGAAATAAGACCTGCAGGTGATGTGATTCTTGTTCGAACGGAATTTGCAGCAACCTCATCTCTAATCGCATCTATTCTAATGAATTCAAAGATTGAAATGAATTCTGAAGTCGCAACAGCCTTAGCATTTGGAATTCGAACCGACACATTAGGATTCACTCGTTCATTCAATGCAGTAGATTTACGCGCCCTGTCTTGGTTAGGAGCTTGGATTGATTGGGATTTAATGCGATCTTTTGAAAGTCCTCCACGCTCACAAGAAGTTTTGTCGATATTTAGACAAGCACTTAGCGATGCTACATTGAGTGAAGGGCTAATGCTAGCACCAGTTTCACAAATGGCTGATAGGGATGCTCTTTCACAGGTTGCAGACTTTTTACTTCCGACAGAAGATGTCACCACAGTAATTTCTTATGGTGTTCGAATGTCAAAAGTAATCCTCTCAGCCCGTTCGACAAATGATGCATTACACATTGGAAAAATTCTTTCTCAAACATTCGAAAAAGGTAGCGCAGGAGGTCACAAATCGCTTGCTGGCGGACAAATACCATTCGATGAACTAGGTTGTGAAAACGCCGATGATGCGATGGAAAAAATCACATCTATCCTCAAATCAGTATTTGGAGGCGGGAAATAATGAGTGCACCTATAATTGATATCGATGAAAATTTGCGATTGCTAGGAACTGCACATGTTGCTACAGCATCTGTAGAAGCAGTGAAATCCAATATTGAGGAATGGAATCCAGATATTGTTGCTGTCGAATTATGCAAAAGTCGTCATGATGCACTGACTCAGGATAGACGATTGGACAAAGAGGGTCTTCTAAAAGTGATCAAAGAAGGTAAGGCTCCAATGGTATTATTACAATCTCTACTTGCTGCTGAACAGAGAAAATTAGGAATTGATGAAGGACAACAACCGGGTGCTGAATTACTTGCTGCAGTTGAGGCAGCAAAAGAATTCGGTCTAGAAGTGGCACTAATCGATAGAGACATACAGACTACTTTACGAAGAGCATGGAATAAAATGCGACTCAAAGAAAAATTCGGATTATTATGGGCTTTGATGGCCGAAGATGACTCTGATGAGGAGTTACAATTAGAAGAGATGCTGGCTGATAAGGACCTACTTACATCATTGATGGAAGAGTTGCGAGAGGTTTCTCCTGGAGCTGGTGAAGTCCTAATTGATGAAAGAGATGAATACATTGCTAGGAAGATTTCTGAAGTACGCTCCAAAGGAAAAGTCCTTGCTGTACTTGGAGCAGGTCATTTAGATGGAGTATCTAAATTCCTAAACAAAGGCATTCAATCAGATGATGAAAGAATTGCTGATTTATCTGTAGTTCCAAAGGGTGGACGGCTGTTGAAAACTATCTCATATGCCATTCCTGTTGCATTACTTGGACTACTTGGCTGGTTTGCATACAATGGAGACTTGGCCTCGATTAAGGAGAATGGAATCTACTGGTTTGCTGGCAACTTCATTGGAGCAGCATTGTTCTGTATGATTGCAGGTGGCCATCCAATTTCGGTAACTGTAGCGGCATTAGCATCTCCAATAACCTCTCTAAACCCAGCCTTAGCAGCTGGTTGGTTTGCTGGTTATGCACAAATGAAGGTAAAGGAGCCGACAGGAGAAGACTTAACCGAATTTTTGAAATTAGATTCAGCAAAATTATTCTGGACAAATCGTGCAGGGAGGATTCTTCTAGTCACTGCATTAACCAATCTTGGTTCGATGGCAGGAGCATGGATTTCAATGGCCTTAATCGCCTCAGGTTTGTGAACTACTAGACTCAATCCTTATTTGTGAATGCAATTAGTTTGCTACATGAAGGCAGCAGTGGTTACAGGGGCAAATAGGGGCATAGGTCTTGAATTGACTAAGCAATTACTAGATAGCAATTTCAAAGTTCATGCCACTTACAGAAGTAGTCTAGGTGGATTAGAGGACATCCAAAACCAATCTTTGTTCACTCATCGATTAGACGTTAGAGATAATGATGCTGTCACATCATTAGCAAATTCTATCGAAGGTTCGATTGACCTTCTAATTAACAATGCAGGGATTGCAGATGGAAGATGGCAATCGATATCTGAAATCGACATGGAATATGCATTAGAGGTATTACATGTCAACTCTATTGCTCCAGTTTTGGTCACACAGAAATTACTGTCTAAACTCAATAATGATTCAACCGTAGTCATGATGAGCAGCTTAATGGGCTCAATCAGTGATTGTAAAAGTGGTAGATCTTATGCATATAGAGCATCAAAAACAGCCTTGAACATGTTCTCAATAGCCATGAAAAATGAACTCGACACTGTGGGTATTTCACTCCTAATAATGCATCCCGGATGGGTTGAAACTGACATGGGTGGCCCGAATGCTCTACTTTCAACTAAAGAAAGTGTAAGTGGAATTATGCAAAGGATTAACGAACAAGATATGTCACTCAGTGGTCGTTACGTCGAATTCGACGGCACACCTGTCGAATGGTAATCACTCTGTAGAAACTGATGGAAATCAGATGATTTGTGAACCTATTTCTTGACCATTTGATAAAGTCAATATTTGGTGTGTCGAAGGTCCGTGAGGAATATGCAGGTATAGATGAGAACTAATTCCATGAGTATCCATGTGAGGAGGTCCGCATTCTCCAGCAGGCCCTCCTGCATTGGTCTGTGTCCCTCCATCAAGGGTGAAGAAATATCTTGCACCAGGTTGGAAATTATCCACATTAACAAAACCCGGGTTATTTACTGGGCTATCGGTGCCAAGTTCCCACACATAAATCGGAGAGCCACCTTGTGAGTCACCTAAAGCTGCAGAACGATGATGGAATGTCCCATCAGGTTCTGTACAAGTCAAAACGTATTGGACATCAACACGATCAACCGGTTCACCAGCAGCACCAAATTCCATCATAAACAACATATCATCTTGATTGTCATAAACCCATGCACCGGTAATGATTACTGAGTTCACACTGTCTCGGCGAACATCTTCCGCTACTTGCTCAGATTTCTGAGAAATCTTCTCAGTGATGTTGATTACAGTAAATGAAATGATAGTAGCGAGTAAAATCATCGCGATATAAACTATTAATGCCCCAGAACCCACTGAGCATTCATCATCAGACTTGATTCTAGATCTACGCATAATAATCCCTTCAATTCAGGTCCTGTCCTTGGTACGGAGCTGTACCGATATTCAATACCCACTCTTGAGTCCGACCCTTATCCACAATCATGACTAAGGTTGCACTATCGACATCCTCCAAATCACATTCATTTAGTGGTATAATCATTCGATAATCAATTCCTGGTTCAAACTCTTCCAAAGGTAAGGCTGATCTTCCATCTCCATCCAAAGTTGTTGCAAGTTCAAAATTTCCATCATCGAAGTGAATAGTTTGACGGCCAGTTTGACCGGAAGGGAAACACATTATCACCCACGAAAGAGCATCTTCATCTACAGAATGTTCCACATACGGTAATTCGAAAACTATGTGAATTTCATCATTTGCTCCTAAACTAGCAATCTCTAAAACTACCACATTTGCCATTCCTTTGAAACTTGGAATGTTTTGCTGAGCATCGTTCTTGGATTGAGAGAGAACATTGCCACCTATTCCGACTATTATTGCTGAGATGATCGAACTAACCAAAACGAGTGCAATGAAAATAATCATTGCACTGGTGCCGACCTCGGCATTATCGTTTTCTAGTCGGCGCTGCATACTAGTCCCAATATATCTTGGTCAATCGGATGCAATTTAATCTATCGTGATGTTGTGAAGTATAAATCGAATTACTGACCCTGTGAAGTTAGTTGTTTGATTTTAGCATTTATTTTGCGAAGCAGATGGACAATCGCAGGTAATATTAGAATACAAACTGCGAAGAAACCGCCAAGAATGAAAACTACAAGTCCTCCTCCACACTCAAGTGGTTCTGGAATTTTGTAGAGATATCCTGATGCAGGTTTACAATTTCTTATCCCTTCAGTTGTCCATAACAATATAGCACTAACTATCCCAAAGAGGAATACGGCAAGTCCTGATCGATATCCCCACTTTACGAAATTATCAGCAGTCCAAATTGAGGGAGAGTCCCACTCGAATTCTTCCCCACAAAGAGGACAATCGAATGAACCATAAACGCCGTCATCTAATTCAATATCCTCATCACAATGTGGGCATTCAATTTCGACCATGACATTCCCTATCGCCCATTTGGCATAACCATTAGCCCGTTTTAACAAGCCAAAGGGGTAATTCAACAATTAGAGCTTACGCTACCCTATTGACCATCTAATCAATAGATCGAGTAATCTCAATCAATATGCAGGGATTGATGTATCCATGCTGTCCCATCCATCATCCCATGATAGGGAAGTTAGGGTGTCACCATTGGTTACATCAAAGTGCAATGTTACTGTGCAGGAAGCTCCGCCAGCACATGCATCAGGACCATCGACTGAAGGTGAACTGTAAACTCCACCAGAGGATGCTGTTGCATCCCAGTAGAACATGTTGGTAGAAACTTCATCTTCACCATTATTTGTTACTGTAACAGTGACTGAGTGACATTCCTCATCTTCACCATAGCCACACAAACCATCGCCATCTGCGGCAGAAGTGGTAGAATCAACTGACATTGAAGCGTCAAAACCAGTATCTAAGTCGGTACATCCAGCAAGCATCATTGCAACAACCATTGCAATCAAGAAGTTTTTCTTCATGCCCTGTACTAAACTCAAACGATAAATAATACTTACTACTACAAAAAAACGAATCTATAATCCAATTATTAAAATCAATTACAGTGATTGGATTACCATGGCAATCCCTTGACCGCCACCAATACATGCAGTTGCAACACCATACTTGCCACCACAACGCTTCAATTCATGAGCCAGTGTTAGAACGAGACGAGTTCCTGTTGCTGCTAGAGGGTGACCTAAGCCAACTGCTCCACCATTGACATTTACTTTCTCAACATCTAATCCAAGATCCTTGACACAAGCTACAGCCTGTCCAGCGAATGCTTCGTTGATTTCCCAACGGTCAATATCTTCGATAGTAAGTCCAGCCTTTTCTAATGCTAGACGGCTAGATGGAACTGGCCCGTATGCCATAATTGCAGGCTCTAAGCCTACAATTCCCCATGAGATGATCTTTGCAAGTGGTAAATCGCCATCTGCTTCTGCCTTAGATGCTGACTTGATTACTACCGCTGCTGCACCATCAACAACACCACTTGCATTACCAGCAGTGACCAAACTTTCTGGCCCGAATGCAGTTCTAAGTTCTGCTAATGATTCAGGAGTGCTACCTGTTACAACGTGGTCTTCATCCTTGAATGTCACATCGTTTACAGGAACGATTTCTTGCTCCCAAATGCCTTCAGCAATAGAAGTCGCTGTTCGAGAATGAGACATTGCGGCAAACTCATCGGTTTCTTCACGAGTCACGCCCTTTCGCTTGCATATTTCATCACTGGTCTGAGCCATGAATGAACCACACATACCATCTAGAAGGTTTGTGAAAAGATAGTCTTCCATGTCCTTCTCCAATTCAGTACCTGCACGAGGAGGGCGGGCTAAGCGGTAGGTATCACGCATTCCACGAAGGACATGAGGGGCTTGGGAAAGATTCTCCATTCCACCAGCAACAACAGTTTGCGCTTCATCTAGCATAATCATCTGGGCGCCAGATACAATCGCCTGAACTCCGCTTCCGCAAATTCGTGACAAGGTAAGCATAGGTACCTCTTGAGGAATGCCTGCCCCCAATCCTGCGTGACGAGCGCCAAAGATTGCTTGGTCGCAGGTTTGAAGTGCATATCCCATGACAACATGGTCTACATTTTCAGGGGAAGTTCCAGTCTTGTCTAGAGCTCCTTTGATTGCAATTTCACCCAATTTAAGGGCACTGACATCTTTCAGGAGACCACCTGGTTGACCATCTCCGCGCTTACCGCCTTGCCATTCACAAAATGGGGTTCTTGCTCCGCCTACGATTACGACATCTTCTGCCATAGCCCGGCGATTAGACGCCACCTAATCAATTTGTAGATAAAACAGGATTTCCCAATTCCACAGCGATTAGTTGTTGAATTGATTTGCTAGTAGTAAATCATTCAACGAAGTCGTAGAGATTATCCCAGTAATCATCTAGAGTTACAAGTGCTTGTGCAACACTGATAACAGATAATTTGCCATCGTCTGCTACAGAAAGTAAATTCATTTTTTCTAACTTTGCAAGTGCGTCATCGACTTCAAAATCAATATCATGCCCGAATGTGCTTAGAAGCCATTCTTCGATTGCCTCATCTAATTCCTCTTCATTCATTGAAACATCAGATTCTTGGATGAACATATACGCACATATCGCCTCTTTGACCTCTTGTTCTTCGGCCATATCGATCATGTAAGTAAGAACGCTTTGGTTATTGGCAATTCCTTTGAAATACATATCTTTTGCAACAGCACTTCGGAACTTCTCTCGTGTCTTTTGATAAGAGGTATATGTTTTCAGAACATAAGTTCCCAATGCAGTTAGTAATCCACCCAATAATGAAAGTGAAGTATCCCCCGATGTACTACCAAATAACATCGGCCCATATTTCATTGAGAGAGAAACTATGCCACCAACCAATGGGGCTCCGATTTTTATTTTTTCCAAAGTGCGCATGCTAGGAGAAGTGTTTGGAAATATTACTTCCATGTCAAGGTGAGGAACATCTTTGAACAAACGAATATGGAGTCCCTGTCCTTCTTGACCAAGGTAGTGCTTCTTTCGCTTTCTTTCGGCCATAAACCATTTCTCGTCCTTAAATTCCAATACAGTTAGTACATTGCTAAAGATTCTGACATTCTTAGTTTCTTTTTTCAAACCAAACATCGATTTGACCTCAGTTTCCTGATAGGAATCCCCTAACCGATATAATTTCATATTGCTAAATTCATCAAATCGAACATCCAAACTTATTGGTAAAATATCTTCTCCTTCCAAAGCTTCATCTATTTCCTCATCAGTAATGGTCAACCAATTTCCATCCATCATGACTTCATCCAATTTTTCTAGGAATGACGATAAATTTGTCTTATTATAATTAATATCTTCAAAACTATCTGGGTTCATGGAGTCATATCTATTTTTTAAGTCCTCAAGGTTATGATGCATGTCATGATGCCAGATCACTTCAAACATTTTGAATAAATTCGAATATTTTTGACTTGAATCTTCATCTAATTGCCAATTACCAAGTAATGCCTGCTTGACCTTTTCTCGGCTTACAGGTATAAATTGCTGACGCTCGGAGACGGGGGCTGTACTCTTTGCCATATACTGGTTTTAGTAAATAATCGAATAAAGATTACGCTAAACCAATCAAGGCAATCCCACCAATCATCATGATTACTGGAAGCATTACTAATTCGAAGCCTGAGCGTGACCTTCCAATATTTGCTAATTCAGAACCACGCTGTAATGTACACTTTATTCCAGGAGCATCTTCATTGCCCCATACTTCGATTATACTGTTACCTAGAGTACCATCCAATCCTTCGGCCTCCAAAGCCTCTCTAGTACGTGGCTTGGTTTGACCTAACACATACACTGGATTTCCTAGACGCAGGCCATACAATGTCCAGCGGTGTTTCTTTACTCGTGCTCCACCTAGCATACCTGCTATTGCTGAAGCCATCATTTGCTTACCAAGAGTTTGTGCGAATTTTCCATCCCATCTTTTGAGGTACTGACCATAATCAGTTCTCTTGAAAGAATTGGTATTTACTCTCATTCCACCTGTTCCGTCATGAAGAATGAAAGGACACCCTCCTGAATCTGAACGTACTGTAACCCAATGGCATTCTTCTTTTGAGTTGCCTTCACTATCTCTAGTGGTTCGGCACTGGTATTGTTCGTAAGCCCAATGGTATCCGACCATATTTCCAAAGGTCATGTCTTGATTGCCATCGACAACAACTGTCAAACATCCTTCATCAATTGGCCTTACTTGGCCTACAAGTTCAGGGTTTCCAACCGGTGCTGAGCGAACTAGAGAAGTAGGCGTATCAATCATCTGCCTCAACATTTTAGACTTGAAATAACCGATTAGTGTTAAGATCAAACCTACTCCTGCAATTCCCAGAGCAGGATACATGCCAGCATCTGCCTCAGCATCTTTCATGACTGCTGCTGCCAAAATCAGTATACAGGTTATTGAAAGAATAACATAAATGCTGAAGAGAGTTAGTGTTGCAGGTATTGGCGTTCCTATTACTGAAGGATGTTCAGGTAAGGCTGAACCATCCCCTTGGGCAGCATAGCGATTATCATTATCCCATGTCGAAGGCCCAGGTGCTGGAAGAATCCAATCGCTCGGGTCTGTTGTAGGGACATATGACGTCTGTTGCATCCACCAATTATCGATAGATAGACCGCTAGATTCTGCTTTTGCCTGTAATACTGCAGGGTCTATTGCCTGCTTTCTTACAGCGTGTAATCCCGATTCTAAAGAACCAGGAGATGTGAATGCCATCATTAGAAGGCCGAAGGCTGAAAGACCAAGCCCCACTGTGTCATTAACAGCAACAACAATTCCAACTATTGTCAAAATCAATCCAATAGCCCAAAGTAACCAACCTACCCAATTGTATGGTAGATTTAATTTGAATGTTCCACCATTAAGATCTAATTCTTGTATATCCATACCGATGCCAGAGTGGATATTACGATAATGTTGCCTATGACATACTGGCTGGTTTATGGTCCCAAATAGCCCAAGTCCCTGTAGCTGTAGCAATAACCCGCCCCGACTTTGTGATGATTTTTCCCTCAAGGTGTGCAACATTTCGGCCGCGCTTGACAACGTTGCCTTTTGCGGTAATTTTCTCACCAGGCCTTGCTGCAGAAATGAATGAAACATTCAGATTCGTAGTAGCACACCATTCCGCTTTAGGTAAAATCGAAACCAATGAACCACCTAATGCCATATCGAGCATCATTGTGTATAATCCACCATGAGCCACACCGCCTTTATTGCAATGTTTAGATTCTATAGTTAGAGACACTGAGGCATTACCGCCGCCCCATTCCTCTCTTTGGATACCAATATCTACAGCCATATCTGTCAAGTGGGCTGGTTCTGACATTTCAACCATCAAACAACACCTACAACTTTGATCAAAATTCGTTTACGGCGTTGCCCATCGAATTCTGCATAGTGGATTTGCTCCCAATTACCTAGGTGTAAACGCCCATTACTAACCGGCATAGTAACCTGCTGTCCTAATAATTGCCGCTTAAGGTGTGCGTCTCCGTTATCTTCGCCAGTCCTATGGTGATGGTATTCTTCACCATCCTTACCGTCAACACCGTGGAATGGCGCTATCTTTTCTAACCACTTCATTATATCATGGTGAAGGCCGTATTCGAGGTCATTAACATAGCATGAAGCTGTAATGTGCATTGGATTAACCAAAACTAAACCATCCGTGATACCACTTTCAGCAACTACTCTTTGTACATCACGAGTGATACACATTATCTCGTATCTCTGATTGGTCTCGACCCATATTTCTTCAACATAGGTTGCTGCTTGGCCAGTGATTAATTCGCCCATCCTAACACCGTCAGCCGAATAATTTAGAATCATCTAAACCATTATTAGAAATCATTAGAGGTATTGCAATAATTAAACCACAAATCCCATTGCAAATTACTAAGAAAATAGCACCAATGCCCATTATTGTACCTGAAAACTCATCAAGGTCTTGCCGTTCTTGATCTGATAATCCTTCTTCTTCAGCAATATCATCAAACATTGCAGGCATCATTGTCAAAGCAATAACTCCAATTATAGTACTCAATACTATCATCGCCAAAGATAGATGAACTCCTCTTTTTTGGTAGTTTGTCATCATTATACCGCCAGCGATTAATCCTCCTGAAATACCAATATTGGCTATTGCCATTAATATGAAAAATCCACCAAAGGCAAGCGTGTCCCCAATTCCAATAACTTCTCCACCGATACTCAAAACACCATAAATGATAATCAAGATTCCAACTACTTTCGAGCCTGCAGAAGGCTGTTGAATCATAATCACATTTTGAGGAAGACCAGTGTTTGGATCAATAATTACGGTTTGAGGCATTGATTGAACCATTTGTGGCATGCCTTGTGGCATACCTTGTTGCATTGTTTGTCCAGCATAGTGGTGGTGATGAATGTCTCCAGAAATCACACTATCGTTTATTCCTCGACCGGATTCTTCATCTGGTTGCATATTTACTATGTTGTAGTACGTAGTCATTAGACCTTACGCGGGACGACTATCCTCAATAAGAGGAGGCCTGTCGTCTGTTCATGGCCGATATACTTCTTGTGTACAAGAAGAATTTCGAAGGTGTCCATGATGAATCTTTGCAATCGATAAAAGGGGTGCTGAATTCACAATCAAGCACAATTCGAGTAGATATTCGTGCAAGAGAACAAGTTCGTCGAGCTGATTTCATTGGACGGGATTTGGTTATTGTATTAGGCGGAGATGGAACTCTTACCTCAATATCACACAACATAGACTCCAATACTCCCGTAATGGGCGTAAATTCACATCCTCGAAGTGATGACCCTAATGGTTCTCTGGGATTCTATATGGATAGCGACATCGATACTTTTGCTAATGATTTGAAAAGTGCATTAGAGGGGAATGCCATCGTAAATCGTTTACCAAGGTTACAAGCAACTATCGAAACCACCAGTGGAAATAAGATTCGAAGTGATCCAGCAATGAATGATTTGCTAATTGCAAATACCCACCAATATGCACCATCAAAGTACCATTTACGCAGAGGAGAGATAGATATCGAACAGCATTCGAGTGGACTATTATTCTCTACTTGGTTAGGTCAAGGAGCATGGTTTAGCCAAATAGCAAGAAAGGCAAATCTTGGTAGTGTTGAACAATCTGATTCCCATTATCTTGTAATTGCTCGAGATCTCGACCCAGAAATAGAAGATGAAACATACATGGCGTGGACTGATGAAGCCACAGTAATCACCAGCGATATGCATCGTGGCTATGTTGTTCCTGACGGGTGGGATGAATATCAATTCAATAGAGGCGCAACAATTTCGGTAGACCTTTCTGGCCCCGTGCTACAACTTCTTACATTCAGAAATTCAATGAAAGAGCGGTTTAGTAGGGATTAATTCATTTGTATCGGGCATTCACGACTAATCAATGACTGATGAAAGGTTCGAAATTATTCGCCGCAGTATTATCGAAGCGCCAGTTATTATGAAAGGCGAATATCCCTATTTCATTCACCCCTTATCAGATGGAGTACCATCTCAATCTTCAGAATTACTTGCTTCAGCAAGAGATCTGATTTTCGAAAGCGTAGATTGGTCGAAGGTTGACATAATTCTAGGGATCGAAGCGATGGGAATACCATTAGCTGCAGCACTTTGTTTAGCATCAGGCAAACCATTGGTTGTTGGCAGGAAGAGAGAATATGGATTGCCAGGTGAAACAGCAATCGATCAGTCCACAGGATACTCAAAGGGCGCAATTTTCCTAAATGACATAAATCAAGGAGACCGTGTTTTTGTGGTTGATGATGTAGTTTCAACGGGAGGAACGTTGTTACCAATACTGCAAGCAATTGACCGTATTGGAGCAATTGTCGCAGATTGCTGGATTGTTTTCGAGAAGGGGACTGGAATGGATTACGTTAGATCACAAGGTGATTGGCCTCTCAACAGCCTGGTACGCATCAGAATGGATGGCGACAAGGTCGAGTTACTAGAATAAGTGGCATGAAACAAGATAGATTAGCCGTCAAGGTTTTTACTATGACTAAAAAGTCGAAAATATGAACGGTGGTGAGAAAGGACTGCAGGCGATTAGTCTCATCGCCATAGTCGTCCTTTCAGTAATCACAATTAATCTCCTAAACCAAAAAGATGACGATGCAGAGATTGTATATGTCGTGGTAGATAATCGGATTACAGTTGATGAAAATTACACCGTCGAAGAATTAGACCGTAGTGAAGTTGCACGAATTGCAACCTTTAACATCAAAGTATTTGGCGATACCAAAATGAGTAATCAAACGGTTGTGAATGAGTTAGTAGATATTTTTCAAAGATATGATATGGTAGCTGTTCAAGAGATTAAGGACATAGATGAAGAAGTACCTTACCTCTTTTTGGATGAATTAAATCAAATCAATAATCAAGAGAACTCTTCTAATTTAAGCCTTGAATGGGACATGGTTTTATCTGTACGAAGTGGAATGCAAGAAGATGATCAAAATTCACAAGAGCAGTATGCATTTTACTACAAACCAACTGTATTTACACCGATTGATAACGGGACATTGTATGATGATTCTGTTAATGATTCATTCCAAAGGGAGCCATTCCTTGCTGAATTCATGCTCCTAGACAATTATGGAAATTCCACAGGAACCGAAATAGTGTTTGTAAACATACACACTAAACCAACACTCGCTGTTGAAGAAATGAGTGCTCTTGGAGATGTTGTTTCTTGGGGCATGGAGAATTATTCTGATAATGAGAATTATGTCATACTCGGCGATTTTAATGGTGATTGTTCATATGCTTCGTACAATGAATTAGTAGAATTACCAATATCTTCAGAAAATTACACCTGGCTTATTCCAGATGATGCAGATACAACTGTAGGAAACTCACGTTGTGCATATGATAGAATTGTCACAACTAGCGACCTTGATGGTAGATTAACAGGAGAATGGGGTATTGATGAGGCGATTAGTGGAGTTGCTGTATCGGACCACAAACCAGTATGGTTTGACATCAAAATAATATGAGCAAGGCTAGGCTTGTAAAAAATAAAAAAAAAGTGGAAACGGGGGACCGAAGTCCCCCGCTTCCGGGTTTTTCTTAGGAGGTGATCCATCTGCAGGTTCCCCTACAGATACCTTGTTACGACTTAACCCTCCTTGTCGAAGACAGACTCGAATACGCCA
>NZFU01000051.1 GCA_002689345.1 Methanobacteriota archaeon | reverse complement strand
TGACACCCCCGAAGAAGTGGTAAATGATATGCGGAGTAGATGTTGGATTGAAGAAGAGAATAAAGATTCGCAAAAATATATGTCAGGTGTTCAATCAAGAAATATAGATACAGATGACTTTCTGTTTTATGATGAAGAATCATTCCTTCAAGGTTTGGTAAAGGTTGGCGCTTTACACATTCAAAAATGGGATTGGGAACCTGAATATGATTCCCAGAACTAATACATTTAGTCACTTTCAAAATTGATTTTATCGGCTGTTATCAGTTTAGTTTAACTCGCCCCAGACAATTCCTAAAGCAAGATTCAATATCGGTATAGGTAAACTCGAATCCAGAATCCAATAGGCGATTTGGCCTTGCATCTTGACCTTCCAAAACTAACTTTTTACCCATTTCTCCAAACATTATTCGCATGACAAAGCCGGGTAATGGCATGAATGCTGGTCTCCTCAAAACTTTACCAAGTACTTTTGCAAATTGTTTTTGCGATACTGGATTTGGCGCTGTCAGATTGTATGGACCTTCACTGGAATCAGTCATCATTAGGTGATGAATTGCGTAAATTTGGTCATCTAGGGAAATCCAGGATTGCATTTGCCGACCCCCTCCAATAGGACCTCCACCACCCATTTTCGCTGGTAATAATAGTTTGGCAAGAGCGCCTCCAAGTGGTGAGACTACGATACCAGTTCGTAGATGTACTACCTTAATTCCGGCATCCTTGGCACCTTGAGAAGCATTTTCCCATTCTGAACAAATATCGGATAAGAAATCATCACCTCGGCTAGACTGCTCATCTAGAACCTCATCTCCTCTATTTCCGTAAAATCCAACAGCTGAAGCGCATAGTAAAGCCTTAGGTGGCTTATCGAGTGATGCCAGAACCTTAGACAGATTTTGAGTAGGAATAACCCTACTATCACGAATCAATTTCTTACGTTTCTTAGACCACCGCTTGTCACCAATACCTGCACCTGCAAGGTGTATAACCGTGTCAAAACCATTCATATCTCCTTCGAGTATTTTTCCTGAAAGGTCATCCCAACGAATGACATTACTAGAATTAACATCGGGGGGTAACTTTGTTGTTTTTCGCATCAATCTGTAAACATCATGACCCGCCGCTTCTAGAAAGGCGCACAACTGAAGTCCAATCATACCTGTTGAGCCACTGACTAACACTTTCTGTCTAGGCTTGTCAGATGTCGCCTGAATACGTAACAAATCTTTGGTCACCCTAGTGCTTCGAAAATGGAACATTTGTCGCATTCTCGGAAGAACAGTTAATCCAGCTGACCAACCAGTAAAGATGTGGAGTGGAAGTTTGTATTCGACATTATCTGAAACCGTAGTTACTCCGTCTTTACCAGGTATGAATTTGTGTTGATGGTTCCAGGCACCGAATGGACCTTTCATCATTCTATCTGCGAATGACTCTCCCTCTACGACACTATGATGTCTTGCGATCCATTTTTGCTTAATAGGCCCGAGACTAACCTTGAAAATTGTCTCTTCACCATCACGTAATGCTCCTGCATTGATTGGTCTAATTCCTTCCCATTCAGGCATTATTCTTCGAAAAGCACCGGGACTATTGTACCAATCCCAAATCTCTTTCTGACTTGCTTGGTGCTCAGCATTATGTGTGAAAATTGGCATATTATTTCCTCCATTGGTTTGAGATGCTTGTTGAATTGACTGCTGCGTTAGAGAATAGTGTTTGCTGTTTTGAAGGAGATAGAGAATAGGTTTCTACATATTTTTTAGTTTTGAATTTACGTTTTGTTGATGCTGCTGTCATACATCGTATCTTACCATAAACCGGCCTTTCAGTCCAACCTCTATCGAATTTTCCGAGTACCCAACCAATACCTGTGTAGGTATTTGGGTCTCTACCATCCAATGCCCATTTATCATTTAGTGTGACCATATATTCCATTGCGATTTCAGGAGTGGGCGCCCATTCGAGAATCTTTTTGCCCCACAACATCCTAAGATAATTGTGAATCATTCCATCGGTTCTAAGTTGCATTTGAGCAGCGTTCCATAATTCATCATGGGTTTCTGCATTTTCAAATTCTTCAAGGGAATATAGGTATGGTCGTGGATCATGTTCATGTTCTTTCAATGTTTTTTGAGCCCATTCAGGAATCGATTCAAATTTGTGATGGTTTTCTACAAGTGAACAATGGATGAAACCTAAATCTCTCCAGGTTATGATTTGATCTAGGAAGGACTCTATGTCTTGAGGA
Organism: Methanobacteriota archaeon; assembly: GCA_002689345.1. GTDB lineage: Archaea > Thermoplasmatota > Poseidoniia > Poseidoniales > Poseidoniaceae > MGIIa-K1. The sequence goes on along the minus strand of NZFU01000051.1, from coordinate 38,143 downwards.
AGGCCCCACCATCCCGACCTTCTTCCATTGTGTGGAAGATTGATTTTTGAAATATCCCAATTATGTGATGTGAAAATATCGGACAATATGCTGTGAACACTGATGTGCCCAAAGTGAAGGTAAGGTGAAAGTCCACTAGAGCCATTTAGTTCTGGTTCATTACGGTCTTTGGAGTAATTCATGAGACGGTCTTGGAAAAACTCTTGCCATCTCCTCATAGCCTCAGTTGAACCTCCTGCAACATGTTGTACTGGAGGAACTGAGTGGTCTAATAATAAAATTGAAAGAGCATTTAATCCTATATCTTTGCCTTCACAAATTCTCCAGATAAATTCGTAAGGAGTTATCGGAGTATTGCTTTGGGCAAAAATCTCAGCAACTCTCTCTTCGGGAAAGGCTGTCAAATCTGATGCCATTTCTATGGGATTTGGAGATGGGAATTCAGACATGTGCTGAATTATTGTCTTATGCAAATGTCTTCGCAAAGAATATGCTGTTGTGAAGGAACGATTTTGACGCAAGGATATGAATCCATTAGAGTCAACGCAATGGATTTCGCATTTTTCTAAGGAGATTGCTATTTCCATAACTCTTCTAGGATGATAAACTGGGAATTCATCAATAACCATTACATCAGCACATTCCATCCACTTTTCCAGTAAACCTCTTGCTTCATTAGGCTTGGTTTCTACATAAGGAATGTAAGTAATAGGAGAGTTTTCAAATGCAATTTTGTTATCCATCATTCCTTGGATAACAAATGTGTGTGAACGATCATTGGCCCAACGATGAGCAATTGCTAGAGGTTCTACAACTACCAATGGCAAATTCCTTTGTTTGGATAATTCTATTGCATGTTCCAAACTGTGATTCCAGATACTTCTTCTCGCAGAAATCATCCAATAAACAACACATTCACCAGGTTCACTATCCTGGTGGAATATACGTATTCGAGAGTCTGGAACCATGTTTTCACCTATGCTACATATTTTGATTGACGATTCATGCTGTACACATGATATGACTTATCCGATTTTGATAGGGGGCGTGAGGAGTGAATAGACAATCGTGAACCACTTAGCCCACCAATTGCTAAATTATGCATCGTATCAGATACCCAATTCAAATTCTTTAGTTCACTCAAACCAATCCATTTACTTTCTAAAATCTCATCACAAGGCATGCTTTCGGTTTGGGAATAAATTTGAACATCATAACACAGGAATACAGCTGTTAGATCGTTGGCGATAGTTGAACGTACTGCAGTCAGCCCGAGGATTCGGCCCTGTGCTCCAGTTTCTTCTTCTAATTCTCGAAGAACTGCCGACTCAGGTGATTCTCCACTACCAACACTACCTTTTGGAAGACTCCAGTGGTTTTGGTACCTTCCTCTTCCCTCTTTAACAAGTAAAATCTTGTCATTTTGGATTACTCTGGCAGCCACTCCCAAATCGCAAATTATGCTACCCATGCAATTACATCACTTACCTTTGTATATATAGCACCGTTTTTCGCCGGTTGGATTTGAACCGCTTGCGTTTGAACGAATGATTATAACTGATTACGAGAAATTATCATTTATGCTCAGCAAGAAGCAAGAGACTAGTATTATACAAGCAGATGCGATATTACCTACTAAGTTTGGTACATTTAGGATAAGGGCATTTCACGACCATACAGGGCCTGAAGAACATGCTTTGCTTTATCTTGAAAATCCCGAAATTACACCGCTTGTAAGAGTACATTCCGAATGTTTAACTGGTGATGCATTCGGAAGTCTGAGATGTGATTGTGGACCTCAACTGGAAACATCAATGAAAGAAATTCAAGAACACGGCAGTGGTGCAATTGTTTATCTTAAGCAAGAAGGTAGAGGGATCGGATTGTATGCTAAGATGCAGGCTTATGCTCTACAAGACAAGGGGTATGACACTCTAGATGCAAACCTGGAACTGGGATTGCCGGCAGATGCAAGAACCTACCAAATTGCAGCCGAGATGCTCAAATCAATTGGTTATCATGAGCTTTACTTGCTCACAAATAACCCTGAAAAGCGTTTGCAGTTAATCGAGAATGGGATAGAAGTTAAGTCTCGAGTTCCAATTGTTATTATCCCCAGCGAACACAACCGTTCATATCTAAGGACAAAGGCGACCCGAATGGGCCACCTGCTAAAGGTGTAATCGGGGATTACTATGTCGAACAGTATAATCGGACAAACAGCGCCAGACTTTGAACTACAGGCAGACGATGGAAGTATCTTCGACAGTAAGTCACTTAATGGGACATGGAGAGTTATTTTCTTCTACTCTAGGAATAATTCCCCTACCTGTAAAAGAGGATGCTTAACATTCAAAGAACAGTATGATTTATTCAAATCTTCAGGTTGTTCTATCGTGGGCGTGGGTCCAGGTTCATTTGAGAAATTAAAAGATTTCAAGACAACTATTGGGGACTTACCTTTCCCTCTACTCGCTGATGTGGAAAGAAAGGTTGGGATATCTTACAATATCCCTCTTCACTTAGGTCAATTTCCTACAAAATCATCCTTTGTAATTGGACCCGATAACAAGGTTCACTATGTCTATGATTGGCTATTTAGACCTAGGCGACATGTTGCTAAAATTTTAGCAGATATGTCTAGTGTTTCGGGGGGAGAATGAATGTGGGAAGAACTTCTTATCGAGTCGGGGTTAACCGAACGTGAAGTTAATTCGATTATGATTCTTGGATCTAATCCAAAAATGAAAGCCTCAGAATTAGCCAAGGAATTGAATACTACTAGATTGGATGCTTACAATAGTCTATCTCGATTGCAAGAAATGGGTATAGTGACAGTCACAGCAGATAGACCAATGCTCTTCTCTAGTCTTAATGTCATAGAATCCGTTGAGCATATTATTGGAATGCGTAAGCAGCAATTGAATCAATTAGTCAATGGTTATGATGAATTATCAAAAGATTCTACCAATGAAAAACCGGTAACAAAATCTCAATCGCCAAAAATTGATGACCCAAGGTTCGCAGTACTGAAAGAAAGAATTCATATTTACAGTAGGTTAAAGAAAATGGCGGATGATGCTGATGAACGTTTGATTTTGCTATTGGGTCAATATGGGATTTTGCACTTATGTAGAAATCCTGAGACTTTAGAGGCGATCAATACAGCTGCTGTTAGAGGAGTGGTAATACAAATTATCACCCATCTAGACAGCCGTACAATTCGTTTCTTCAACCAATTACACGAAGCTATTGAGGTTCGGCATTCAAACGAATTGGAGTCTCTAGGTTTTGTCAAAGATAGTAGCGATGTGATTCAATACCTAAGTCTCGAGGATAATCCTGTAGGAAGAGGTAAAGATGATGCTGCCCTAATAATTGAATCCGCAGCCTTTGCTGAATCACATCTCAATTTAATCGAAACAATTTGGGAAAATGCAGTGCCATTTGAAACAGCTGTTGCAAGATATACAGACAACCAAATAAATGACCCACTAAAGTTAACAATTGGTGAAGGTTCATTCCTGAAGAATATTACATCTGCCTTAGGTATCGCTGGTGAACTTCCAGATGAGGATACACCATTCGACCCAGAAGCGTTCTTTGCTGCTGGTAATCAAGTCAATGAAGCCAGGAATAAATTGACTGAAGGTAAATTGTCCAACCTCAAAATATTGGGGATTGATATCTCTTTGATGCTACGCCAAATCGGGAATCGTATCGGTCAAGAAATCGCTTTCTCATTGCGTGGTATTGAGCATGATATCGAATTCATCGATGAGTTGATGGATTGGTGGGAACATGCCGGATTAGGAAATCTCGAATACGATGTTGATCCATATTTCTTAGTTCGTGTTGGNCTACATCACTTACCAGTAGATGACCCNGATGCATTNCCTATGTGGGAAATGGATGATGGNATCATTGAAGGNGCCTTGTCTAATCGTTTCGGTAAAGANCCACAAATTGTGATTCAAAGAATAGATGGNAGTGGAAAGCCAGATGACCTTTGGAATTACATCATNCATCGCCAGAGTGAAGATACTTTGCAACTTTCNGATTGATGAACCTAAACGGGTCTTAATAAACTGAAATTGNTACTANATGTNATGCGCCTGAGGACACTTCTGCGATTCGCTAGGGAACTGAAGGGCAAAAAGCCAGTCAACATTGATAAAATTCAATCTATGGGCTTGCTAGCTGTTAAGCTAGGACAGATTTGTGCACTAAGACCTGACCTCTTAGATCCAGAAAGGTGTATACAACTACAGGAATTGTACAGTAGAGCACCAACTATTCCCGAGGAAAATTTTGAGCGGCTATTGTCAAAATTCACTGCATACGATTTTCGAACAAATTTCAATTATATCGATTCAAAACCATTTGCTGCGGCTAGTATTGGACAGATTCACCGCGCCGAGTTATTAGATGGGACTAAAGTTGTCATCAAAATTATCAAAGCAGATTTTGAAAAATCCTTCAAGAGAGATGTACGTCGAATGAAGAGATGGATGAGATTAGGATTATTGCTAAATCCCCGATTAAAAAAAGTAGGTAACCCGATTGGACTACTATCGCATATCGAAGATTATACCTTGAGAGAACTAAATCTGTTAAACGAGATTAAGGGTAAAGAGCGTTTAATGCAATTAGCAAGTGACTATAGTGACAAATTCCCTATGCCGAAATTACAATTCCCCAAAATCTGGAAAGACTTGTCCAATGAGCATGTATTGGTAGTAGAAGAAATCACCTCTCCTACTCTAGAATCACATTTGAATTCCAATTCAATGGATTGGGAAGATTTATTGCAATTATTTCGCATTCATGGTGCCTTCATGTTTGGAATGGGAGTATTCCACGGAGACTTGCATCCAGGTAATGCAATGATGACAAAAGAAAAGAATTTCATTTTCATTGACACAGGGGCGATCTGTGAAGCTCCTAACCATGTTCGAAAGGCCCTATTTGGATTCTTTTACTTCCTAGCAAAAGGAGAGTTAAGAAATGCTTTTGATGCAATGTTAACAATGGCTGACGTCACACCTACTGGTAAAACACTCGAAACCTACTACTCATCAATGCACAAATTGTATGATGGATTTGTAGGGACCTCTGTTAGTGAAGTATCTCTAACTGAGCAAATGATGAAGACTATCAAAGCATCAGTTCTTGCTGGATGTTCATTTGGAGAAGATGCATTTCCAATTATTCGCTCTTTGATGTATATGGACGGCATGGTACTAAAGGGTCATCCAGATGTTGATCTTATCTCTTCAATGGGTCCATATCTAGACGAATTTGCAACATTAATCGACCCTACAACCTTACTTGAGAAATCTCCGAATAAACAAATCGATTTGGTGGAGAAAAACCGTCCTTTAATTACTAAAACAGCAGCGTGAAAGTTATGTCCGACCAGAGTCAAGCATCAGTTGCGATAATTGGAGCAGGTCCAGGTGGTCTAGCATCAGCGCTACTTCTAGCAAAGTCAGGAGTTAAGGTCACGGTTTTTGAGAGGTCAAAAGAGGTAGGAGGACGTAACAAAGTCTTCGAACGAGATGGATTTAAATTTGATTTGGGTCCGACCTTTTTCCATTACCCTGAAGTCATTGAAGATATTTTCAAGGCTATTGGCCTCGATGCACATGAAGAATTGAAATTGAAAAGGTTGGATATCAATTATCGCCTCATATTTGGCCAAGGCGGCGTGCTAGATTGCACAAGCAATGTTGAGCAAATGTGTGAAAGGATTGAAAAGTTGTCTGGAGAGAAGAACGCTCTAGCATTCAAAAAGTATCTCGAGGACAATCGTAACAAGTTGGACAAATCAAAACAATGCCTGCAGGAGCCATGGTTTGGAATTTCAGATTTGATATCTGAAAGGGCCTTTAGAGTCTCCAAAGTATTGAGACCAACCAGATCTGTAGCAAAGGATTTGATGAAACTATTCGATGATGAGAGACTAATGTTAGCAATGTCATTCCAGACGAAATATCTTGGAATGTCTCCATTCAATTGTCCTAGTTTATTCACTATGCTGGCCTTTTTGGAATATGAGTACGGGATTTTCCATCCAATGGGAGGCCTAGGAACCGTTTCAGCTAGGATGGGCCAAATCGCCAAGGACATGGGTGTCGAATTCCGTATGGAGGAAGAGGTAACCGGAGTGGTCATGGAAAAGAAAACCATCAAGGGAATAATTACCAAGAATGGTCCTTTCCATGCTGACAAAGTAATCATGAATGCGGATTTCGCTCAGGGAATGACTTCATTGTTCCCAGACAATGTAAGAAAGAAGTGGTCCAATAAAAAGATCGACAAGAAGAAGTATTCCTGTTCCACCTTCATGTTATACCTAGGTGTTGACAAGAAATTTGACCACCTGCCACATCACCAAATATATGCTTCAAAGAATTATGTTGAGAATCTGGAAGATATTGAAAAGCATCACAGATTGACTTGGGATGATCCTTCAGTATATGTTCAAAATGCATGTGTAACCGATCCACAAATGGCTCCAGAAGGTTGCTCTACTGTTTATGCATTAGTGCCGGTATCCCACATCCATGAAAATATCAATTGGGATGATGAGAAAGACCCATTCCGAAATAGAATCATAGAACAAATTGAAACGAAATTAGGCTATGAAGGGTTGAGTGACCACATAATTTCTGAATTAGTCATCACTCCTGAGGGCTGGGGAGAACACTGCTACAGAGGGGCTGTTTTCAATCTAGCACACGGTCTTGACCAAATGCTTTGGAGGCGACCAAAGAACGAATTTGATGAAATAAAAAACCTATACTTGGTTGGTGGGGGAACTCACCCAGGAAGTGGACTTCCTGTAATTTATGAGTCTGCAAGAATCAGTTCGAAACTACTTCTTGATAGCCTAGGCATCAGACCAGATTGGAATGGTGTTGACACATGGTTCAGTAGCCGTAAGCGAAGAAGTAAGCCTCAACAATCCATTAGGAAAAATACAGAGATCACAGCAGGTAGCCCAAGTCACAACTGAGGAATAAAAATGAAGCAACAAATCATTGATAATGCATATACACATTGTCAAACAATTTGTAAAAATGCATCTACTACATTCTTTAGTTCATTTTCAGCTTTAGAAATTGAAAAGCGAAGAGCGGTTCACGCTGTTTATGCATTATGTCGTTGGGTTGATGACATTGTTGACGGTGATGATGAGCCAAATGTTACTGTAACTGAAGATTTACTTCACCAGGCAATGGAAAGGGATACCCTCCTAAGAGAGATTCATGCCGGTCGAGAACCTGCAAATTCAGAATCAATTCATTTGCAGAGACTAATGGCGCTTGTCTCTATCCGAAACAACTTACATCGTGCAAATGATGGAGAAATCACATCTGATGAGCATCCAATATTCATTGCACTACAAGATGTGTTCAGCCGATATTCAATCAGAATCCAAGACTTTGAAACTGTAATTGAGGGTATGGAAGATGACTTGTTCCCGGTTCAATGCAATACTTGGGATGAATTACGCTCTTACTGTTACAAGGTTGCATCAGCCGTTGGACTGATACTGATTGAGATATACGGTTACGAGGATAGATCTGCACGACTGCATGCTATTGATTTGGGAATACAGATGCAATTAATCAACGTTCTAAGAGACGTGGTAGAAGATTTCGAACGTGGACGTGTATATCTCCCAAAAGATGTTCTAGCATCACATAATCTTGAAATCAAAGATTTATCAAATCCAAACCTTGCTCAAAATCCCTCATGGAAATCATTCATTCGTGAATACTTTGAGATTGTACGCAGACATCAAGCTTCAGCATTGCATCTTTTCGACTATCTAGATTCACGTTCTAGAGTACAACCAAAAATTATGCTCGATGCATACACAAAAATATTCAACGAAATTATTCGAAGATCGGGTGATGTATTCACTACTCCACTCAAACTGTCTGCAATCTCTAAAATGTCATTGTGGATGAAAATCAATTATCTGAAATTGAAAATTCGGATGGCAACAGATTAGTATTCAATGACAAACTAGGTGATAACATGCAATGTAATATTGGAGCAAAGGGAAAGGCTGTTCGCTTGAAAATGGGAATAATGGCACTGGTGTTCGCAACTCTTCTAGCCGCTGTTGTTTTGACAGGAGTCCTTGACTCGGTACTATGGTGGTATGCCGTTGCAGCAATCGCATTTGGTGGAGCATTCTCAGTGTTTGAAGCTAGAGCCGGTTGGTGTGTAATTAGAGCGATGGGATTCAAAACCCCAATTTGAAGATCTCAAATCATTCCCATTCTATGGTACCAGGTGGCTTGTGAGTAATATCGTAAACAACACGGTTTACTGCACCTTTCACAGTATTAGTGATACGGGTACTAATCTTTGCAAGAACATCGTGTGGGATTTCAGAATATCTCGCTGACATACCATCTAGTGATTGGACTGCTCTTACAACAACGGTCTCTCCATATGCACGTACATCACCATGAACTCCAACAGAGCGAACTGGTAGGAGGGCTGCGAAATATTGCCATGGAATCTCCATTTTTCCTGCTGCTGCTGCAGCTTCGAATTCTTCTTCGACAATAGCACAAGACTCTCTCACCACATGCACTCTTTCAGGTGTAAGTGAGCCTAGACAACGGACTGCTAGTCCGGGTCCAGGGAATGGTTGGCGATCTGCTACTCTAATTTCTAGGGCACGTGCCAAATCTCGAACCTCGTCTTTGTATAAATCTCGTAGTGGTTCAACCACTTCTAAGGTCATATCATCAGGTAATCCCCCAACATTGTGGTGGCTCTTGATAGTGTCACGAACGCCGCCTCCTGATTCAATCCAGTCAGGTGCAATTGTTCCTTGAACCAAATACTTGGCTCCAACTTTCACTTGTTCTTCTTCGAAGATTCTTATGAATAATTCACCGATTACTTTCCGCTTATGCTCCGGTTCAGTAACATCGGCCAAAGCCTCAAAATAACGTTCTTCAGCGAATACAGTAGTTAGATTTAGGCCATGTGCTGCAAGCATTTCTTGGATTTCTGCGGTTTCGTTCTTTCGCATCAATCCTGTATCTACATAGACACAATGCAGCTTATCTCCAATCGCCTGGTTTGCGATTACTGCTGCTACTGTTGAGTCTACTCCTCCACTGCAAGCAATGATTGCTATCTCATCGATTTCATCTTTCATTTTCTGAGCGGACTCTTCAATGAATGATGCTGTATCGAACATCAAGCATCCCTTCCGTTTACCTCTGCATCCATTTGCTTTACTTTAGCAACCTGATCTAGTTTATTTTGCTTTAGTGCAGCAGCATAAGTTTCGTTACCAAGTGCTAAAATTTGGGTTGCAAGATATCCGGCGTTATCGCCACGGTCAACACCAACTGTTGCAGCTGGAACACCCGGCGGTAATTGTACGATTGATAGTAAACTGTCGAATGGAACTCTTCCACCACATGGAACACCGATTACCGGCTTAGTAGTAAGTGCTGCAACTGCACCAGGTAGAGCTGCTGCAAGTCCAGCCATTGCAATGAAAACAGTACATCCATCCGCTTCAGCATCATGAATGATTTGTTCAACAAAGGCTGGTGAGCGATGTGCACTAGCAACACGTAATTGGTATGAAACACCAAAGTGCTCGAGAATCTTAGTACACTTTTCAGCAACAGGCATATCCGATTTGGAACCGAGGAGGATTGTCACGTCCATGATGTTGTGCCATGGACGGTGGTTCATCAACGTACCGCGCTGATTTTGTTTTCTTATTTACAAGAAAATTACTAATTTTCCTTGATTTCATGAGATTTAATCAATGAAGGAATATGCGATTTACTATTGAATTTCCACATCCAGTTGCCTGCTGCTAGAAGATGGCCGCCTGAGATTATTGAAATCGCCCTGCTGTTAACCATGGCTCTGAATCTTCTAATAAAAGATGGAATAATCCACGCAGGTGTATCTTGCAAATTCCACACATCTTGTGGCCATTCTCGATTGCGATTCAAAAGACGGCGTACCTTTCTTTTCTCATCGTTGAGTAGATTGAGTGCTCTAGCTTCCAATTCAGGTTCTGGTTGACGATTGTACAAATGGGTCGACATGAGAATTCTTGCTAGGCCGATTCTTCCTTGTCTTGCTGCAATCCCTGCTGCTCTAGGGATAATTCTCCCATGACCTAAACTATCTACTTCAAGTAAAATCTCATATTTCCTTACAAGATTTTCATCCATCATATGCTCTCTTAGATCTAATGAATCATTCCACAGAAATGGTGCCACCCATCTATACTCAATTTCCGGTAGGAGGTGGTGAAGAATGAGGCCTCTGATATCTAGTGGATATTCGCGCATATTCTGAGATATTCAAAATAAAGTAGGCAGTTATTTTGCTCACTCTTCACTGAATGTGAAAGTGATTGGAGCATCGGCTTCCAACATGACATCTTCGTTAATACGGACTCCTCTAACTATGTTTGAGCCAACTCTAAACAGTGGCCTTGCAGCCCATTTTCTATGAAAATAAGTCGCACCATCAACATCTGGTAAAGGTACTCTTGGGTCCCAATCGCAACGGTAGACCTTGCCTGAAAGTGCTGACAAAAATGCTGCTGTACGGTAATTGATTGACCAAGCAATAATTGCCATTATGGCTTGAATAGCATTAGGAGGTTGGAAGAATAGAATGAATGCTGTAAATGGTGAAACTAGCAGAACTAGCATATCGACTCTACCTGGATTAGAATTAGCACCTATCCAAACTGCGCTTAAAGATACCATTATTCCCAAGGCTAGCAAAGATGTTGCTAACAGACCCCTATCCTGAAGAAGAAGGAGGAGCCCACCTACCAACGGAAGTAGTGACCAAGCCATCGGCCAGAGCATCTTTGGACCCGGGCCCGGAGTTTCGACCTCGGACCATTCCATGTAAATGCCTGATAGTCACTATCCTTGAATGATTTCATCAATTCTTGAATTGTGAGCAACTCTCACTCATCAAATGGATACGCGAGGGTCAAGTTCCTTGCGGCATATACCTCGTCAACTCTGCGAACATTAGTAGTGACTGGTGCATTGTGCAAAACTTCTGCATCCTCGTGTAATACCTCTACAAACTTCTCTGCAAATTCATCTAGAACTTCCTTTGATTCAGTCTCTGTAGGCTCAATCATCATACATTCTGGAACAATCAAAGGGAAATAGACCGTTGGAGCCATGTATCCTTTATCCAACAAACCTTTGGCTATGTCCATTGCACCAATTCCTTTCTCCTCTTTCATTGCAGCGAATGAAAGAGTGAATTCATGCTTCACTACATCAGCAGGAGCGCCGTCATTGAACAGATGTGAAACACCACTCTTTTCGGCTTCTTCCATTATTTTGTGACGTAGATAATTCGCATTTAGAACCGCATGCTCGGACATGGTTTTCAAGTCCTTTCCATAGCGGCGGTAAAACGCCCAAGAGCGCACTACTGCACCGCTATTACCGTGCCATTGTTGGACCTTACCGATACTGTTAGCAGGTTGCTGCCAATGGTACCACCATTCTTGATTTACTGCAGTTAGGCGATCTTCGGAAAGAATTGGTCTTCTCTTCACAATAGGACCCGGCAAATATTCTGCCAAATGAGATTTCACTCCAATAGGTCCAGAACCCGGACCTCCGCCTCCATGGGGCTGACTAAAGGTCTTGTGAAGGTTGTAGTGAACCGCATCGAATCCCATTAAACCTGGACTTGTAAGACCCAAAATTGCATTGAAATTAGCACCGTCATAGTACATTTGTCCACCAGCGGCATGCACTATTGCTGCAGCCTCTGCAATTTCGGGCTCAAACACTCCAAGAGTGCTTGGATTTGTTATCATCATTGCAGCTGTATCGTCTCCAACAACAGCCCTCAAAGCACTCAAATCGATTCGGCCATCTTCTTGACTCGGTATCTCTACAATTTCAAAACCAGCCATAGCTGCACTTGCAGGATTGGTCCCATGAGCAGAATCTGGAACTATCACCTTAGTTCGTTGTAGTTCTCCTCTCGACCTGAAGTATTCTTGAATACAGCGAATTGCGGTGAATTCTCCTTGAGCACCTGCAACAGGCTGTAGCGTAACTGCATCCATGCCAGCACAAATACCAAGCATTTCTTGCATTTCATGGAAAATTGCTAATGTTCCTTGAATTTGATGATCTGGCTGTAATGGATGAATATCTGCAATACCTGGTAATTGCGCGATGACTTCATTGATTCTTGGATTGTGTTTCATCGTGCAAGAACCCAGTGGATAAAATCCAGTGTCGATTCCAAAATTTCGAGTCGACAACCAAGTGTAATGCCTAACCATTTCTGGCTCGGAAATTCGAGGCCATCTAGGTAGATTCTTTCTGGTCAATGAAGATGGAATTTGGAGATTATCTGTGGAGATAATCGGTTCTGGTTGAGAATAACCCTTACCATCAGCACCATTGTGCTCAAACAAGTGACTCAAGCGCTCACCCCCTGTGTTAAGGATGCGGACCACACTGCAAGATGGGCTGCTAATAATTCGATTTCAGTGGCTTTGGTTTGGTCATTGAATGAAACAAGTAACCAATTCCCTCTACGAGGATACCACGCTGATAAATCAAAACCTCCAATCAAGCCTTGAGTGTCTAAGTATGCGATACAATCTGATGCATTACCTGGCAATTCGACTACAAATTCATTGTAATGACTATTATTCAAATGTGGAACCGCTATGGTTGGAATTTCGGATAATTTCTGCTTGGCAAGATGACATGCGGCCATATTTCTTCTCGCTAATTTTTCTAATCCTTCAGGACCGAGTAATGACATATGCATTGCACCCATAAGAGCGATTAGTGTTTCATTTGTACAAATATTCGAAGTTGCCCTATGACGTCTAATATGCTGCTCTCTAGTAGATAGGGTCAAGCAAAATGCTTCCTTGCCATCAACGTCGATTGAACGCCCTACAATTCGGCCTGGCATTTGCCTCAAATATGCTTTAGTACACGCAAAAATACCATACAATGGACCACCATATGTAATTGGAGAACCAAGGGCTTGTCCCTCTCCAACAACAATATCTGCACCATAATTACCAGGAGCTTCAATCATTCCTAGGCTGGTTGGAGCAACTCCCACAATGAAAGCAGTTCCTTCCCCAATAATCTCCTTTACACGAGTCAATCCTCCATCGAGAATACCCAACGGATTTGGTTGTTCAACATACACTCCGCATGAACCAGCTGCTTCTGCAAGGGATTCCAAATCAAGAGTACCATCGGAATTGTGCTTCAATGTCTTGATTTGAATTCCACCGCCTTGGGTGTAATTGTAGATAACTGACTGGCGAGATGGTGGTACTAACTCACTAATGTAAATCGTATCTTTTTGCTCTGCCTTTCTATTGTGAATTCGCACAGCACAGGTAATCGCTTCGGCTGCTGCTGTTGAACCGTCATATACGGAGAGATTTGCAACCTCTAATCCTACAAGCTCACTGATCAAAGTTTGAAACTCCCACATAGCCTGTAGCATCCCTTGACTTACCTCTGGCTGATATGGCGTGTAAGATGTCAAAAATTCACCACGGGTGATTAATTGAAACACACTTGCAGGTACATAATTACGATTTAATCCAGCACCAAGGAAGTTTACACGGTCACCTAAAGCAACATTGGCACCAAGTATTCGTCTAGCATCGGCAATGATTTCTTCTTCTGATTGAGGATTACGAAGTGGTAAATCGCCTTTCATTCTCACCGCTGTTGGTATATCTGCAAACAGGTCGTCCATAGAGGACATTCCCATTGCTACAAGCATCTCTTTTTCTCGTCCCAGGTTGGGTAGTTGGTCAACCATAGTGTGGCCTCCAAACTACTCGTAACGCGTAACCAACATGAATGTTGGTTTAGTAGCAAAGGCAATTGAGGGTGACCTCTTCGAGGTAATTATGGCGGATATTGCAATGGTGGTAACCAATGCATGCGCTCCAGACCCACGGGTCGAAAGGCATGCAAGATGGCTCGTTGATGCAGGTCACAAAGTTACAATTCATGCATGGGACCGCATGTGTATTCATCCCGAAAACGATTCACTGAAAGGATATAATATCCGAAGATACCGTTTTGGAAATACGAAATATTCCAGTTCGATAAGAACTTGGTTTCGTAAGAAAAAATTTATTTCTAGTCTTAGAATAAATGCACAAATGCTAATTTATAATGATACAGATACGGGTAATATCTCATTTAATGGACTCAAATTACTTGATATTCATGATATGGCTCACACTTGGCCGCTGATGCGTGGAAATTCATTTGTTCATCGATTCGCATCACACAAAATGCTAGCAAATGCAAAAAAAATAATCAAATCTGCAGATGAAATTATTGTATCTGCCCCCGGGTTTTCAAATTGGATATCTGGTTTTGGGCGAGATTCAACAGTAATTATGAATAGAAGAAATCCTGAATTCTTGTCACCTTGTGAAGAAAGGGTGATCGGATATTTTGGTAGAATTAGAGAATTCGATTCTATTGAGATGTTATACAAGGCTGCAAATAATTCTGGATTCAAGTTAATACTAGCAGGGGATGGAAGTGCTGTTGCAAAAGTTATGGATACATACCCAGATATCGATTACAGAGGTGCATTTGATGAAGATGATTTACCTCGCTTGATGAAAGAAGTAAGTGTCATGTATGCAATGTATAATACTAATAGAGGTAATATCAGTAATGGAGCTATTCCAACTAAAATGCTGGATTCCGCAGCATTTGGTCGCCCTAGTATAGTAAATTCAAACACACCTATGGGTGAAATGTGTGAATCTGAAGGACTGGGTGTGACTGCCGCTTATGGGGATATTGAAGATATATCCAAGGCTATGGAACTGGCACATGGCATGGAAATTACAAATGTAGCAGGTGAAGACAGAGATTCATTCATCTCAGTCATTGAGAAATTACTAGACTAATCTTGCCACTTTGTCCAGGTTCCATCGGCATTTTGATACCAATTATCGCCATCATTTGCCTTGAACCAAACAGTACCATTTTCATCAGGGTCTAGATAGTCACCCGCAGGTAAATCTTCCCAGGAACCGACTGTAACTTCATCATCAGAAGCTCCATCATCAGATGAGGAGTCATCCGTTATATCATCAGCATCTTCGCCAACCTCTTCAGAAGAAGGAGGTGCTGGACCTGTTGGTCCTGCTGCCATTGGCGGTTGTGGCTTTGGAAGTTCAGACAATAGATTGGGTTTTGGACGCCTCTTCTTTGGCTGATTCTTTTTCTTCATTATAGCTACAAGTACTCCGACTAATGCCAAGACTACTACCCCGCCAATTATCCCGATAATTGTGACAGTCCCCATTCCTTCATCATCAACAGAAGAGGTGTCATCAGTAGTTATCTTTCCACCATCACTCGGTTCAGAAAGCAAGCATCCAGGGTAGTTGATATTATCATCGAACCGTCCATCCGGTTTTTCTAAAGGACACATGTCAGCAGAAGTGGCATTTTCAACAAATTGACCAGGCCAGCCTTCATCTCTGGTGTCGTTCCATTCAGGATTACCCCAATTGTCACCAAAGCCATCATTATCTGTATCGTACCATTGAGTTGGGTCGAATTTGAATTGGTCAGGACCATATCCTAACGATTCCCATCTATCTAGAGTCCAGAAAGCATCTGGTTCCGAATAGCCATCACCATCTGAATCCGGGCAACCGAATCTATCGATTGTAGAAGTACCTTTAACCTCAGGGCATCTATCAAAAACATCTCCTTCGAAATTATCTCCAAAGCCATCTTCGTCGATATCTGACCATTGTTGTGGATCATCTTCAAATGCATCTGCACCATTCAATTCAGTCCAAAGTAAATCGGGATTTGAGTATCCATCACCATCATCATCAGGGCATGCATCTCTATCCTTACTAGAATTACCCCATTCAAATGGGCAGGCGTCGGGATTATTTCCATCTGGATTGTCTCCAAAGCCATCATCATCAAAATCTTGCCATTGAGTCTCATCTTGGAAGAAGGCATCATCTTGATCTGCCCATCCATCTTCATCATAGTCAGGGCAACCTCTACTTCCTTGGGTTGCATAACCTTCGGTCAATTGACAGTAGTCATCGATATCTGAAAAGCCATCATTGTCATCATCATCGTCTTCTCTATCATCTAAGCAGCCGTCGCCATCGTTATCATTGGTACTGTTTCTTGTCCAATTGGTAATACCATTAGGACAATTATCAATGGCAATTCCATTACCATCTGCATTGATTACACCATCGTTATCATTATCGCTATCTTCATTGAAATTGCGACAACCGTCACCATCTCGGTCATTAGATTGTGTTGAATTCCATCCAGTTACACCCCTTGGACAAAAGTCTAAATCATCTGAAACTCCATCATTATCATCGTCTAGATCTTCATTAGAATTTTCATCTTCACAGCCATCTCCATCTTTGTCGGTTTGTGCTTCAGAGGTCCAATTTTTGGCTCCTTGTGAACAATCATCTGAGGTGTCATCGACTCCATCGCCATCGTCATCACCATCACAAATATCACCGATTCCATCTTCTTCGAAATCTTCTTGAAGTGGATTGGAAACAAAGTGACAGTTGTCATCGACATCAAGAATACTGTCTCCATCATCATCGTTATCCTCGTCGATATCTCGACATCCATCATTATCAAGATCACTAGATGCATCTATTGTCCAATCTAATACTCCACTAGGACAGTTATCATCGCCATCATCAATACCATCATTATCATCATCGCTATCTTCTTCGATATCTTTGCATCCATCACCGTCGTGATCTAGTGTTGAGTTGGATTGATTCCATTCTAACACACCGTATTTACAATCATCTAAAACATCGTGTAAGCCATCGTTATCATCATCATTATCACAAGCATCACCTTTGATATCTGAATCATAATTACTCTGATTAGCGTTAGGTGTATTAAGACAATTGTCAGTATAATCTGTAATTCCATCATCGTCTTTATCATGCTGGAACTTCCAAACGAATACATCTTGGTCAGTTGCAGTACGTGGAGTATCTCCGAACCAAACAGTACCGCTGAAATCTCCTCCAGCAACCAATGTTCCATCATCCAATGCCAAAAGCGCACCCACAGTATCATTATCTGCTCCGCCGATGCTCATAGCCCACTGGAAATCAGAATTATTGTCAAGTTGAGCTATGAAACCGTCGTACTTCACTGCTGTGAAATTCTTCTGTAAGGTAGTTGTTCCGAATTTCATATCCTCGAGATGATTTCCTCCAAACTGAACTTGCCCCTTAGGATTAATTGACAATGCTTGCAAACGGTCATCACTATTTCCTCCAGCATGATAATCCCATATTTGTGAACCTGAAGCATCATAACGCAACAAGAGGACATCCCAGCTGCCTTGTCCATTGATTACATTTCCACCTTGTTGCTTGTAGGTTTGCAAGAAGTTTCCACCAACGACAACTCCTCCGTTTGGATGCATTACTACATTATTGAAATAGACGCCACAATTGCCTCCGAAACATTGGCTACCTCCGGTATTTTGACCCCATTTGAAAGTCCCATTATCGCCATACTTCACTAGGAATCCAGCATAGGTAGATTCGGGGCTGGAAGTGAAGGAACCGTTACCCCATTGTTCAGTTCCAGTATTGTATCCGGCGATATATGCATCATTTGTTGAAGCTTCTACAACCACCTGATAAGGCACTGCATTTCCAGAACCAGAAGTATCCTTGGCCCAATCCCATTGATTTGCACTCACATTGAAGTATGCCACGAAAAATCTCGCATTTTCAGATTCTCCTTGCGCAGATAACTGCGTAGCATCGAATTCGGTGAAGTTTTGATAATACCCTGTCACATAGAGATTATCGTAATTGTCAGCTGCTAAATCCCAACCTACATCCACATCAAAACCACCGAATTTCATAGCCCAATCAAATTGCCCTGTACTATTCACTCGTGCTAGCCATCCGTCGAAACCAGTAGTGGTTACCGTAGTATTACCGAAATTCACTGAACCCTGGAAATATCCGGTTCCATACACATTGTCATTAGAATCGATTGTAACCCCACGGCATTCGTCATAGTAGAGTGCAGTTCCTGCTGAAACAGCCCACTCCCAATCACCATCCTTGGAAAGTTTGGCCAATAGAATATCGCCTTCACCCTCGGTATAAACTTGGATTGCACCGAATTGAGATGCTTGATAAATCGTGCCACAGATGATTACATTGCCTTGTGAATCGAATACCATTTCGTATATCTCATCATCATTCATTGAGCCACCGGCAGCTGACCAATTTGAGTTTGTTCCACGGCTCATACCGATTGCATTTAATGCATCTAATTGTGATAGTGTCAACTCAGAATCATCAATCATTTTTGAATTGACAATAACCTCTCCCTCACTATCAGAAATAGGAGTGGAATTAGAGATTGCTGGAATGATTGAGAGCAGGAAGCAAGCAAGAATCCCAAGGGCGATTGTTCGGCGCATGACATGGCGTAGTGCTGACCCTTCATCAAGTCAACGCCCCTTAGGGGCGTTATCAAACGAATGGTGGACGAGCAATAATTGCTCGAACTTTTTTGCGTGGAGATGCGACAATCATCACCTCATCTCCAGGCCTAACACCTGCGATGTAACCCATTCCAATTCCGGTTCTATCCAGTGACGGTGCTGGTGCACCACTGGTCAATGTACCGATTACGTTTCCATTCAGATCTTCAACATCTTTACCACCACGTGGAAGTGGCCCTCTCTCCAATTGCTTTACACCCCACAATCGTGCGTCATTTTCACCATGTGAAATCACTCGATCCCGCCCTACGAAATCGTGTTCAACATCCAGGCCAAATGGCACATTTGTTTCCCAAGAGTCCCGATGCAATAATTGATTATCATCTAAAATTCGTGAAGCAAAATCTACTCCGGATAATAAGAACCCTTTTTCCAATCGAAGCGTGTCTCTAGCTCCTAAGCCAACAGGTGTAGCTCCTGCTGAAATCAGACTGCGCCAAAGTAAAGCAACTTGGTCATTGGGAATGAAAATCTCATATCCTGCTTCACCAGTATAACCAGTTCCTTGAATCCAGCCACTAATTCCAAGAGGATTTTCTTTGATTAATGACCATTTGAATCGGCCTACATGGTTTTCTGGACCCAATACCGATTCACACAATTCCTTGGCCTTCGGTCCTTGCAATGCCAAAATACTAGTCTCGGGTGATAGGTCTTCCAGAGTGATTGAATCGTCATCTGGCAATAAGGAGTTGAACCATTTCCACATCACTGGAATCATACTTGCATTAGGCACGCCCAAAATCTCAGTTTCAGAGACTACTGCGAAAATCATATCGTCAATAAGATAACCATCATGGTCCAAAAAATGAGTGTATGCACATCTTCCGGGACTTATTGAACTACATTTCTGAGTTGCAATTGATTCTAACCAACCTCTCACATTTTCTCCACTAAATCGAAAAGACCCCATGTGAGAAACATCGAACAAACCAGCGCTTGAACGACAAGCAAGATGTTCTTCTGTAATGTTCGAATACCAAATTGGTAATTCGAAACCATGGAAATCAACGATGTTTCCATCTAAGGAAACATGCTCATCGTATAGTGCAGTACGAACCGGTTCGCCATCTGACATGAAGCAACGGTGGCAAGGTAGGCATTAAATCATCACGGATGAATGAAGTTTCATTTATTTCGGAGAATCGACCAATTTTTCCGACTAATTCCCTCTAAGGCAACCCCGGTTAATGCACCCCAAATGAAAGGAGATTCATATTGTAAATACAACAAGATAAGCATAACAATAGCAGATATAATCCAATGATGAAGCCAAATTTTATTGTTCCTAAAATGGAACTTCACATTTTCAGTAATCCATCTAGTAATTGCATATGCAAAAATAAGCGAGATGGAATAATATGCAAACTCCATGGATGCCTTTTGAAGGATTAACTATAACGGATTTTCCATTAATACTCTACTGGCACTGGATCTAACATTCGCCATAGATACCAACTTGCAGCAGTCCTGTATGGTGCCCATGAATGAGATACAAGGAGTACGTCTTCCTTGGTTTTGGCATCAGGAACTAAAGTCTTGACAGCATTGATTAGACCAATGTCTCCTATACTGAAAACATCAGGTCTGAGTAATGAAAAAATCATTATCATTTCAGATGTCCATGGACCAATTCCTCTAAAACTTGTCAAATGTTTATTCACTTCTGAGTCAGTCAAATCACTCCAATTTGGTGAAAGGAAATTCTCTGAGTCATTCGCTATTCCATGAATATAATTCGCTTTGGATTTGGTTAGGCCACAGGATGCAATTTGTTCAGGAGTAAAATTGCAAATATTACTAGGGGCTATATCTTCCACTAAATCTACTAATCTGTTCCAAATAGAATCAGCTGCAATAACGGATATCTGTTGCCCGACTATTGAGCGAACCAATGTAGAGAAGAGGTCGCCTTTACCAATCAATGATTCATTGCCATACCTCGACACTACAGGTCCTAGAATAGGGTCTTGTAGTAAGAATTCTTTTGCAGAATCCCACCAATCTGGTTTACCAACCTTCACGATTATTTGTCAAGGTCAAGTTATTTGATAACTTGCTTATACTCATTCTGAAAATGGAATTCCACGTATGATGTCATTTCCAGTCGAAACTATTTCTTCAACTAATTTATCGAGTTGTAGTTTAGTAACTGCAGGGTTTGCTATGACTGGCCTCAAGATAACATCGTCTCCGATGTTTGATTGTGAAACCATGAATCTTCCCGACTTTACAATTCGATCTCGAATCTGTCCATTTATCTCATTTTTGTCGATTCCATCTTCTCTAAACCGCAAACAGACATTTGTCCAATCACGAGTAGACATCATTTCCAACTGAGGATTTGATTCAACTTTATCTTGTAAATAGTCGGCCAGATGCATGTAAGATTCAATCAATCTAGCCCAACCAGCATCTCCTTTTTCTCGCCAGGCCAAAAATAGTTTCAATGCATCATTTCTACGACCACATTGTAAGCTTATACGTCCTAAATCAACATCCTCGGCATCTCCAAGAAATAGGTAGTGTGCAACATTTCCATGCGAACATATTTTCCTCAATATTTCCGGACGTTTTATCAAAAATGCTGAGCATACTAATGGCACTCCCATCATTTTGTGGGCATCCCAACAGATTGAATCTGCCAATTCAACGCCATCCATCAATTCTCTATACTTAGCACTGAAAAGACAGGAACCACCCCACGCAGCATCCACATGGAACCATAGGTTTTGATCTGAACAAATACCTGCAATCTCCTTAATTGGGTCAAATGCGCCTCTAACTGTGGTACCTGAAGTTGCTACCACACAAAATGGAATTTGATTATTCATTCGTGAACGTTCAATTTCTTCAATCAACTTATCACATCTCATTCGGCCATCTTCATCACATGGCACCTTGATTACATTATCAAACCCGATTCCTAATACGTTTGCAGCCATCAAAACAGAGTAATGAGACTCGGCTGAAACAAAGCATACTAATTTCTCTCCATCAAATCCTCTCTGTTGGCCCAATGGGTCGACTTGGTATCTCGCACACATCATACCGATCATATTTCCATTTGAGCCTCCAGTAGTAAGGGTTCCATTTCCATCGCCGAATCCTACAATTTCGCACATTCTGCGAATTAACGCTTGTTCGAATAGTGTTGCCAATGGAGATAACTCGTAAGTGTACATCGAATTATTGGATAAAGTTGCTATCACTTCTCCAGCAAAGGCTGCGATATTTATGCCACCCCAAAGTGGATTCATAAAACCTGGATGATTTGTTTTCACACTATATCGTAGATAATGATCGATATCTGACATGACAGTATCAAGTCCCAATCCCTCCAATGGTAAATTCAAGTCTGCGGTTTTTCGCAGACTCGATTGCGGAATATATTCCACAACCTTCTCTGTCCCATTGAGGTGTTCACGTATCTTGACTAAGATTTCATCTAAGAAGCCGTCGACATCCATGGTCATCCCTCAGGCTTACCCCATCGGAGGCGGGTTTAGAACCCTGTGTATAACCGGGCTGTTATACTAGTTTTTTGAATTCAATTGTAAGGCTCAATACATACGATTGCTATCCGAACTAATTTATTGACAAATATTTGCCATAATTTGATTATTTAGAATTACAACTCTCAGTGTTTTTGCCATATCCAGATATTGTGAGATTATTCTCGTTTTTTAGGCTATTTAACATGAAAATTTTACATTTATCGCTCCCTGTAGTCTTTTTCGTTGAGGTGCATATTTAACTATGCATAATGAATAATTAGAACATTATGTCATAATTTACACTACCTTTTGTGAAATATAAATATGCTTAATCCACACCTTAGAATTTCAAAAAATAGGAGTCTTTTTTACCGAGTTTAGGTAATGCTCCCAGTACACCGTTTTATGCAGGATATAGAAAAAATGCCATAGGATGATTTTTCAATGCGACTGTAAAACTTAATGCAATATGCATTTTTAGTTAGGAATATTGAATAAGTATAGCCCTCAGGAAAGTATATGTTAGGATCAGATGGCTCTGCGTGGCTCGAACGTTTGCATATGCAATTAGCTAGAAATTTGAAGGCTTCGAATTGGTCACAGGCTGAAATAGCTGATATTTTGGGTTCTACCCAGTCAACAATATCACGAATGGCACACCGTGAATTGCCTCATATGGCTGGAACGTCTGATGGATCTACTATCGATGGCTGGGCGCATGAAATATCAATGGCTCTTCGCCAACTTGGACCAAACGCAAAACCTAGCCGTACAAGATTTGTCATGGAAATAGCATTTGCACCAGGCCAAGTACTGCGGTTCGACAAGTCTTTGACAGGTACAGATCTTGATTCAGACCAAGAACAAACAGCATTACTGAAGAGATTGGAATGGGCGATTTCTAGAATTGATGTTAACAGATTGAAAAAGCAAATGCCAGCGGTTGGAATGAATATCGCTTGTTGTCTCGAATCATCAAGATCAACAGCAGAAGTTGCTGCATTCCCGGGCAAAGTGACAATAGTTGACAACACATTACGCCATCATGAAACTCCAGCGTTTGGAGCATCTAAACATTTAGCTAACATGCTACTTGATGCTAGAGTCCATGATGGCGCAAAAACTGCAATATTGAATATTCATCCAGGAGATGACAAGGATAGGATCGAGACTATTTGTGAGGAATTAGATTTCAATCTGACATTTGCCCCTAAAGGAGATTTAGTACCCCACCAAGGAATTGATATTATTCTGGATGAGGGCGCTTTTGGATGGGAGCCTGCACTGTATATTCTAGCGCACAATCCTTTAGAATTAGTAGATAGAATGCACAAAATAATTGCACAACTAAATTGAGGGATAAGTATGAACACGAATATTGCATATTGGTTGATGATTGCAACGCTTGGATTCTTCGGCTACATTGGATACAAGGCTGCAACAACAAAAAAAATAGATGCTGATGAATACTTATCAGCTAGAGGTACGCAAAATTGGCTAAAGATTGGACTCAGTCTTTTTGCCTCAGGAATGGGAATATGGATATTGTTTGGTCCATCCGAAGTAGGGTATTGGGGTGGATTTTGGGATGTTGTAGGATATGCTGTCTCTGCCTCAACACCATTTCTCCTTCTCGCATACGTGGGGCCGAAGATTCGAAGGAAATTGCCGGATGGAGTTACCCTTGCCGATTATGTAAGAATGCAAATAGGCAGGCCTATGCAGATCTATGTGGGTATCATATCAGTAACTTACATGTTCACATTCCTGTTTGCAGAATTTACAGCCATCGGTAAAGCTATGCATGTTTTATCTGACATGGACCCAATCATTCCGATGGTTGCAGTCGGTATCGTAACTGCAGCATATACTGCATATGGAGGATTACCTACCTCGCTTCGAACTGATAAAATCCAGGCATGGGTAGTACTATGGCTCATCATTACTCTTCTATTGGTATTATTTGCAGGAGACCTAAGTTCTTTGATTTCAGATGCCAAAGCATACAATCCCGAAGGTGAAGATAATTGGAGTATTGGAAGTATGTCTTACATGGATTCATTCAAATCAGGGTTGGCGCTTGTTGTAGCGATTACAGCCGCTGAAATGTTTTCGCAAGGGAATTGGCAAAGAGCATGGGCATCAGAAGACGAAGAAGCTCTCAAAAAGGGGTCTCTACTTGCAGCTGGACTTGTTTTACCATTGGTATTCATTATGGGAGTTCTGGGAACCGTTGCGGCTGCAAAGGGAACTGCTTCAGACCCATCAGCTGCATTCTTCGTTTTGTTGGAGGATGTACATGTGCTAATTATTGCAGGATTTGTAGTTCTTGGAATCGCACTAGTTTGTTCAAGTGTTGATACATTACAAAATGCGATTTCAGCATCTATTACCAGAGATCTTTCTGATGGAAAAATGAATTTGAACCAGGCTCGAATCGCCACTGTTGCAATGATACCGTTGGCGATATATCTAGCGACTGGGCCTACTATTGGCAGTTTCACATTCGATGCTGCAAGTGTATTCGGGATTTTCTTATTTGCTGATTTACTAGCTGCTGCCACCGTCTTACCCGTACTACTAACACTATGGCATCGTATCGATTCACGTGCATCTTTAGCAGGTGCAATAAGTGGATTACTTTCAGTAGTAATATATGGAATGTATACTGCTGATTTCAGTACAGGAATTGGATACTTGACATCACCAACCAATGATTTTGGACTAGCTAATTTAGAAGTGTTTTTGTCTGCATTAATCGGTTCAGGATTGGTGACGATTATCGGTTCGGAGATAGTTTCTCGAAATCAATCAAATTTAGACCAGTGATTTGGCTTATTTTGTGATTTTTGGCTGTTTTTAGCGTTAGCATCATATGGTAGTGCGCACCTAATAGTGTTAGGGAAGACTATGATTGGAACTCCACTCGATGTTGTGCCATACATTCGCGGTGTACAATTAGTCCTGCTTGGATACAATGGTTATACCAAGGGCTCTCGCATTGAAACTGACAAAATGGTTCGAGATGAAATCTCTCGTGCAGCAGGAAGAGTTAGGAGCCACATGCAGAATATGTTTGATAGTCAATTCCGTTCAGGAAACATCGAAGTCGCACGTGCTGCAAAACAGTGTCTCGAAGAATGTGATTACTTGATTGAAGATGTGAATAAGGCTGTTGCCGGTATGGAGCATGCTTTCCTTTCAGGACAAAGATCACCATCAAATAAGGACCTCAAAAAATTAATCAAACATGACCATGAGGTCATCGACATGGTTACTAAAGCAGTAAATATTGCAAATAGTGCTGAACATTGTATTGCAACAGGAGAAGGTGAACCTCGCCAGTTGGCTTTACAAACTACACAGATGGTCACCAGTTGCCGAGGATTTTTCGGAGCAAGAGCAAATGTCCTTTCCGGACTAAAACAAAAGAAAGTAAAGAAGTGATACTATGGCGAATTACAGATGGAGAGATAGCCCCGATATAATTGCTAGATTGGTTAATGCAGAAAAGATACAAACCCTTTCTACTCAGCAAGTTATGCTCAAGCCTAACGAAGCTTGTGCTATGATTGTAGATGGTAGAATAGGAGATGTTCTAACCGAGACTTTACTCAAAAATATGGCCGGTGGCTTTAGCCGTTGGATTGGGGACAAGATGGGCGTTACCGCCAGCGATAGACGTCTATTGTTTGCAATGACTGGACCAATGGACTACTGGGTTCCATTCGAGGGACAAATTGCAAATGGAGAGAAAGTGAAAGGTTTTGCTAACCTGAGAATGAGAATGAATCTTGATGACATTCCTAAACTTTTGAATTTCTTTGCGAATAATGCACCTACACTTACTCGAGATGGCTTGATCGCCATTGTCGGTGATGAAGTTAAGGCACGTGTCGTTGCACCTTGTCTTGCTTCATGCCAAGACGCTGCTGGATTAAGAGATGCTTCATTCTTAGAGAGATTTGAGATGTCTGCTGAATCCGGCATGAGAAATCTATTGTCTAATCTAGGATTCACTTTACTCAAAGCATTCCCAGTAACCAATCCTACAGATATGGAATTAGTACAAAGACACCGTGCTGCTGTAGAAGCACAGACCGCTGGTAATCAAGTAAATACCGAAGCTCAATTAGCACATTATGCACAAACTGAATCCATTACTTTAGCACGTATCGAAATGGAGTCCAATGTCGCAAGAGCGAAAGCACGTGGGCAAGTTACCGCTGAATTAGAGCATGAATTGAAGGGCCTAAGGGCTCAAGAAGCCAAGTGGGAAGCTGAAGTAAATTATGAACGTGGTAAAATGGAAGTCCGTGTTGATGAGGCCGATGCTAAATCAAAGAGAGCGATGGACATGTTTGCAGAAGTTCAAGCTAGAAAGGCAGACCGAATTGCAAATCAACAGAATTTCCAAACTCAAAGAATGGATAGCCAAAACGAATTCCAACAGAAAATGATGGAAATGGCAGCCGAACATGGCGCTCTAACCCCTGAAGTTATGCAAGAAATGCTGCGTCAGCAGACTGCTCAGAAGGTAGTTGATGGTGCTGGGGGCGAAAAGCCAAGTGCTCCGAAAATGTGTTGTGGAACTGTTATTTCACCAGGATGGATTGCCTGCCCAAGTTGTGGCTCGCCGATTGCCTGAATAGTTAGAAGTATTCGCAGGGCCATGTTCAAGCGCCCATGGAAGGTATGGCAACCTCACTGGCGTGAAAAAGGAAACAGCAAATTATTTTGGTATACAATAATATCATTGATTTTAGCCATGGCATTACCCTATTCTGTGATCAACCAAATCATGGGATATTTTGACAGGTCAGTAATGGACCCAATAATGCCAATTGATTCTATGGTTCCATTCATCGGATGGAGTTTTATCATTTACCTTACTTTGTATTTGTATTACCCAGCAGCAGCATGGTTTGGTAGAGTTAATGATGAAAGAATTAGGGAAATGTTTGCATTTTACCAGGCTCTATTTGTAATGACTTGGGTTGTTAATCTGATATTCATCCTATTCCCAACAGAAGTGTACATTCGTGACCAAATACCGGCAGATGTAAGAGCGGGTGAAGGTTTCTGGGGATTCTGGTTTGGAGATTTGATGCATAACACAGACATGCCATACAATGCTTGGCCGAGCCTGCATGTAGTTCAATCGCTGATGATTGTGATGTTGCTACGTCATTGGAAAATAATCACTGGATTCAAAGAAGTGCTTGTGTGGGTTGCTTGGGTTGCTCTATGCATCTCAGTAATGACTACAAAGCAACATTTCTTTTTCGACCTAATAACTGGCATTGTCACTGGAATATGTTGCTGGTATTGGATGTGTATTCCTGCAATGAAATCTTCAAACAATGAGGAATGGAATGAAGCATTTCCTAGCACAGAGTAAACTAGAAATTTGAATTTGTAGTTTAGAATTATTCAGTACCGTAAATAATTGATACTGATTGATTTACATTAATGTCATCCTGGCCATCATCGTATTCGATGTTTAATTCATGAACCAAGTATGTGTTAAAGTGAATTGTAATCCAAGTCACTGAGTCGCCATTATCCACTTGGTCGCTATTTTTTTGGCAGGTATCATCATACTCGTCAATAATACTCCAAGTGATTCCCACAGATTGTCCACCTCCAAATTCTTCAATCTGATTTGGATTTTCAACAGTAGATTCGATTTCAATAAACTCTGCATGCTCGCCACCATTGCTAGGAGTTGGATCAAACATCAATGATTCGGGGCTAATAGTGCTCAATTCAATCCATTCGATGCGCAGATTGATTTTGACTTTTAGCGACTGGTCTTCTTGATTACCATCCTCATCAATTGCATATAGTGACAACTCATAAATTCCATGTTCTGAAAAATCAATCATGATTATAGAGGCCTCTTTAGCATTGACTTCAATCGGGTCACGACTATCATTAGTATCCACTCCAAATAGTGATAAGTCATGGGCTGAGGTTGTTTTAGAGAAATCAAATTTGATTGTTACAATATCTGATGAGATAAGTTCACCATCAGAATAAGATTCGATAATTGTTCCATTCAGTGAATCATAATCGACTTGTAAATTGAGTTCAGACTTTTCTTCATCCTCTGATAAACAACCAGCGATACTTGCTGAGAAAAGCAAAAGTAGAATCAAACATGTCTTGATGTCTTTCATTTGCTCACTACCGTATTCACAGCCAACTTGCGATTAGTTCAGGCTGAGTCAAGTAGAAAGTTAGAGCGATTCCTGCCATCATCATCATCCATGCACCAATAGCCTTGATCAAGCCAGTTGATCTTCTGAGAATTGTGATGAATTGTTGCTGACCTAGGCCTACAACCGTGGTCACTGTAATCATTAGAAGACTTACAGATAGCATGAGACCACCTAATCCAGTCCATGTTGCCGCTCCACCAATGATTGCAAGGTATGCGATGAAAGGAATCACCGCGGCTGCTGTACAATCGATGGATGCTGCAGAATATCCAATTCCCCAAAGGTACATATTTCGCTTGGGAGTAAATCGGTCATCCATTTCAGTTGTAGAATACTTGTCAACTAATTTCTGCACGAATCCGAGTAAGTGTGCTGTTCCTCCAGTTAGCATGAATGCACCAAGAACAATCAATAATATCGCAACTGCTAATGCGAAATAATGCAGAACACCTGATAGATTGATTACACTACCAAGGCCGAATACAATAATTCCAATGATAGCGAAGAATGTCAACTGCCCTAATGCTGCAAGACCACCCAATATCCAATGTGCAGGCATTTTACTTTCCAGTTTGCCAGCCTCGATTAATTCATCTTCACGCTGCCCTAATCCGATGTAATATGAGATGTATCCAGGTAAGATTGGGAATGCACAAGGAGAGAAATATACCAATACTCCAAGCAATAATCCCATCGAGAAAATAGCACCTGCTGATCGATCAACTTTGGCTAGGGAGAATCGCAAATCCTCTGCCTCACCATCGGCAGCAGCCAATACTGCTGAATCGAAATCACCCCAGCCACCAGTAGGTGTTCCCGAACTTGCCTTTGCAATAATGAATCCTTCATGGTCTATGATTAGAGCAACAGGAATTGCTTGTGCTTGATATTCCTCTACCATATCGCCTCTAATCATTTCAATTAATTCCCAACTGACATTTCCTTCAAGTGATGTATCGATAGTGAAATTAAGTGAGGAATTTGCTTCAAAGATAATTTCAATTCCATCAACATCGTTGGACAAATCATCGTTATCGTGCGAGTTATCGGTTACACCAATATCGATACAGGAAATTTCCCTTTCAGAATCATCTACCCAAGCTTCCAAACAATATACTCCATCGTCAAGTGAAAGCGAGGAATTATTCATTCCGGAGTGGATTACTTCTGATTTCAAAACCGAATCCATATCTCCTGTAGCAACAATCCACGGCATATGAGAATCTGAGTCGGTATCACCAAATGTCTCATTCAGCATCTCCAATGATTCACCTTCCATCACTGGAGAAGGATACCAGCTACCTACTGATATGATGACGATTTCATATTCTCCATCATAATCTCTCCAATCTTCAATTTCATTTTCCAGATGCTCTTGGACTAAATGACAATTAGCACAATCTATTGCCATAAAATCAATGATTACGACTTTGCCTCGGTGGTCTGAAAGTTTGAACCACCCGCTTTCATTGACTAATTCAGACTCCTCAACCGTTCGATTTACAGTCTCTACTTCGAAATCTGGTGCAAGACGAATCTCGTCTCTATCAACTCCATAACCCGATGAAGCGATATCGAACATTGAAAGGCCTGCATATCCGATTATGGAGAACAGAACTATTCCAATTCCTAACGCTTTCCATGTTGTAGATTCTTTGAAAACGCCGAGGTCAATACCTAGCCGTTCCTTCAGACCCATGTTGCCCTGCTGAATCAGACGAGTTATGAAAGTCGCGTGTAAAAGCCCGTTTTTGTACTTCAATATCGATTATTGAAACACTTTCTTACTCTTTCCTGCCCAAAGAACTACCTTGAAACAGATTCCGCCTACAATAATTCCTACTGCTGCACAAAGATATAGCCAGATTGCATCATCTGCACCCGCAATTGCTGCATCGATCAAAACATAGAGAAGAAGTATTCCAGAAATGGCTCCAATCGCCCCACTGATACCAAGGCCGGCTGCCATTACTCCTATCTTCTTGACCAGGTCCACGTTATTACGTGTACTAAGTTAGTGATAAGTGTTGAGACTACTTTAACCGGCATGTTCTAGGCCCTGAGACATAGAATATAAGCGATGTAAAGCATCATTTTCGATTAGCCAATCAACAACTTTCACAGGTATTGATGCCGACATAACTTCATGTTGAGCATCTCTCTCATATACCGTTGATAGCATCTTGAGTGTCGTTCTAACCCTCCAACCTTCATACGATTCACGCTGTGAAAGTTCAACCCATTCTACAGGAAAACTGGACTCTTGGTACAGTGCCTTAGTAGGTTCGTCACTTGTAAAAAGTGTACCATCGCCATGGAATTTTGTTGCATGCTCAACCCAGTTTGGGGGGTCGTTAAT
This sequence comes from Methanobacteriota archaeon, assembly GCA_002689345.1. GTDB lineage: Archaea > Thermoplasmatota > Poseidoniia > Poseidoniales > Poseidoniaceae > MGIIa-K1. The sequence goes on along the minus strand of NZFU01000051.1, from coordinate 7,418 downwards.
GTCAGGGATCCGAACAATCTCCGCCTCTCTCTGACCTAACCAAGAACGTATCATTGCCTCTCTTTCCTCTGCATTCCAAGGATTTTCCAAACTAGCATCTGCTTCACTAGAACCTATTGCAATAACAGTAGGTCCATTCTCTAATGCTGCATTTACCAAGTAGGCATGACCTTTGTGGAAGGGTTGGAATCGCCCCAATACTATGTTCATACCAATCACTCAAAATATGACTCGACTTCGACTTGTGAAAATTCCATTCCAAAATCCTCAAAGCAAGATATCATTCTCTTGCATCCTTCAATCATCTCAGAAACTGTTGTCTCCCCCATACTTCCAACGCGGAACATCTTTCCTTTGAGATGGTCCTGTGCGCCAATAACCTGAGTATCATACTCGTCCTTCAGACGAGTTCTCCAAGAATCGTCAATACCATCTGGATACATGATTGCTGTAACGGTACTTGAGCGGAAAAATTCATCAGCCAATAATTCAAATCCTAAATCAGTGAATAAATTTCTAACACCTTTGGCCATTAGAGCACATCTATTCCAGCGTTGCTCTAATCCTTCATTCTTGAGGTATTCAAGAGAAGCAGCCCAGCCCATGGCTGGATTAATCGCTGGAGTCCAAGGTGTTTGGTCATCATCTCCTTTTTTCAATGCCGCTAAAATATCCAGGTAATATGTAGGATTGGAATCGTCTTGATTTCTTATTGCAGTGCATCGATCAATGAAATGCTGGTTTACTGCAATAGCTGCAATTCCACTTGGACCAGCCGTACACTTCTGAGCTCCGACAACCACCGCCTCGGCACCCCATTCATTAGGATGAACAGGAAGACCACCAACACTTGTGATTCCATCGATGATAAATGCAACTCCATGACGCTGACACATCTCTGCCAGTTCGGTAGCATCTTGAGTTATTCCCGTGGAAGTTTCATTGTGACAAATGGCAACTGCTTCCCAATTACCTCTAGCCAATTGCTCTTCGATTTCTCCAAAATCGAAGGCTCGTCCCCACTCATATTTCAGATGTTTAACATTGCAAAATCTAGAACCCATTTCAGCAACTCTTTCACCAAACTTTCCGTTTGTAGGAACTAATACTCTGTCATTGTGTCGAAATCGATTTGCCATGACCATTTCCATAGCAGCGGTACCAGAACCAGATACTACTATGACTTTGTATCCATCATCACCAGTCCACGACTGATTTTTCCTCTCAGAAGATGATGGTGTAAGATTAAATGCGTATCGCAAACCACTATTCAGTCTAGCCATTACGTCACGAAACTCAGTTCCTCTAGCAGTGATTGTAGGAGTTGACATTGCTTCTAAGCAAGCCTGGTTCATACGTACCGGCCCGGGTACCAAAAAGCAATCACCTTCGTGACCCATGTTAAGCCGATACACTCCCGGTTCAATAAGTGAACTACAAACCGAGTTGCTGAAGAACTTCATGCCGCTAGCATCAATCATGCTGACAGTTGGCATAGCCATGTTGCAGGGTGCTCGACATGAGCACATGCATGCATTGCTAAAGGCTGCTGAATCAATCAACATTGAAATCAACATACGCGAATTACGTAAATCGAGTGACGTAGATGGAATAGATGCAATCATATTACCGGGTGGAGAATCGACTGCAATGAAAATTGCAAGCCGATCTGAAGATTTATTTTCAGGAATATGGAATAAAATACGAGCCGCTCAGATTCCAGTACTTGGCACATGTGCTGGAGCGATTCTACTATCACAACAGGGCTTGATTGAGACGCCAATAGTCAGAAATGCCTTTGGTCGACAAAAGGAGAGTTTCCAATCAGCAATCAAAATCGACATAGGCAGCAAGGGGCAATTTCCAGGTGTTTTCATCAGAGCACCTCGTTTTACCGAGGGCAGCAAGTACCCAATCGCTTGGCTTGAAAAAGAAGTTGTAGGAGTTCTTGAAGGGAAAATATTGGCTCTCACATTTCATCCAGAATTAACTGAAGATTATCGATTCCACGCATGGTTGTTAGAACAAGCAATGCAATCGGATTGATATATCCAACCAGTGAGTTCAAACCCTAGATGTTAGACCGAACGGTTGTGCAACTACAAATGGCAAGCGAGATAGCCCCCCCCGAACAGGGTGAGGCTGAAGGTTGCATACAGTGCCAACGTGGGAGTAAATTAGTTCTGTTTGTAACCGGAAAGTGTCATTGGGGATGTGATTATTGCCCGCTGTCTGATAACCGTAGAGAATCACCAGATATGTTTGCTAACGAGAGAAGATGTTCTAATTTCGATGAAGTTATCGAAGAGGCAAAAGCGATGCGGGCAACTGGAACCGGCATTACTGGCGGAGACCCAATGCTGGACTTTGACAAAACAGTTGAAGCGATAGTTGCATTAAAATCGGAATTCGGAAAAGAGCATCATATCCATTGCTATACCTCGATTCCGATAAAACCAGAACAGGCTAAACAATTAGGTCAAGCAGGTTTGGACGAATTGCGATTCCATTTACTTGACCTTGATTTAAGCATGTATCGCAAATCAGTAATTGCAGCACATGATGCAGGGATTTGTGTTGGTGTTGAATTGCCAGCAGAACCAGATAAGAATGAAAAATTGCATCGACTTCTTGACCAACTACATGATTCTCCTGTTCAATTTCTGAATCTTAACGAGTTAGAGATCACTGTTGGAAATCAAGAGAATATGGATGTCCGTGGCTTCAATTTAGCAGGAGGAATTACTGCTGCTGCAGATGGTTCTGCTGAACTTGCAATCGAATTAAAAAAGGCTGCTGAACACTTAGATTTCCATGTGAAATTTTGTACTGCTTCCTTCAAAGATGCTGGTCAGTTAAGAAGCAGATTCAGAAGAAGGGGTGAAGCTACATTGCGACCTTATGAAATCCTGTCTGGAGATGACACCATTCTGTTTGGTGCGATTCCTTGCACGCTCGAAGATGCTGCTGGTGATGTTCAAGAACTCGTAGAAACACTAGGTCTTCACGAGGGATGGATTCGTTTTGATGCACCTTCTCAGCGCATCGAAATACCTCTTTCTGCTGCAGAAGAAGTTGCAGAGTACCTCTCGGTACCTGTACTGATGGTTGAAGTCCACCCTACTCACGAGAGACTAGAAGTTGGAGTGGTTCATCTCAATGAAATCCGATGACCATCATTGGTCAGAAGCAACCACGACTCTTGCAGGAATTAACACTCTATCCTTGTAGAGGTATCCAGATTCAAGTTCATCGATAACCGAATTCGCAGGGAATTGGTCAGAAGGGGGTAGAGTTGTTATCGCTTCCATTTTTGCGGGATCAAATTTTTCACCCTTGGTTTCGATTTTTACAACTCCGTCACTAGATAATTCTGACCACATTTTTGAACGGATTAAAACCAAGCCTTCATCTTCATTTACTGATAATGCACGGTCTATATCTCCAAGGACATTAAGCATTTTTCTTGCCATACCCATGCCCCCATACTGTATCGCAGTGGCCTTTTCAGACATAAATCTTTTACGGACGTTTTGAATCTCAGCATCACGATAAGTGATTTCCTTTTCAGCAGATTCAGCCCTCTGAAGGGCTTCTGTTAGAGGGTCTATTTCTTCTACTATTTCTTCTACAGTTTCTTCTACTTCTGAATCTTCAGAAGTAGCATCTTCCACAACAACTTCGTCTTCGTCCATAGACATTCCACTCATAGCCCGTTTTTCAATTTCACGAATTTAGTAAATTATCAAGATTCCAATCTCCGTGGCCCCAGAATTTTGCATCTAAGTGGTCACGGCCCAATATTTGGACGTGTTGTTTTTGATTTACTGCGTAATGTAATCCCCTGGAATTCCGATCATGAGATTCGAATGTAGGAATAATTCGGGGGTCTTTTTTCTCATCCAAAGTTTCTCCTAAATCCTTTCTTCTTTGCATCCAATCCGAGCAAACTTTCTCTGAAAATTCAGATTCGCTCATTCCAGATAATGAATCTCTAAGTTCCATCCATGTAGAATGAGAATACATGTCTTCAACATCCTTCATACTTCTTCCAATTGCATTCTCCAAATAGAGGAAGCATCTACCTTCCCATGCTTCCCAATAGCCTACACTAACCCATTCTACTAACTTCAATAAGGCATCAAAGGCAAAATTTTCCAATAATACTTCTCGTACTGTTCCAGTACCAGAAATATTTTCTGCAATATCGAGAAATTCCGCTTCACAATCAATATCAAAATCTCGATTTAATTTGGGGTCAAGTGCCGGTCTGGATGAGCGTAGAGTATTATTGCTCATCTGCGATATGATTTCATTCCAATCCATATTTAGGAGATTTAGTAATGACTCACCATCGACTAGATGCAGTCGCATGTCAATCCCCATGTGTTAGGCGTGTAGGATATTCCTCATCAGTCCATCGGGACTTGGTTCGTATCAATACAGTGCTGGAAGCATCTTTCAATGAATGAAGGCATTTTCTCTAGAAAGGGGTCATCATCCCTAGTGAATCCTAACGTTCCTTTACCAATTTGCTTTTCAGATAGTTCACCGACTAGAAATTCATTCTCGCACATTGGCATCACATAGACCCCAACATGCTTCCTCTGAACACAGATTCCCATGAAGGGGCGCCTTGTTGGCGTATACAGTCGATAATATCCATCTTCATCCTTGACAATACGTAAAAATGACTCATATTTGCTAAGCATATCTTTTAGCCTGAAGAAGAGGACTGCGAGTTCTGCATTCTTCATATGCGAGCCGATTGGGTGATAGCATTCAAGAATGCCCATCCGCCCGATGCGAATAGGAGGGTGTGCGATGGCTACTATCAAAGAGCAAATTCAGGCCCTCTATGACGAGATCAACAAGACTCAAAAAAACAAAGCCACCAATGCACACATCGGTAAACTAAAGGCTAAAATTGCTCAACTTAAACTCAAGGAAGAGAAAGCCGCTGCATCTGCTAAAGCTGCTGGGCCTGCAAAGGGATTTGAAGTAAAAAAATCAGGTGATGCTTCGGTTGCATTGGTGGGTTTCCCATCTGTTGGTAAATCCACATTAATCACCCAAGTGACCGATGCGAAATCTGAGGCAGGTAATTTCGCATTTACTACCCTAACATGTATTCCTGGGCTGATGGAACACAGAGGTGCAAAAATTCAGATTCTTGATTTACCAGGTCTGATTAAAGGTGCTGCTGAAGGAAAGGGTAGAGGTAAAGAAATCCTTGGAGTAATTAGATCGTGTGACATGGTACTCTACATTGTTGACCCATTCCAAGATGCTCATTTCCGAGTGTTGCATCGTGAATTAGAAAATGCAGGAATAAGGCTTAATCAAACTAAGCCACCAGTATTCGTAAAGAGGGTAGACAAGGGTGGAATAGATGTTCGTACCACTGTTGAACAAACTCATCTAACTGCTGATGAGATGGGAGAAATCATTCGTTCATTCGGTTATACATCGGCAGTTGTAACTCTGAGAAAGGACACAACTGCGGAAATGTTAGTCGATACTTTGGCAGGTAGCAGAGTATATTCGAAGTCAGTAATTGCAGTCAACAAAATTGATATTGCAACCGAGGAAGAAATTTCTTCCGCAGAAAAGGCACTTCCTCAGGATTGGCCAATTATGAGAATATCTGCATTCAAGGGAACTGGTTTGGATGAATTGAAGGATTTCATCTACGATAATCTTGGATTCATGAGTATCTATCTCAAACCGCAAGGACAAGAAGCAGATATGGAAGAGCCACTTATTGTCAAGGATGATTCTACTGTTCGAAATGTGTGTAACAACCTGCACAGAGATTTCGTTAGAAAGTTTAGATTCGCACGTGTTAAGGGCCCGTCTGCTAAGTTTGACTGGCAAAGGGTTGGCCTAGAACATAGATTGAAGGATGGAGATATACTTTCAATTATCGTCAAAAGATGATTTCATCTTTTGCTACAATTATCACAAACACCATTTTTGGAGTGATAATTACAAAGCGGTTTACGGCACTTTTTACATGTCAACGCCGAGGTCCGACCACACTTCTCACAACGCTTCATCATAGAAGCCAAAGGTGTTCATGAATATCATTCTTACTCTCGAATAATATTACCATCCGATTCTGAAAGGAAGCTCAGCATCAAACTCGCACATCCGGCTAAGAAGACTACACCGATTGTTGCGTGAATTGACCATCCCAATAGGTTATTTTTCTTGGAAATCAATACCAACATGATAAACCATGATACCACTGCTACAGACGGCAGACAGAATGCGAATAGCCTAGACCTTTCACCATACAACTTGTAGATTATATCAACAAGTATTCCTGTTAGTATTGGAGTCAATAGATGCTTCCAAGCTGCACCGAGTTCACCAGGTGCAAATGCTGCCACTGCAAGGCCATTTACAGAGAATAAAATTGTAAATGCTCCAAATTGAGGCTTCCATCTTTTCAGGAAGAATAGAACGAACCCAGCCATAATTACGGATTGAAGTAGGATGGAAGTGATTCCTGTTTCAAGACCTCCGCTTCCTATTGCACAACCTTTACCTGCACACAAATCTTTGTAACTGATAGTCAGATTATGTGAATAAGAGGTAAACAAAGTAATCACTGACCATGAGCAACCTAGGCCGAATATAATCGGGATCTGTGCCGATAATGTCTTGCCACTATCTGGATTATGCCATGCACTCATCACAGGAACCATCAAACTCAAAATCAGACCTGCTGCCAATCCCAGATGCGTTGGTGAAAGAAGAATATCTGTACCGCCTTCAATCCCAAATAATGAATGCCACAACATATCTCCAAAACCTGATATCGAAAATACTACCATTCCGATTACACCCACACTATATCCCTTAGGCATTCCATTCAAGAATTCCTTAATCGCAGTAGGACTCTTTGGAATTGGCCCATCATGTAATTTCCATAAACTGAATGTAATATATCCTGCATATGCAGTGAATCCAGAGTACCAAACAGCATGCCATTTCGTAAAGAATGAATCATCAACTTCTCCGTGCTTATGGGCCCAGCCATCGATACACAATCCAACAAAACACCAAATTGCAAGTGTAAGTACTGTCCAATCAAAACGCTTAGTTCCTAGTTTGGCAATACCTCCGCCTTTGAAATGCCGGATTAAGAAATAGACTAATGCAATAGCTAAACTGCCGAAATAAATCTCACTGAAATCTCTGAGTTCTTGAGCCGTTCCAAAAAAAGAGAGAAAGCCTCCATCCTTACCTGCCATGGTTTTTCATCAATATATTGCGTTTAGTTCTTTTCAAATCAAAGAATAAATACTTTGGATTTAAACAATTACCATGCAAAGCGGCTCCGAGGGTGTTGTATCATAAACTGCATCTATGAGGTAGTGATATGTCTGAACAACTCCCCGGTTTTGGCA